>NZ_JAKFDS010000031.1:0-45504 GCF_036676055.1 Brevundimonas sp. | reverse complement strand
GATGTAGTCGGCGAACTGGATCTCGACGACGGGGCGCAGGCCGTAGGCGCCCATGCCGATGGCGGCGGCGACGATGCCGCATTCGCTGATCGGGGCGTCGAAGCTGCGGGTCAGGCCGTGCTTTTGCTGCAGCTGGTCGGTGACGCGGAAGACGCCGCCGAAATAGCCGGCGTCCTCGCCGAAGCTGAGGACATTGGGGTCCTCGGCCATCTTGACGTGCAGGGCCGAGTTCAGCGCCTGGATCATATTCATCGGCATGACGCCGTTGGCCGGCGCCTCTGACTTCGGCGCGTGATTCTGGTCGACCATGTCGGGCTCGATCCCGTCGGTGCGATCGGATTCGGTGAAGGTGGTTTGCTCAGCCATGATCAGACCCCAACCTCGCGGCGCTGTTCGGTGATGCGCCAGTCCTCGGTCGCATAGACCTCCTCGAACATGGTCTTCACCGAGGGGCGCGACTGGCCCAGCGTGCCGATGGCCTCGGACTCCTTGCCGGCGGCGCGGACCTGTTCGACGGCGTCGGCCTCGGCGGCCGTCTGCTGCTCGTCGGACCATTCTCCGAGCGCGATCAGGTGCTGCTTGAGGCGCATGACCGGGTCGCCCAGCGGCCATTTCTCGTGCTCGTCGCCGGGCCGGTAGCGGCTGGGGTCGTCCGAGGTCGAGTGCGGGGCGCCGCGGTAGGTGAACAGCTCGATGACCGTCGCGCCCTGATTGGTGCGGGCGCGCTCCTCGGCCCACTGGGTCGCGGCCCAGACGGCGAGGAAGTCGTTGCCGTCGACACGCAGGGCTGGGAGGCCGTAGCCGATGGCCTTGGAGGCGAAGGTGGTCTCAAGCCCGCCGGCGATGCCCTGGAAGGAGCTGATGGCCCACTGGTTGTTGACGATGTTGAGGATCACCGGGGCGCGATAGACGGCGGCGAAGGTCAGGGCGTTGTGGAAGTCGCCCTCGGCGGTGGCGCCGTCGCCGATCCAGCTGATGGCGATCTTGTTGTCGCCCTTGTAGGCGCTGGCCATGGCCCAGCCGACAGCCTGCGGCACCTGGGTGCCCAGATTGCCGCTGATGGTGAAGAAGCCGAAGTCTTTGGCCGAATACATGATCGGCAGCTGGCGGCCTTTGATCGGATCCGAGGCGTTGGAATAGATCTGGTTCATCATGGTCGCGAGCGGATAGCCGCGCGCGATCAGCAGGCCCTGCTGGCGGTAGGTGGGGAAGCCCATGTCCTCGCGGCTGAGGATCATGCCCTGGGCGACGGCGATGGCCTCTTCCCCCGTGCACTTCATGTAGAAGCTGGTCTTGCCCTGGCGGTGGGCGCGATGCATCCGGTCGTCGAAGGCGCGGGTCAGGATCATGGCCTTGAGGCCCTTGCGCAGGGTCTCGGCGTCCAGCTTCGGATTCCACGGGCCGACGGCCTTGCCCTCGTCATCGAGCACGCGGATCAGCCGGAAGGCGTGGTCGCGCATGTCGAAGGGGGCGGTCGAGACCTCGGGGCGGTCGACGGCGCCGGGCGCGTCGAGCTTGAGGTGGCTGAAGTCCGGCTTGTCGCCCGGGCGGCCCGAAGGCTCGGGCACGCGCAGCGACAAGGGCTGTGTGTTGGGCTTGTTCATTCCGTCCTGCCGTCCGGTTGATCCGACCGCGTTTCCTGGGCGCCCTGTAGCATGGTCCGCAAGCCAAGGCTCGCTCGATTTTGACCTTGCATATGCCGGTTCGCGGGTATTTTATTGCGCCATAACAAGAACCGGAGAAACGCCTTGGCCGACGATCTGGATCCCGTGGACGCGAGAATTCTGGACATCCTGCAACAGGACGCCGGACTGTCCGTGGCCGAGGTGGCCGAACGGGTGGGTCTGTCGGCGTCGCCGTGCTGGCGCCGGATCAAGAGACTGGAGGATACGGGCTTCATCCGCAAGCGGGTGACCTTGCTGGACGCCACCAAGCTGGGTCTCGACTTCGAGGTCTACGCCATCGTCAAGCTGAACCTGCCCTCGACCGAGAACCTCGACATCTTCGAGGCCGCCGTGGCCGGCTGGCCGGAGGTGGTGCAGTGCGCCACCATCACCGGCCGCGAGGACTATGTGCTGCGCATCATCACCTCGGACATGCATGCCTTCGACCGTTTCCTGCGCGAGAAGCTGCTGAGCCTCGGCATCGTCTCCGACTGCGAAAGCCACATCGTCACGCGCGGGGTGAAGAATGTGACCGCCCTGCCTCTTGGCATCGTCACCCCGCACGTCGGATAATCCGGTTCGGCGCGGGCTGCGCCGGGAGGATCCGCAATGATCGAGATGGTGATCGAGGCCCGACGCAAGGATCTGGGCGGGTTCGAGGTTGGACGGGTGCTGCCGTTCCACGCCCGGCGTATGGTCGGGCCGTTCATCTTCCTGGACCAGATGGGGCCGGCCGAGTTCGCGCCCGGGGCCGAGGCGATCAATGTGCGGCCGCATCCGCATATCGGTCTGTCGACCCTGAGCTATCTGTTCGAGGGCGAGATCATGCACCGGGACAACACCGGCGCGACCCAGGCCATCCGCCCCGGCGAGGTCAACTGGATGACGGCCGGCAAGGGCATCGTCCATTCAGAGCGCACCGATCCGCTGAAGAAGAGCCAGGGCGGGCCGATGCACGGCATGCAGGCGTGGATCGCCCTGCCCGAGGAGTCCGAAGAGGTCGATCCGTCCTTCCATCACCACGGCGAGGAGGGCCAGCCGGCCTATGAGAACGGCGGCCTGTTCGCGCGGCTGGTGGCGGGCGAAGCCTATGGGGCGAAGGCGGCGGCGCCGGTGTCGTCGCCGCTGTTCTATGTGCACTGGGAGCTGGCCGAGGGCGTGCGCACCACGCCGCCCCCAGGCCGGGGTGTCGCCGGCGGCTATTCGGAGCGGGCGCTGTATGTGGCCAAGGGGGAGATCGAGGTCGGCGGCCGGACCTTCCACGAGGGCCAGATGATCGTGCTGGAGCCGACGGCCGCGCCGACGGTGCGGGCGGTCAGGCCGTCGACGGTTATGGTGCTGGGCGGCGAGCCGGTCGGGCCGCGGCTGATCTGGTGGAATTTCGTCCACTCGAAACAGGAGCGGATCGACCAGGCCAAGGCGGACTGGAAGGCGGGCCGCATGGCCCTGCCGACCGAGGACGATCTGGAATTCATTCCGCTGCCGGACGTGCCGTCGACGCCGGAGCCGGCGCCGCCTCCCAAACCGGAGCCGACGCATCCGGTCTGAGCCGTGAGCGGGTCTTGAATCGCAACGGCCTGACCCGATCTAGGGGCCATGACCGCATTCTCCGTTCTCGACCTGTCGCCGATCGTGGAGGGCGGGGACGCCCGGCGCGCCCTTCAGGAAACCACCGAACTGGCCCGGGCGGCGGAGCGGCTGGGCTACACCCGGTTCTGGCTGGCCGAACACCACAACATGCCGGGCATCGCCAGCGCCGCCACGGCGGTGGTTCTGGCTCATGTGGCCGCAGCGACCCGGACCATCCGCGTCGGCTCCGGCGGGGTCATGCTGCCCAACCACGCCCCCATGGTGGTCGCCGAGCAGTTCGGCACCCTTGAGGCGCTGCATCCCGGCCGGATCGACCTCGGTCTCGGCCGGGCCCCCGGTACGGACGGCGAGACGGCGCGGGCGCTGCGACGCTATTTCGAGGCCGCCGACCAGTTTCCGCGCGACGTGATGGAGCTGCAGGGCTTCCTCGACGATCCGGTGGAGGGTCAGCGGGTGACGGCCTGGCCGGGGGCGGGAGCGAAGGTTCCGATCTGGCTGCTGGGCTCCAGCCTGTTCAGCGCCGAACTGGCGGCGCAGCTGGGCCTGCCCTTCGCCTTCGCCAGCCATTTCGCGCCGGAGCTGCTGCTGCAGGCCCTGCATGTCTATCGCACGGGATTCCGGCCGTCGAACCAGCTGGAGCGCCCCTACGCCATGGCCGCCTTCAATGTGTTCGCAGCCGACACGGATGTGGAAGCGGCGCGACTGTCGACCTCGATGCAGCAGGCCTTCGCGGCGGTGGTGACGGGCAAGCCCGGCCGGCTGAAGCCGCCGGTGGACGACATCACCGCGGTGCTCGACGCGCGGCAGATCGCGGCGGTCGGGAGCCGTCTGACCTATGCGGCGATCGGCGGGCGCGAGACGGTGCGGGCGAAGCTTGAGGAGTTCATCGCCCTGACCGGGGTGGACGAGGTCATGACCACGGGCATGATCCACGACCTCGACGCGCGCATCCGCAGTCTCGAGATCACGGCCGAGGCGGTGGCTGGCCTTGCAGCGGCCTGAGGCGGCCCCATTACGATTCCTTAAATGGTGAAGCTCGCCGGGCCGCGGCATAGAACGCGGAATTCGGGAGCCCGCCATGCGCCTTGCCGCTGTCATCCTGGGGGCCGCGCTGCTCGCCGCGCCCCCCGCCTTCGCCCAGTCCGAGGCTCGGGAAACCCCGGCCTTCGACGCCGCCGGATGGGTCGCTGACCTTGAACAGGTGCGGCACGAAATGGCCTCGCACTACGCCAATCTGGAATGGGCCGCGACAGAGCGGGAGGCGCCGCTGGGCGCCCTGTTCGCCATGGGCGGCCAGCGGCTGGCGGCGGCCCGCAGCGAGGCCGAGGCGCGCGAGGTGTTCGAGCGGCTGGAGCGCTATCTGGGCGACGGCCATGTGAACTTTGTCTGGCCGCGCGCGGGCGGGCCGGGAACGTCGGCGGCGGCCGACCGGGCTGACGATCGGCCCCCGTGTGAACGGCTCGGCTTCAAGCCCGACGGTCGCGACGGCGGCGCGGTGGCGACCCGCCTTCCCGGATATCGCCCGCTGGACGGGGACAGCGGCTTTCCCGCCGGGATCGTCGAGGTCGAGGGTCAGACGGTCGGGGTGGTCCGCATCGCCCTGTTTTCGCCGCAGGCCCATCCGGCGGCTTGCGCAACCGCCCTGGCCGAGCTGAGGCCGACGGGCGAGCCGTGCGACGACGCCTGCATGGACCGGCTGTGGAGCCTGGCCGCCGATCGGGTGACGGGGGATTTTTCGGATCGCTTGCGCGCGCTGGAGGCGGCGGGGGCGGCGACCCTGCTGGTTGATATCGCCGGCAACGGCGGCGGCGCCGAATGGGTCGAGGCGGTGGCGCGGACGGTGACCCCTGTGCGGCTGCGCTCGGCGCGGGTCGGCTTCGTCCGTCACCCTCACTGGGTCGAGGCCCTGGCCGACGGCGAGCGGCGCATGCGCGAGGCGGCGGTCGGCCAGCCGGCTGAAGACCGTGCGCGGCTGGAGCAGTATGCGGCCGCCTACGCCGCGGCCCGGGCGCAGGCGGAGCAGCCGTGCGATCCGGCGCCGCTGTTCGAGGGGAGGACCCCCGACTGCGAGTGGCTGGGCGGCGGCGAGATCTACAGCACGGGGCCGGCGCCCGCGCTTGACCCGGAACTCATCGGCAAGCCGTGGGCGGCCGAGGTTTTCACCCCGCTGGCCTTCGCCTTCGAGCCGGGCGTCTGGAGCGGGCCGCTGGTCGTGCTGGTGGACGGCGCGACGGCCTCGGCCAGCGAGGAGTTCGCAGCGATGCTGCAGGACAATGATGCGGCGGTCATTCTAGGCGCGCCGACCCGGGGCGCGGGATGCGGCCATACCCGCGGCGGCATCGACGTGGTCCTGCGGCACAGCGGGGCTACCCTGCGCCTGCCCGACTGCGCCCGCTTCCGGGCCGACGGGAGCAATGAGGTGTCGGGGATCGATCCCGATGTGCTGATCGGTTTCCGCGAGAACGACGGCCCGACGCGGCGGGTCAAGCGATTGGCGGCGGCCCTTCCGGCGGCGATCGAGCGAGCGCAGCGGCAGGCGGCGGAACGCTAGAGGCCGCGGAGGAACTCCAGGAGCAGGCGGTTGACCTCCTCGGGCCGCTCCTGCTGGATCCAGTGGCCGGCCCCGGGGATGACGGCCTGCATCCGCAGGTCGGGGGCCCAGTCCTTCAGCCCGGCCTCATGGGCGCCGGCGTAGTGGCGCACCGGATCGCGCTCGCCGACCACGAAGGCGGCGGGGACGCGGATGCGGGCATCCTGCAGGAAGGCGGTCGCGGCCCAGTTGGCGTCGAGGCAGCGGTACCAGTCGAGCGGCCCCTTGAAGCCGCCCGCCGAGAAGGCGGCGACATATTCCCGGAAATGCGTCTCGCTCATCCACGGCGGCAGGCTCGCGTCGTCGTCGATGGTGGACAGGAAGCTCTCGCCCTCGGGGAGGAAGCCGGTCGACTGGCGGCCGTCAGGCGTGGCCCCGTCGTAGGCGTGGAAGGCCTTGCGCAAGGCCGTCGCCGGATCGGCGTCGAACGCCTCGTGGGCGTCGGGCGACTGGAACTGGCTGATGTAGAGCTGGCCGAGGCCGGCCCGTTTGGCCAGGGCGGCCATGGCGGCGGTGGGCGGCCCCTTGGGCCGGCGCGGCTGGAACGGCACCGACAGGCCGAAGACGGCGCGGAACAGGTCGGGGCGCAGCAGGGCGCAGTGCCAGGCCACCGGCGCGCCCCAGTCGTGGCCGACCGCGACGCACGAGGTCTCGCCCAGCGCCCGGACCAGATCGACCATGTCGCCGACGAGATCGAGGATGCCGTAGGCCGACGTGTCCGAGGGTTTGTCGGTCCCGCCATAGCCGCGCATGTCCGGGGCGACGGCGCGGAAGCCGGCGTCGGCGAGGGCCTGAACCTGGGCCCGCCAGCTGACGGACAGCTCCGGAAAGCCATGGATCAGCAGGACCAGCGGGCCGGAGCCGGCCTCCAGGATCTGCTGGGTCAGGCGATCAGTCTGGAGGCGGCGGGTGTGCATGAAGAGAGCGGACCAGCCTTTTCCTCCCCATGCAATGGGGAGGGGGACCCCGAAGGGGTGGAGGGGCTTGAGGAGGCGGAACAGGCGTTCGTGAGGCGGAACCGAGCCCCTCCACCGCTTCGCGGTCCCCCTCCCCGCTCTGCGGGGAGGAAAGGTTAGAGACTCACGCCCGTCGTGCGCATGATCTCGGCGCGGAGTTCGGGCATGCCGTCGCCCTTTTCGGCCGAGGTGACGATGACCGAGGGATAGGCGGCGCCGCGCTTGGAGACGCCTTTCAGGGTGGCGGCCTGGACCTTCTCCGCCTCGCCCTTCTTCAGCTTGTCGGCCTTGGTCAGGACGATCTGGTAGCTGACGGCGGCGAGATCGAGGGCGTCCAGCGCCTCGTCGTCGACCTTCTTCAGGCCATGGCGGGCGTCGATCAGCAGATAGACCCGCTTCAGGGTGACCCGCCCCCGCAGATAGTCGCGGCCGAGGTCCTGGAATTTCTTGACCGTCGACTTCGAGGCCTTGGCCCAACCGTAGCCGGGCAGGTCGACCAGCCGCATCTTGCCGTCGAGGTCGAAGAAATTGACCTCGCGCGTACGGCCCGGCTCGTTCGAGGCCCGGGCCAGCTTGTGCATGCCGACGAGGCCGTTGATCAGGCTGGACTTGCCGACGTTCGAGCGACCCGCGAAGGCGATCTCGGGCAGATCGGGATCGGGCAGCTGCTCGATCTTGGCGCACCCCATGACGAAGGTGGCGGGACGCGCGAACAGGATGCGCGCCTGCTCCAGTTCCTCGGGGGTGAAGTCGTCCAATTCAGGCCTTCTTCATGCGGGCGAGGAAGGCGTCGATCGGATTGTCGGCCTTCAGGCGGTGCATGATGATGTACTGCTGGAAGATGGTCAGGATGTTCGACCACGCCCAGTAGATCAGCAGGCCGGCCGGGAAGGTGGCCATGATGAAGGTGAAGATGATCGGCATGAACTGGAAGATGCGGCGCTGCATCGGATCGGGCGCCTGCGGGCTCATGGCCATCTGCAGCCACATGGTCAGGCCGTAGAAGATGGCCAGGACGCTGAGCGCGAAGGTGCCGCCCAGCATGCCGCCGATCAGCGGGGCCGAGGACGGATCCCACGGGATCAGGCCGAACAGGTTCCAGATGGTGGTCGGGTCCGGGGCCGAGAGGTCCTGGATCCAGCCGAAGAAGGGCTGGTGGCGCATCTCGATGGTCACGAACAGCATCTTGTAGACGGCGTAGAAGACCGGGATCTGGAGCAGCAGCGGCAGGCAGCCGGCCAGAGGGTTGATCTTCTCCTTCTGGTACAGGGCCATCAGCTCCTGCTGCTGCTTCTGCGGCTCGTCGGGGTGCTTCTTCTTGATCTCCTCCATCTTGGGCTGGAGGTTGCGCATCTTCGACATGCTCTCGTAGCTCTTGTTGGCGAGCGGGAACATGACGAGGCGGACGGTCAGGGTCAGGGCCAGGATGGCGAGGCCGAAATTGCCCAGGAAGCCGTAGAAGAATTCGACCAGCCAGAAGATCGGGCGGGTCAGGAAGAACAGGAAGCCCCAGTCGATGGCGTAGACGAAGCGCGGCAGGTCGAGGGACTTCTCGTAGTCCGAGAGGATTTCGTTGCGCTTGGCGCCGGCGAACAGGCGCTGGGTCTCGGTGATCTGGGTGTTGGGCTGGATGGTGCGGGCCTGGCCCAGCAAGCCGGCGGCGTGGACCTTGTAGGCGCCGGCGTCGGTGACGCGGAACTCGGCGTTGATCTTCTCGTCCTGCGGAGGAACGAGGGCGGCCAGCCAGTATTTGTCAGTGATGCCGAGCCAGCCGCCGGTCGACTCGTGCTCGACCGAGGGCTTCTTGGCCCAGCCGCTGTATTTGATCTGCTCGGTCGAATAGGCCTCGCCGTCGCCGAAGGTGCCGATGGCGCCCTCGTGCAGCACCTGGTTCTTGCCGAGATTGGCCGGGACGCCCTGGCGCTGGACGCTGGCGGCCGGGGTCAGGGTCACCGGCTGGGCGCTGAAGTTGGCGACGGTGTCGGCCACGGTGAACATATACTGGTTGTCGACGCTGATCCGGCGCGTGAAGCGCAGGCCGGCGCCGTTGTCCCAGGTGAGAACCACCGGGGTCGTCGGCGTCAGGGCCGAGCCTTGGGTCAGCCGCCACGGCGTGGTCGGGCCGGGGACGCCGCCGGGGATATTCGGACCGCTCCAGCCGAACTGGGCGAAGAAGGCGTGCTTCATGCCCTCGGGGCGGAACAGTTCGACGGCCGGCGCGTCGGCGTCGATGGTCTCGCGGTAGCGGGTCAGGAACAGGTCGTCGATGCGGCCGCCGGTCAGCGACAGCGAGCCGGTCAGGGTGCCGGTGCGGATCGGCACGCGGGCGCCGTTGCGGCCGAGGGCGGCGGTGCGGTCCTCGGTGAAGACGGCGGCGCTGGCGGGCGGGGCGGTCGACGGCCCGGTCGTCGATTCCGCCGTGGCGGCCTGCTGGGCGGCGCGACGCTTCTGCGTCTGCGGCTCCATCACGAAGACGCTGTAGGCCAGCAGCATGATCGACGCGATCACGATGAAGATGATCGTGTTGCGGCTGTTATTCTGGGGGGGCATGGAGATCAGCAGTCCTGGCCGGCGGGCGATGTCGGTGCGTGGCGCGCGACAGGAGGCGCCGACCGCGGGGTCGCGAGCCTTGTAAGCGCCGATTTCACATCGTCAAGCAAACGGTCCCACGGACGGTCTGCCGTGCCCATCCGGGCGATGAAGACATAGTCGCTGCCCGGAAGCGCCAGCTGCGGCGCCAGGGCCCGCGCCGCCTCGCGCAGCCGCCGCTTGGCGCGGTTGCGGATGACGGCGTTGCCGACCTTGCGGGTGGCGGTGAAACCCAGGCGGACTGTCGGGTCGCCGTCGCCGCGGTCCAGCCGCTGCACGACCACGGCGCCGCGGGCCTCTGAAACGCCTTTCGCGGCCGCCAGAAACTGGGGCCGCGACTTCAGGCGTTCGATTTTGAACGGTTCGGCCATGCGCCCAGCACAGGCGCCGGACGACTTAGGCCGTCAGGCGCTTGCGGCCCTTGGCGCGGCGGCGCTGAACAATCTTCTGTCCGTTCTTGGTGGCCATCCGCGAACGGAAGCCGTGACGGCGCTTGCGCACGAGTCGCGACGGCTGATAGGTCCGCTTCACGGTCGGCTCCTGGGACTGAAAACAAGGTGGGCGGCGGAAAGTGGTCCGTCGCGGGAAGGGCGGGCGTATAAGCGGGGAAGGCCGAGGTGTCAACGCCGCGGGCGGCCAGCGGAGAGACGATGGACCGGGTCAAACGCTTCCTGCCCCTGATCGCGCTGGGATGCGTGATCATCTTCATATTCGCCATGGGCTGGAATCGCTACCTGTCGCTGGACACCCTGCGCGACCACGGCCAGACCTTCCGGGATTTCACCGCCGACAACTATCTGCTCAGCCTGCTGGCCCTGATGCTGCTGTTCGCGGTGCTGACCGCCAGCGTCGTCCCGGGCGTCTTCTTCGTCACCATCACCGCCGGCTATCTGTTCGGACCGTGGGTCGGCGGGGTCTCGACCTCGATCGCGGCCACGGCGGGGGCGCTGGCGGTCTACGCCGTGACCCGCAGCGCCCTGGGCGAATCCCTGCGTCGCAAGGCCGAGCGCGACGCCGGCCTGATGCAGGCCGTGTGCACGGCGATCGACCGCGACACCTTCTGGTATGTGCTGGGGGCCCGTCTGGCCGTTGTGGTGCCGTTCCACATGATCAACATCGCCGCGGGAATGGTGGCGGTGCGGCTGGGGCCCTATTCGCTCGCCACCGTCATCGGTCTGCTGCCGGCCCACATCATCTATTGCTGGATCGGGGGGCGGCTGAACGCCCTTCTGGCCGCCGATCCGGATCCGGACTTCCAGGCCCTGTTCGGCCAGTTCTGGGCCCCGATGGCGGGCGTTTTCGTTCTCGCCGTGGTCCTGCCGTTCGCCATGAAGGCCGCCCAGGCGGCGCTGCACCGGCGGCGCCGTTCATGATGGACGCAGCGATTGGCCCAAGCTTTGCGTTAGGGGAGGCATGAGCGAGGCGCGGCCCCTGCTGAACGACGCCGGACGGCGCCTGCGCCTGCCCGCCGAGTGGCGGGAGCGGCTGCGTTTCCATGCGCCCGACGCCCTGGCCTGGCGACTGCTGCTGCTGACCTTCGTTTTCACCGCGGTCGTGGAGATTCTGATCGTCGCGCCCAGCGCCGCCAGCTTCCACGAGCGCTGGCTGCTGGACCGGCTGCAGTCGGCCGAGCTGGCTTCGGTCGGGGTCGAGGCCTTGCCCTATTCGGCGGTCGAGGACGACGTGGCCGAGCAGCTGCTGGCCATCGGCGGGGTCCAGGCGGTGGTGGTCGGCGACCAGGGCGTGCGCCGCCTGCTGCTGCAGGCCCCCAATCTGCCGCGCACGCCGGACCTGATCGACCTGCGCGAGGACCGGCCGGTCACCCGGCTTGTGGACCCGTGGCGGACGCTGTTCGGCCACCCGGACCGATCCATCCGGGTGCAGGCGCGGCCCCGCTACCGCTCCGGCGACTTCATCGAGATCCTCGCCCCGGCAGAGCCGCTGAAGGCGGAACTGCGGACCTTCCTGCTCAACAGCCTGCTGATGTCGGTGCTGCTGTCGCTGGTGGCGGGCGGGCTGCTGTATGGCGGCCTGGCCTTCCTGGTGCTGCAGCCCCTGCGGCGGGTGACCCGCTCGATCGAACGGTTCGCAGTCGATCCGGAGGCGGAAGGCGATCCGCCCAGCGACCGGCACGATGAGATCGGCCGGGTCGAGCGCGAACTGGCGCGGATGCAGGGCGAGGTGCGCCAGTCGCTGCGCTCGCGAGCGCGGCTGGTGGCGCTGGGGGAGGCCGTGGCCAAGATCAACCACGACCTGCGCAACATGCTGACCTCGGCCCAGATCGCCTCAGAGCGGCTGGCCGACTCGCCCGACCCGCTGGTGGCCAAGGCCCTGCCGCGGCTGGAACGGGCGCTGGGCCGGGCCGCGGCCCTGTCGCGCAATGTCCTTGAATACGGCCGCAGTGAAGAGCCGGAGCCGCAGAGATCCCGTTTCGCCCTCGGGCCGGCCATCGCCATGGCTGCGGAGGATGCGGGCCTGTCGGACGAGGGCGTGCGGCTGAACCGGGCCATTCCTGCGCGCTTCACCGTCCATGCCGATCCCGACCAGTTGCACCGCATCCTGGTCAATCTGATGCGCAACGCCCGCCAGGCCATCGAGGGCGACGCCGCCCGGGTCGGCCGCAAGGGCGTGGTCAAGGTCAGCGCCGCCCATGAGGGCGGCGCCACCGTCATCCGCATCGCCGACAACGGGCCGGGCATTCCGCCGCGCCTGTCGGACCAGTTGTTCGATCCGTTCGTCAGCGGACGGAGCTCGGACGGCACCGGTCTCGGCCTGACCATCTCGCGCGAGCTGGCGGTCAGCCACGGCGGCGAACTGCGCCTCGTCGACACCGGCCCTGACGGGACGACCTTTGAACTTAAGCTGCCGGACTGAGCCGCGGACGGCTCCAAATCGCCCGATCGGCGTTATTTGTCGCAGATCGCCGCGAAACGGCCCAGCTTGATCGCCAGGCCTGTGCACGAAGGAGCCCGAGATGATCCGACTGACCCTGACCGCCGCCGCCGCCCTGGCGCTCGTCGCCGTCCCCGTCTTCGCCCAGACCGCGCCGCCGTCGAAGCCGCAAACCGCCAACGTGCAACCGGGCTCGGAGGAATGGCTGCGCCAGCGCGGCGAGAGCTACGACCGCGCGCCGGATTCCGAGCAGGATCCCGCCGAGGTCGCCGCCACCATCCGGCTGAACGCAGAGATCGCCGCCCGCAACGCCGCGGCCGCGGAAGCCGAAGCCAACGCCACAGCCGCCTGGGAAGAGCAGAACTTCCGCTGGCGCGAGGAAACGGCCCGGCTGGAAACCGAGCGGGCCCAATGGGAAGCGAACGCCGCCGCCGCCAAGGCTGCTCAAGCCCGGTGGGAACGCGACAACGCCGCCTGGGAGGCCGAGATGGAAGCCTGTCGCCGGTCCGGCCGGGTCTGCCTGAGCTCGCCGCCGACGCGCGACTGACGACAGGCTCAGGCCGCGCCGGCGTTGCGGGCCGCCGGCGCTCGTGACACCGTCGGCAGACCGCCGCTCCGGGGGACCGCCGCCATGACCGACGCCGCCGCCGATCCGCCCGTGGAAACCCCGGCCGGGACCGCCCCGCGGCGCGGGGACCGGCCGTTGCCGGGCGGTCGCACCGACACCTGGCGGCATCCGCTGCCGGTGCGGATCACCCACTGGATCAACGTCGCCGCCGTCGTGGTTCTGCTGATGAGCGGGCTGAACATCCTCGCCGCCCATCCGCACCTTTACTGGGGTCTGCGCTCGACTTTCGCCGATCCCTGGCTGAGCACGCCGACGGTCCCGGACTGGCTGCTGATCCCGCAGGGCCGCAATCTGGCGGAGGCGCGCAACTGGCATTTCCTGTTCGCCTGGGTCTTCGTCATCAACGGCCTGATCTATCTGCTGTTCGGCCTCGTCACCCGCCGCTTCGGCCGCCGGCTGTGGCCGAGCCGCGCCGATCTCCGAGGCCTCGGCGCCTCGGTGGCCGAGCACGCCCGTTTCCGCTTCCCGACCGACGATCACGCCCGCGCCTACAATGTGATCCAGAAGCTGACCTATCTGGCCATGGTGCTGGGGGTCCTGCCGTTGATGCTGGTCACCGGCCTGTCGATGTCGCCCGGTTTCAACGCCGTCGGCGGGGTGCTGCTGGAGATCATGGGCGGGCGGCAGTCGGCCCGGACGCTGCATTTCATCGCGGCGGGGCTGATCGTCGGCTTCATCGTCGTCCATGTCGGGCTGGTGATCTGGACCGGCTTCTTCAACAACATGCGATCGATGGTCACCGGCTGGTTCGTGATCCAGCCGCCGGGCTCGACCGCCGGGCCGCGGCGGCGCCCGCCGAATGACGAGGGAGAGGCGCCATGAACCGCCGCCGCTGGCTGACCGGCGCATTGGCCACTGTCGCCGCGGCCTTCGTCTCTGCTTGCGGCGAGGCGAGCTGGCGGCTGTCGGAGCAGGCGCGGCGCATGGGCGAGGGGCTGACCCGGCGGGCGCAGCGGCTGCTGATCCCACGCGACGCCCTGGCGCCGACCTACAGCCGCGCCGAGATCTCGCCGGACTTCCGGGCCAACGGCTCGATCGATCCGGCGGCGGCGGACTACAAGGCGCTGAGCGCGGACGGCTTCGCCGGTTACCGGCTGGTCCTCGACGGCCTGGTGGAGCGGCCGCTGTCGCTGAGCCTCGCCGAGCTGCGGGCGCGACCGGCGCAGACCCAGATCACCAAGCACGACTGCGTCGAGGGCTGGACCTCGATCGGCGAGTGGACCGGGGTGCGGCTGGAGACCCTGCTGGATGAGGCCGGGCTGAAGCCCGGGGCCCGCTACATCGTCTTCCACTGTTTCGACGCCCTGGATCAGCGCGAGGACGGCGAGCGCTATTACGAGAGCATCGACCTGGTCGACGCCCGGCATCCCCAGACCATCCTGGCCTGGGCGATGAACGGAGAGGTCCTGCCGGTCCCGCACGGGGCGCCGCTGCGGCTCAGGGTGGAGCGTCAGCTGGGCTATAAACACGCCAAATACATCCGCCGCATCGAGGCGGTGGAGAGCTTCGCCGATATCGGCGGGGGCAAGGGCGGCTATTGGGAAGACCGGGGCTACGAATGGTACGCGGGCATCTGACCCGGCCCATTTGACGCCCCGGCGGGGGCTCAGGCCTCCGCCGTCTCTTCCTTGCGCTTCTGCATCATGGCGTCGAAGCTGTCCCAGACGCCGGCGGCGCCGTGCCACGAGCCCCGGGTGGCGGCCTTGGAGTATTCGGTGGCGCGGGCTTCGAAGAAATTGGCGTGCTCGACGCCCGACAGCATCGACTGCAGCCACGGCAGCGGGTTTTCCTTCGCCCCGTAAAGCTCGGGCAGGTGCAGCTGACGCAGGCGCCAGTCGGCGATGAAGCGGATATAGGCCTTGATGTCCGAGGGGGTCATGCCGTTGACCGGCCCCATCTCGAAGGCCAGGTCGATGAAGCGGTCCTCCATGTCGACCACGGTGCGGCAGCATTCGACGATGTCGTCGGCCACGGCCTTGGTCACCGCCCCCGTCTCCTTATTGAAGGCGTGGTACAGCTTGATGATGCCCTCGCAGTGCAGGCTCTCGTCACGCACCGACCAGCTGACGATCTGGCCCATGCCCTTCATCTTGTTCTGGCGGGGGAAATTCATCAGCATGGCGAAGCTGGCGAACAGCTGCAGCCCCTCCGAGAAGCCGCCGAACATGGCCAGGGTGCGGGCGATGTCGCCGTCGGTGTCGACGCCGAACTTGCCCATGAAGTCATGCTTGTCGCGCATGGCCTCGTATTCCATGAAGGCCCCGAACTCGCTCTCGGGCATGCCGATGGTCTCGAGCAGCAGGGCGTAGGCGGCGATGTGGATGGTCTCCATGTTGGCGAAGGACGCCAGCATCATCTTGACCTCGGTCGGTTTGAACACCCGACCGTAGCGCTCCATGTAGTTGTCCTGGACCTCGATGTCGGCCTGGGTGAAGAAGCGGAAGATCTGCGTCAGCAGGTTGCGCTCGCTGTCGGTCAGATTGGCCGCCCAGTCCTTGCAGTCCTCGCCCAGCGGCACCTCCTCGGGCATCCAGTGGACCTGCTGCTGCTTCTTCCACATGTCGAACGCCCACGGATAGCGGAACGGCTTGTAGGCGGCCGAGGCGGTCAGGAGACCGGGGGTCGAGGGCAGGATGGGGGCGTGCGCGTTCATCGAAGCAACTCTGTCGGCGAATCCGGAAGGTGGGGTTCACCATGCGACTCCGGGGTCCGGGCGCCAAGCCGAATTACGGCTATATTGCGATCACTTTTTCCGCGACCGCTAGATGTGGTAGGCTGGCCGAGGCTTCTGGGGAGGAAGCTGGGGACCGATCGGCGCCTTCGAACCGCAAGGGCCGCTTATGGCCGCGGCGGAAAATCTCGCGGGCGGTCGCGCGCGTTCCGCGTCACACAGGCGTGGAGGAGATCGACATGACCTACACAGTCTATGGCGCGGCCGGTTCGGGCTCGATCCCGGTCGAGGCGGCGCTGACCCTGATCGGGGCGCCGTTCGAGGTGGTCGAGGCGGTCACCTGGGAGGGCGAGGCCGAGCGCGACAAGGTCGCCGGGGTCAATCCCATGCGGCAGATTCCGGCGCTGGTGACGCCCGAGGGCGAGACCCTGACGGAGAGCGCGGCCATCCTGATCTGGCTGGCCGAACGACATCCCGAGGCGGCGCTGGGGCCGGAGCCGTGCGATCCCCGGCGGGGCCAGTTCCTGCGCTGGATGACCTTCATCCCCGCCTCGATCTATTCGATGTACTGGGTCCGGGACGACCCGTCCCGGCTGGGCGGCGACGATCAGGGCGCGCAGACGATGATCCGGGCGCGGACGGCGGAACGGATCGCCGAATGCTGGGAGCGGATGGAGCGCCAGATCACGCCGGATCGCTTCCTGCTGGGACCGGAGCTGACGGTGCTGGACCTGTATGTCGCCGTGGCCAGCCGCTGGACGCCGCACCGGGCGCGGTTCCACCAGGTCGCCCCGCGCATGGGCGAAGTCATGCGACGGGTCGACGCCCTGCCCGAGCTGCAGTCGTTCTGGGCGCGGCGGTTTCCGTTCGAGGGGAACTACGCCGGCTAGGCGGCCGCCGCTTCCGCGCGGGCGGCGGGTTTCGGCAGGTCGCCGGCGAGGGCGCGCGAGACGATGGCGAACAGGGCGGCCTGGCTGACCGGCTTGGCAAGGTGGGCGTTCATCCCGGCCGCGAGGCAACGGGCGACGTCCTCGGGCATGGCGTCGGCGGTCATGGCGACAATGGGGACGTGACCCCAGGCGTCGGGCAGGGCGCGGATGCGGCGGGTCGCCTCCAGCCCGTCCATGCGCGGCATACGCACGTCCATCAGCACCAGGTCGTGGAGATGGGCGGCGGCGGCCTGCACCGCCTCGTGGCCGTCGCAGGCCTCACGCACTTCGCAGCCGAAGGCCTGCAGCATGATGCGGGCGACCTCGCGGTTGACCGGATGATCGTCGACCACGAGCACCCGGGGAATGCGGACGACGGCGGCTTCCGCGGCCTCGCCCGTCGCCGCGTCCACGACGGGTTCCTCGACCGGAACGCGGGCAGGGGCCGGACTTTCCGCCGCGGCGTCGGGCACCCGGGTCAGCGGCAGGTGGAGGGTGAAGGTCGAGCCCTCGCCCGGGCGGCTGTCGACCTCGACGCGCCCGCCGAGCCGCCGGACGTGCCGCGCCACCAGGGCGAGACCCAGGCCCGCGCCCTCATGCAGGCGGCTGGTCGAGGCGTCGGCCTGGGAGAAGGCTTCGAACAGCTCGGCGTGATGGTCGGGCGCGATGCCGCAGCCGGTGTCGGAGACGCGGATGACGACGCCGTCGCCGGCGCGGTCGAGGCGCAGGGAGACGCCTCCCTCGCTGGTGAATTTGACGGCGTTGGCGATCAGCGGATGCAGCGCCTGGCGCAACGCCCGGCGGTCGCAGTTGAAGCGGGACCGAAGCGGCAGCCGGTCGTCGATCGTCAGGGTCAGTCCAAGGGCGTCCGCGGCCGCGCGGCTGGGCGTCATGGCCTCGCGGGCGACGGCGGCGAGATCGAGCGGCTCGGGCGAGACCGCGTCGTCGCCGCGGGCGAAATCGAGGATGTCTTCGACCAGCATCAGCAGGCCGTCGCTGGATTCACGAATCTGGCGCGCCTGACGCACCGCTTCGCGATCGAGATCCGAACGGCCCGCGAGCAGGTCGGCGAAACCGGCGACGCCGTTCAGGGGCGTGCGCATCTCGTGGCTCATCATGGCCAGGAAGCGTGAGCGGGCCGCGGCGGCGTTCTCGGCCACGCGGCGGGCCTCCTGGGCGGCGGTGGTGCGGGCGCGCAGACGGGCCTCGAGCCGGCGCCGCTCGGTCATCACCGTGCTGATCGGCAGGATGGTGACCACCATGGCCAGCAGGAACAGGTTGAAGATTCCGAGACGGCGGACCATCGGCGGCACCCCCTCCAGCCCCGCGACCTCGGGCAGGCGGTACAGGTGAACCGGACCGTGGCCGAGCAGGCTGGCGGCGCCGCTGACCACGGCGAGGGCGATCAGCGAGCCCGCGGTCCAGGTGGGCGACAGCCGCAGGCCGATCAGCACCATCGGCGGGAAGATCAGGAACAGCAGTGGCGCGTCGCCCTGCCAGAACACCAGAGTGGTCACGGCCAACATCAGGCCGACAAGGGCGAAGCTCACCTTTCGCTGCGCCGGACCGGACGAGGGGAACCGGTGGCGGCGCGCGAGGAGCAGAAGCACGGGCGTGACCAGCAGCAGGCCCAGCATCTCGATGGCGATATAGTTCCGGAGGTGGAAGGCCCAGCTCGTCCACGGCTGCGGCGCGATGAGCGCAAGCGCGCCCATGCCAAGCAGAACCGAAACCGCGGAAGCGGGAACGGCCGCCAGGAGGGCGAAGCGGGCCAGCCGGCCCGGCCGACGCAGATCGAGGGCCGCGCCGCAGACGCGCCGGGTCAGCACCGCCGCGCCCATGGCCATGCCGGTGTTGGTCGCGGCGTTGACGACCAGCGAGGTCCACGGGCTGCCGCGCAGGATGTTGAACAGCATGTCCAGCACCAGGGCGGCGATCAGCACCATCAGGGCGGGACGGCGTTTCAGCTGCAGCAGGGCCGCGACGACGACGCCGTTGGCCAGCCAGACGGTCGCGGTTCCGAACCGCGCCAGGGTCCAGTAGCCGATCGCGAGCGCAGCCACGTAAAGCAGCACATAGGCCCAGGGGGGCGGACCGGCGCTCCGACCCGCGTCGTGCCTGAACAGACGCCAACGACCTTGCAAGCAGACCCCTCCGGTCACCCCTGAACGTCCACAGGTAAAGCCAACCCGTAAACAAATCAGATGCATGGCGCGGAAGCCCCAAGGAACCGCGGCCCAACCGAGACCGTTTCCAATCCCTCGCCACCCAAGGGGCCGGACCATGTCAGACACCGTCGCCGACCCGTCATTCCATCCGCCGGAGGCGGCCGTCGCCTTCTATGAGGAGGCGCTGCGCCTGCTGAAGGAAAGCGGCATCCCCTTCCTGCTGTCCGGCACCTATGCGGTGACGGCCTATACGGGCATCCGCCGGCCGACCAAGGATCTGGACGTGTTCTGCAAGCCCGGGGACTATCCGCGCATCCTCGCCTTCTTCCAGGCCCGCGGCTATCGCACCGACGTCGAGGACGAGCGCTGGATCGCCAAGGTGTGGAAGGAGGAGCATTTCTTCGACGTCATCTTCGCCATGTCCAACGGCACGATCGCGGTGAGCGACAGCTGGTTCGGCGAGGATACGATCCATGTCTATGGCCACGAGGTCGGCATCACGCCGCCGACAGCCCTGATCCTGTCGAAGGTCTTCATCCAGGACCGCTATCGCTTCGACGGGGCCGATGTGAACCACGTGATCCTGAAGCAGTCCGACGCCATCGACTGGAAATTCCTGCTCGACCAGATGGACCTCTATTGGGAGGTGCTGATGGCCCATTTGCTCAATTTCCGCTTCGCCTATCCGACCGAGCGGGGGCGGGTGCCGAGCTGGCTGATGACCGAACTGACGGAGCGGCTGCACGCCCAGGTCGACCTGCCGGCCCCGCGGGTGAAGGTGTGCCGCGGGCGGCTGTTCAGCCCGCGCGACTACATCGCCGACATCACCGAATGGGGCTTTGGGGATGTCGTCGGCAAGGGACTGGAGGAGCGGCATGAATCCACCCACTGACGCCCCGAACGGCGCGGGGGGCCACCCCGATCCGCAGACGCCCCAGCCGGGGATGGAGCCAGGACCGCTGAAGAAGCTTCGGGTGGCCGCGGTCGGCGATCTGCATGTCGGCGAGACCCACGACCGGCCGCACCGCGAACTGTTCGACCGCGTGCACGAGGACGCCGACGTCCTGTGCCTGTGCGGCGACCTGACGAATTTCGGCAAGACCCGCGAGGTCGAGATTCTGCTGGAGGACCTGCGCGGCTGCCAGATTCCGATGGTCGGGGTGCTGGGCAATCACGAGCACGAATGCGGTCGGCCCGACGAGGTCACGGAAATGCTGTGCGAGGCCGGGGTGAAGATGCTGACCGGTCAGGCCTATGAGATCGACGGCGTCGGCTTCGCCGGCGGCAAGGGCTTCATCGGCGGCTTCGGACGCTACATGCTGAGCCCGTTCGGCGAGGCCTCGATCAAGGCCTTCGTCCAGGAGGCGGTCGACGACGCCAACCACATCGAGAACTCGATCCGCATGCTCAGGACCGAACGGTCGGTGGTGCTGCTGCACTATTCGCCGGTGGTCGATACCGTGATGGGCGAGCCGCCGGAAATCCACGCCTTCCTCGGGTCGTCGAGGCTGGGCGAGACCATCGACCGCTATGACAATATCAGTCTGGTGGTGCACGGCCATGCCCACCGCGGCGCGCCGGAGGGCCGGACCAACAAGGGGACGCCAGTCTACAACGTGGCCCTGCCGGTGCTGAAGACGCTCGGGGAAACGCCCTACCGGGTGTTCGAGGTCTGAAAGGCCGTCCGGGGTTCGAACCGGCGCCAGATCGCCCAGAGCAGCAGGGCGGCGGCGATCCCCAGGCCATCGGCCAGCAGGTCGCCCCAGCTGGCGTCGCGGCCCACCATGCCCTGAACGATCTCGACCGCGCCGCCCAGGGCGAGCGCGAGGGCGGCCGCAAGCAGCCGCGGGAGGCGCCGGAACAGCACGCCGAAGCTCCACAGGATCAGGCCGAAGACGATGAAGTGGGCGCCCTTGTCCCAGACCCCGCTCGCGGCCTCGGCCCCTCCGAAGGGGCCGATCATCAGGGTCAACGACACGGACAGGATGGCGACCGCCGTCAGGCGGAGAAACAGGGTCATGAGCGCCGCGTCTGGAGGGGGTAGGGGCGGTCTATATCAGCCCGCCAGCAGAACCCACAGACCTGTCGCCGCAAAACCGGCGGCGGCCGCGACCCGGATCCAATTCAGCGGCAGCTTCCGCGCCGCCGCCTCGCCCAGAATCACGGCCGGGCCGTTGACCAGCATCATGCCCAGGGTCGAGCCGGCCACGACCAGCGGCAGGGACTGGAACTGGGCCGCGAGGACGGCCGTGGCGACCTGGGTCTTGTCTCCCATCTCGATCACAAAGAAGGCGGCGGCGGTGGTCCAGAACACGCCGGAGAAGGTCTTCTCGGTGGTGTCGGGACGCTCGTCGAAGCGGTCGGGGATCAGGGCCCAGACGGCGAAACCGAGGAAGGCCGCGCCGACCGCCCAGCGCACCCAGTCGCCCTCCATGAAATGACCCAGCACCGTTCCGGCGAGGGCGGCGAAAGCGTGGTTGGCCAGGGTGGCGACCAGAATGCCGAGCAGGATCGGCAGGGGGCGGCGCCAGGCCGCAGCCAGCATGATGGCCAGCAGCATGGTCTTGTCCCCGATCTCCGCGATGGAGACGAGGCCGGCCGAAATCAGGAAGGCGTCCAATTCGTCATCGTGCGCGGGGGCGTCGGCGGACAGACCTGTGGCGTTCGCAGCCGGGCCCCCGCGTGGAAGCTACCCTGCGAAGCCAGCGGTCTTGCCAGAACCCAAAGGTCCGATCGCGCCATTCCCTCCGGGCGAGGGAAAGTATGTTGACGCGAACCCCGCTGAGAGATGCGGGCGGCTACTCCCCGATGACGGCGGCGTGCTTAGCGGGGCCGGGGCGGCCGTGCAAGGTCAGCTGAAGGCGACGAAGATCAGGGCGACGACGGTGACGTCGACGGTGCGGGCGAGGAAGGTGAGCATGGCGGTGGTCCCGGACGGAGGCGTTCAGGCCTGCCGTCAGCAAGGACCGTGCCGGACGCTCAGACGTCGGTGTCGGTGGCCTTGCCCGGTTTGGGACGGCGTTCGGCGGCGCCGGCGTAGGCCGTGCCGAGATAGGTGGAGCGGGCCGCGTCCAGCACCGGCGGACCGCCCTTGAGCCCGCGCCGCTGCCCGTTCTGGCCCATCACCTGGGCCGCGAAGGCCGCCGGCGAGGCGTCGGCGGGGGGCGTGGGGGCAGGTCTTGCCGGGGCCCCGGCAGGCTCGGCGGGGAAGTCGGTCGGGACAAGGGCGCGCGAGGCGGACGCGGCCCGGCGCTCGGCGGCCCGACGGTCCCTCTCGCGGCGCTCGTCGCGGGGTTGCACGGGGCCGACGCCACGGACCTCATCGGTCACGCTCAGCCGCCCTTGCTGGACAGCTTGTCCAGCTGGGCCCGCATCTCGTCCATCTGGCGGCGCATCTCATCCAGGGGATCGGGGGCGGGTTGTTCAGGCGGCGCGGCGGCGGCGGGACGCCCGGCGCCGGCGGCGTTGAAGCCGGGCCACAGCTTCATCGCCTCGGCGAACATGGCCATGTTGCGCTTGACCGCCTCGTCCAGCAGCCCCGCGCCGGGGGCGGCGCCGAAGGCCTTGGAGAACTGGCCGCGCATCTGCTCCTGCTGGCGGGCGAAGCTGTCGAGCGACATCTCGAGATAGCTGGGCAGCACGCCCTGCATCTGGCCGCCGTAGAAGCCGATCAGCTGACGCAGGAACTGGACCGGCAGCAGCGCCTCGCCGCGGCTCTCTTCCTCGAAGATGATCTGGGTCAGAATCTGGCGGGTCAGGTCGTCGTTGGTCTTGGCGTCATAGACGACGAACTCGACGCCCTCGCGCACCATCCGGGCCAGATCCTCGAGCGTGACATAGGCGGAGGTGGCGGTGTTGTAGAGCCGACGGTTGGCGTATTTCTTGATGACGACGGTCTCGCCGGCTCCAGACTTCTTGTCGGCCACGCGCGGTCCCCGTTCCTGTTGCAACGCCGCACTATGGTGCGCTGCGGACCGGAATGTCTAGCCGAGCGCGGCGGGTGCCAGGACGACGCCGACCAGCACCGCCGCCCAGTGGGTCATCGCGCCGGTGACGACGAAGCCATGCCAGATGGCGCGGCGGAACTTCACCTGCGGGCTGATGAAGACGAAGACGCCGGCGGTGTAGATCAGGCCGCCTATGACCAGCAGGGCCAGGGCGATGGGATGGACGGTCTCCATCATCGGCTTGAGCGCCAGCACCGCCAGCCAGCCGAAACCGATGTAGACCGCGCTCCAGAAGGCGTCCGAAATGCGGGGCGCGATCAGTTTGACGAACACCCCGCCCAGGGCCACCGTCCAGACCAGCAGGGTGAAGCCGATCGACCAGGCGCCCTCGAAGCGCTGGGTGGTGAAGGGGGTGTAGCTGCCGGCGATCATCAGAAAGATCGCGGCCTCGTCCATGCGGCGCAGGATGGGCCGGGCGGCGCAGGGTCGGGTCTGGTTGTAGATGGTCGAGACCGTCAGCATGACGATCAGGCACAGGGCGTAGGCGGCGGTGGCCAGCACCGCGCCGACGCCGGAATAGAGCGCCGCCAGAACCGCCAGAACGATCCCGCCGACCGCGGCCAGGGTCAGGCCGACGACGTGGACGACCAGGTCGGCCGTCTTCTCCGCCGGCGTGCGATAATGCTCGATCATGTCCAGCTCGTCGGGGACACAGACCTGGCCGAGTATCTTTTTCATCCGCATGAGCATGGCCCCATCAAGCCCTTCGCTCCGTTTTTCGTTCCCGCCACTCTGCGCCAGGGGCGATGACCATCCGCTGAACGGCGGCCTGTGAGGGTGACGAAAGCTTCGCGATGCGGCAGAAACGGCACGAATTCTTTCCCGCGGCCTAACCTCCCCCCTTCGTAGGGCCGCTTCCCCGAGGTCAGTCAAATGTCTGTCGAAGTGGTCATCGTCTCCGCGGCGCGCACGCCGGTCGGATCCTTTCTTGGCGCGCTGTCCGGCCTGCCGGCGTCGAAGCTGGGAGAGATCGCCATCCGGGCCGCGCTGGGCCGGGCCGATGTCGCCGCCCATGAGGTCGACGAGGTGATCCTGGGCCATGTTCTGCAGGCGGCCGCGGGGCAGGGACCGGCACGCCAGGCGGCCATGGGCGCGGGCATTCCGAAGGAGGTTCCGGCCTGGAGCCTGAACCAGATCTGCGGCTCGGGCCTGCGTGCGGTCGCCGTCGCGGCCCAGCAGATCGCCCTGGGCGACGCCCGCATCGTCGTCGCCGGCGGTCAGGAGAGCATGAGCCAGGCGCCGCACGCCCAGCAGCTGCGGAACGGCCAGAAGATGGGCGACCTCGCCTTCATCGACACGATGATCCGCGACGGCCTGTGGGACGCGTTCAACGGCTATCACATGGGCCAGACGGCCGAGAACGTCGCCGAACAGTTTCAGATCAGCCGGGCCGACCAGGACGCCTTCGCCCTCGCCAGCCAGCACAAGGCCGAGGCGGCCCAGAAGGCGGGCCGTTTCGACGCCGAGATCGCGCCGGTGACCATCGCCTCGAAGAAGGGCGACGTCGTCGTCGACAAGGATGAGTACATCCGCCACGGCGCGACCCTCGACGCCATGGAGAAGCTGCGCCCGGCCTTTTCGAAAGAGGGCTCGGTCACGGCGGCCAACGCCTCGGGCCTGAACGACGGCGCCGCGGCCCTGGTGCTGATGAGCGCCGATGAGGCGAAGGCCCGCGGGCTGGAGCCGCTGGCCCGGATCGTCTCTTCGGCCACGGCCGGGGTCGACCCGGCGCTGATGGGCACAGGCCCGATCCCGGCCTCGCGCAAGGCGCTGGAAAAGGCCGGGTGGACCGTCGCCGACCTCGATCTGGTGGAGTCGAACGAGGCCTTCGCGGCCCAGTCCCTGTGCGTGCTGAGAGAGCTCGGGCTCGATCCGGCCAAGGTCAACGTCAACGGCGGGGCCATCGCCATCGGTCACCCGATCGGGGCCTCGGGGGCCCGCATCCTGACCACCCTGCTGTACGAGATGAAGCGATCGGGCGCGAAGAAGGGCCTCGCCACCCTGTGCATCGGCGGCGGCATGGGCGTGGCCATGTGCGTGGAGCGGCCCTGACGCAGGCTGCCCCCGCCGGGGTCAGGCCGCGTTGGCGGCCTTGGCCTTCAGCTTCTCCTGATGCGCCCGCATGCCGGTCGCGATCAGTTCGGCCGCCTCGCCGGCGTCGCCCCAGCCCTTGACCGTGACCGACTTGCCCTTCTCCAGATCCTTGTAGCGGGTGAAGAAGTGCTCGATCTGCTCGACCAGGATGGCCGGCAGCTGCCGGTAGCTGGCGATGTCGGTGTAGTAGGGGTTCAGCTTGTCGACCGGCACGGCCAGGATCTTCTCGTCGCCGCCGGCCTCGTCTTCCATCTTAAGCACGCCGATCGGGCGCGAGCGGATGATGCCGCCCGGGACCACCGGCGTCGGGTTCAGCACGATGACGTCGCAGGGATCGCCGTCATCCGACAGGGTGTGCGGGATGAAGCCGTAATTGCCCGGATAGTACATGGCGGTGTGCAGGAAGCGGTCGACGAACAGGGCGCCGGAGGCCTTGTCCATCTCATACTTCACCGGCAGGCCGCCCTGCGGGATCTCGATGACCACGTTGACGTCCCAGGGCGGGTTGGGGCCGGCGGGAATGGCGTCGATGTTCATGACGGGTCTCGTCTATGGTGCACTGCGATAACGGGGAGGCGGGCGTGATAGGCGCGCAACTTGCCGGAAGCAAGGCGGACTTGCCCCGACGGGTTCCACGCGGCACGACGGGGCGGGCGGTTGAAATGGAGCGGTCATGACGATCCTGGACGGTCTGGCTCTGGCCCTCTTCTTCCTGTGCTGGCTGGGCTACGGGCCGCTGCTGGCCGTGCTGGCGCGGCGCAGCGGCTCGCTGAACGACGACATGAAGGTGGTCCGGCGGGCGTGGATGATGGCCATGACCCACCGCGAGGTGCGGATCGTCGACAGCCAGCTGATGGGCCACACCATCAACTCCGGCGGCTTTTTCGCCTCGACCAATCTGCTGCTGATCGCGGCCGTGGCCAGCGTGCTGTTCGGCGGCGAACAGGCGCTGGAGGGATTCGCCGCGGTCGGGGCCGAGCCGGCGCCGACCCGGCTGCTGGAGGCCAAGCTCGCTCTGGTGCTGATCTGCCTGGCGCGCGGCCTGCTCGATTTCATCTGGTCGATCCGCCAGCTGAACTACGCCCTGGCGCTGATCGGGGCGGCCCCCGAACTGCATACCGAGGCCGACCGGGTGGCGCTGGGCGAGGCCGCGGGAAGTCTGCTGAACCCGGCCCTGAGCGCCTTCAGCCAGGGCGTGCGGGGTTATTATTTCGCCCTCGCGGCGGCAGCCTGGCTGTTCGGTCCCTTGTGGCTGGGGCTCGGGGTGGCGGCGGTGTTCTGCCTGCTGGTGTGGCGCCAGGCCGGATCGCCGGCGGCCCGGGCGGTGCGCAGCGCGCGCCGGCTGCTGGAGCCGCACCTGCCCCCGCGCTGAGGCTTTTTCGCACGCGCCCACGCTCGACGGTGAATTTCACCGATGAAAGCGGTTACGAAGGCCATTTCAGGACGAAGCTTGCCGTTACACGCCGTGAACGCGGGTGCGAAATATCCAGTTGACGCTTTGTGCACTGCACACTAACTTGATCTTCGACGCCTCGCGGCGTCATGCCCTTCCTGGGCGTTTCCTCCCTAAAGACTTTAATGCCGCGCCTTCGGGCGCGGCTTTTTTTATGCCCGGCCCAAGGGAGTCGCGTCGGCCAGCAGCTCGGCGATGACGCGGGCCGTGCCGGCGGCGCAGCGCGACCAGCCCCGCCCCGGCTCCAGTGTCGCCTCGTCGAGATACAGGGCCCGGTTCAGCTCGATCTGGATGGCATGAAAACCGTCCGCCGGCCGGCCCCAGCGCTGCGTCGTCCAGCCGCCGGAATAGGGCTGGTTCAGCGCCACCCGCCAGCCCAGCGCCTCGAACGCCCGCCGCAGCCGCCGCGTCAGCGCCGCCGCGCACGAAGAGCCGTGCCGGTCGCCCAGCACCACATCGGGCCCGCGCGCACCGCCGACCCCCAAGGTCGCCCGCGACGGCATTGAATGCCAGTCCACCAGCACCGCCTCGCCGTGGCGCGTCCGCGCCGCCTGCATCAGGTCGTCGAGGGCGGCGTGATAGGGGGCGTGAACGCGGGCGATGCGCGCCTCGGCCTCGTCGCGCCCCAGCCGGCGGTCGTAAAGCGGCCGGCCGTCTCCGGTCAGGCGCGGGATGACGCCGTAGCCGGCCGCGGCGCGAGGCGACCCCATTCGGCCATCCAGCCCCTCGATCAGCACCGGATCGAGGTCGTCCGGGGCGCGGTTGAGATCGACATAGGCCCGCGCGGTCCGGCCGAGGATCAGGGTCGCGCCGCGCTCGAGCCCCGGGGCGATCAGGCGGTCGACGAGGGCGTCCCCGGCGCTGCGCAGGCTGGCCGGATCCAGCCCGGGCGCGGGCGCCATATCGGCCGGGTAGCCGTCCCCGGAGTGCGGCGAGGCGAATACGAACGGGCCCGGCGTTTCGGGCGCGAGGACGGCGAATCCCGCCCCTTCGGCCCCGTCCACGCCCTGATCCCCGCTGTCCGCCATGACCGCTCCCTTACCGTGTTTCGCGCATCGATCCACAGGTTCGTGCGGCGGGGAGGGTTCGCCGGACCGGGGATTTTCATGGCGGGTTTACCCATCGCGGCGTAGCGTCCGGTCAACAAGACGGGGCGAAAAACGACATGGCGCGCATTCTTCTGGCCGAGGACGATCACTCGCTGCGCGGCTTCCTGACGCGGGCGCTTGAGCGGGCCGGCCATTCGGTGGTCGACTGCGAGAACGGCGACGACGCGATCGACGCCCTCGACCAGGGGCCGTGGGACCTGCTGCTGACTGATATCGTCATGCCGGGCGCCGATGGCATTGAGGTGGCCCGGGTCGCGGCTGCCCGCCAGCCCGGCATCCGCATCATGTTCATCACCGGCTTCGCCGCCGTCGCCCTGTCGGCGGCCCAGGCCAGCCCGCAGGCCAAGGTCCTGTCCAAGCCCGTCCACCTGCGTGACCTCGTCGGCGAGGTCGAGCGGATGGTGGCGGCGGCATAAAAGCAGGGGCGCCATCGCTCGCGATGCGGTCGCTCGCTACTTGAGCGCCGGCGCAGTTTTGGCCCTTGCGGACAACAAACCGGCCGGGTTATAGACCGCGCCTTCCTGCCCCCGGGGTGACCCGGGGCCGTCTCGGCGGACGCGTAGCTCAGCGGGAGAGCACTTCGTTGACATCGAAGGGGTCACAGGTTCAATCCCTGTCGCGTCCACCATCTTCCTTCCCTACAGTCGGATGTCGCCTTCGGGCCGCTCCACACGCGGGATTCCATGCCCAGCTTCTATGAGTTCTTCGCCGGCGGTGGCATGGTCCGCGCCGGACTGGGCGGCGGCTGGACCTGCCTGTTCGCCAACGACTTCGACGCCCGCAAGGGTCTGTCCTACCAGGCCAACTGGGGTGCGGGCGGAGAACTGACCGTCGGAGACATCCGCGCGCTGGACCCCGCCGACCTTCCCGGCGAGCCGGACCTGGTCTGGGGCAGCTTTCCCTGCCAGGACCTGTCGCTCGCGGGCGCGGGCGCGGGACTCGGCGGCGAGCGCTCCGGAACCTTTCACGCCTTCTGGGACGTCGTTCGCGACCTGATCGAACAGGGACGCGGTCCCCGGCTGGTGGCGGTCGAGAACGTCTGCGGGACCCTGACCTCGCACGGCGGGCGCGACTTCGAGACCATCTGCCGGACCTTCGCGGAGGCGGGCTATCGCTACGGCGCGCTGGTGATCAACGCCGAACTGTTCGTGCCGCAAAGCCGGCCGCGACTGTTCGTGGTCGGGATCCGCGACGGGGTCGAGGTCGCGCCGCGGCTGCTGTCGCCAGAGCCGGTCGAGCCGTTCCACACCGCCGCCGTGCGGCGAGCGACGGCGGCGCTTCCTGACGCCGTGCGCGAGCGGCTGCTGTGGTGGAACCTGCCGACGCCGCCGCGCCGGGCCGCGACCTTCGCCGACCTGATCGAAGAGGCGCCGGACAGCGTCGACTGGCATAACCAGGCCGAGACGAAGCGGCTGCTGGACCTGATGTCGCCGGTCAACGCCGCCAAGGTCGAGGCCGCCCGGCGGGCGGGGCGGCGCATGGTCGGCGGGGTCTACCGCCGCACCCGGGTCGAGGCCGGATCGAAGGTCCAGCGGGCCGAGGTGCGGTTCGACGACGTCGCCGGCTGCCTGCGGACCCCCGCCGGGGGCTCCAGCCGCCAGATCCTGCTGATCGTTGACGGCCCCCGCGTCCGCTCGCGGCTGATCTCCGCGCGTGAAACGGCCCGGCTGATGGGCCTTCCGGACGACTACGTCCTGCCGCGCAATTACAGCGACGCCTATCACCTGACCGGCGACGGGGTTGCGGTCCCGGTGGTGCGCCATCTGGCCCGGCATCTGTTCGAGCCGCTGGCGACCGCGCCGACGGCGGCGCGCCGGGCCGCCTGACGGATCAGTCGCGCCGCTTGCGCTCGCCGGGCCCGCCCGTTTCGGCCTGATGCTCGATCTCGCCGCTCTCGACCTCGGTCCGCGAGAAGACTTCTTCCTGACCGGACTCGAGCAGCTCGTCCTCGGGACCGCCGAGACCGCCGACGACGAGGCCGGCGGATTTCGGTGCGGGCTTTCTGGCGGGCTTACTGTCCATCCACAGCCAACGGCGTGGCTTTGCGCGGGTTCCGTCGCCCCGGGGCCTCACCGCCGACCCGGCTCAAGGTCGCGCCGGGATCTCCAGCCCGCGTTGCACCGCCGGACGGGCCAGGCCCCGTTCCAGCCAGGTGGGAACGTTCTGCAGCGCGTCGAACCCGACAAGGTCGCGCGCCTCATAGAAGCCGATCAGATTGCGCACCCAGCCCAGCATGGCGATGTCGGCGATGGTGTAGTCGCCCATGACCCACTCGCGGCCGTCCAGCCGGGCGTCGAGCACGCCCAGCAGCCGCTTCGACTCGGCGACGTAGCGCTGCAGCGGACGTTTGTCCTCGAAGGCCTTGCCGGCGAATTTGTTGAAGAATCCGACCTGTCCGAACATCGGCCCGAGCCCGCCCATCTGCCACATGACCCACTGGATCGTCTGATAGCGGCCGGCGGCGTCAGCCGGGATCAGCTGCCCCGTCTTCTCGGCCAGATAGATCAGGATGGCGCCCGACTCGAACAGGGCCAGCGGCTGTCCGCCGGGACCGTCGGGATCGAGGATGGCGGGGATCTTGCCGTTCGGATTCAGCGACAGGAACTCCGGGCCCCAGGTCTCATCCTTCCCGATGTCCACGAAATGCGCCTCATAAGGCAGACCGGTCTCCTCCAGCATGATCGAGGCCTTCACCCCGTTCGGCGTGTTCAGCGAATACAGCTGCAGGCGGTCGGGATGCTGCGCCGGCCAGCGCTGCGTGATCGGAAAGGCGGAGAGGTCGGCCATCGTAAGCTCCTGCGGCGGTCCGGACGGATGTAGGCGGGCCTCGCTAAACCGCAACAAGCGCGGTGGCGCATCCTTGCAATCCAATTTTTTGGAGACGTCCATCGCGCCCCTCGTCTGGACCGCGCCCGTTCGTCCGGGCATTGGAGGCGCATGACCTTTCCGACCCCGTCTCCCGCCGACTGGAAGGCCCTCGCCGAGAAGGCGCTGAAGGACCGGCCTATCGAAAGCCTGATCCATCTCGACGCCGACCATCTGGCGGTGCGGCCGCTCTATGGCGCGGCGACCGGCGTCCAGCCCCTGTCCGCGCCCCGTCCGTCGGACGCCGACGGCCGGGCGTGGGACCTGCGCACCCTGGTCGAGGGCGACGAGGCCGCGGCGGTCAACGCCGCCGTGCTGGCGGATCTCGAGGGCGGCGCGGCCTCGGTGGTGCTTAAGGGCGCGGTGCTCGCGGATTCGGCCCCCCTGGCGGCCGCGCTGGACGGCGTGGCGCTTGAGCTGGCGGCGGTCGGGCTGGACGCCGGGCTGGACGGGCCGGAGGCGGCCAACGCCCTGGCCGTGGCGGGCAAGGGTTCGCCGCGCGCGAAGCTGATGTTCCACATGGATCCTGTCTCCGCCTTCGCCGAAACCGGCGCCGCGCCCCGCGCGCTGGAAGAGCATCTGATGCTGGCGGCCAATACGGCGGCGCGCCATGCGGGGGCCTACCCGGACGCCCGTTTCTTCATGGCCAGCGGTCGCGTCGTCCACGAGGCCGGCGGCTCGATCGGTCAGGAACTGGCCTTCGCCACGGCCAACGCCGTGGCTCTGATCCGGACCGCCCTTGAGGCCGGGATGACGGCGGAGCAGGCCCTGAAGGGAACCGTGCTCGGGGTCGCCGTCGACCAGGAATATTTCGACAGCCTCGCCAAGGTCCGCGCCCTGCGGCTGATGTGGCGCACGCTCAGCCGCACCTTCGGGGCGGAGACCCCCGCCCTCATCGAGGCGCGGTCGTCACGGCGCATGCTGTCCGCCCGCGACCCGTGGCCGAACCTGCTCAGGCTGACGGCGGCCGGGTTCGCCGGCGCGGTCGGCGGGGCCGACGCGGTGGTGCTGGACGGCTTCTCGCGGGCGACCGGCCGCCCCGACGCCTTCGCCCGGCGGCAGGCGCGCAACACCCAGCTGGTGTTGATGGAGGAAGCGCACATCGGCCGGGTCGACGATCCGGCGGCCGGCTCCTGGTTCCTCGACCAGCGCACCCGCGAACTGGCCGAGGCCGGCTGGGCCGAGTTCCAGAAAATCGAGGCAGAGGGCGGCGTCGTCGAGGCCCTGCGCGGCCATGTCATCCAGCCGCGCATCGCCCGCGCGCGCCAGACGCTGGAAGCCGCCCTCGCCGGCGGGGTCACGCAGATGGTGGGCGTGACAAAGTTCGTCGACGCCGACCCCCGCCCGGCCCCTGTCGGACCCGATCGCCCCGTCGCACCCAAGGCCGGCGGCGACACCTGCGAGCCCCTGACCCCGATGCGCCTCGCCGCGCCCTTCGAAGCGAAGGAGGCCGGCCAATGAGCGCCCCGAACTTCACCAAAATCGACCTGGACCTGGCCCCCACCGGGCCCGGTCCGGCGCGCGAGGCCTGGAGCACGCCCGAAGGCCTCACCGTCGCCCCGGCCTATGACGCCTCGGCCCTCGACGGCCTCGACTTCATCCACGGCCTGCCCGGCATCGCGCCCTACCATCGCGGCCCCTATCCGACGATGTATGCGTCCAACCCCTGGACCATTCGCCAGTACGCCGGCTTCTCGACGGCCGAGGCCTCCAACGCCTTCTACCGCCGCAACCTCGAGGCCGGTCAGAAGGGGCTGTCGATCGCCTTCGACCTCGCCACCCACCGCGGCTACGACAGCGATCATCCGCGCGTTCGCGGCGATGTCGGCATGGCCGGCGTGGCCATCGACAGCATCTACGACATGCGCACCCTGTTCGACGGCATCCCGCTGGACAGGATGAGCGTGTCGATGACGATGAACGGCGCCGTCCTGCCCGTGCTGGCGCTCTACATCGTCGCCGCGGAAGAGCAGGGGGTCGCCCACAGCGCTCTGACCGGGACCATCCAGAACGACATCCTCAAGGAGTTCATGGTCCGCAACACCTACATCTATCCGCCCGAGCCGAGCATGCGGATCATCTCGGACATCTTCGCCTGGACGGCCGAGCACGCGCCCAAGTTCAACTCCATCTCGATCAGCGGCTACCACATGCAGGAGGCCGGGGCCTCGGCCGATCTGGAGCTGGCCTACACCCTCGCCGATGGCGTCGAATACATGAAGGCCGGGGTCGCGGCGGGCATGCTGATCGACCGGTTCGCGCCGCGCCTGAGCTTCTTCTGGGCCATCGGCATGAACTATTTCATGGAGGTGGCCAAGCTGCGCGCCGGCCGCCTGCTGTGGGCCGAGGCGGTGTCGAAATTCGGCGCGAAAGACCCCCGCTCCCTGTCGCTGCGGGCCCACTGCCAGACTTCCGGCTGGTCGCTAGCGGCGCAGGACGTGTTCAACAACGTCAGTCGCACCATGGTCGAGGCCATGGCGGCGGCCGGCGGCCAGACCCAGAGCCTGCACACCAACAGCCTCGACGAGGCCCTCGCCCTGCCGACCGACTTCTCGGCCCGCATCGCCCGCAACACCCAGTTGCTGCTGCAGATGGAGACCGGCCTGACCCGGGTCATCGATCCGTGGGGCGGCAGCTTCTACGTCGAGCGCCTGACCCACGAACTGGCCGAAAAGGCCCGCGCCCACATGGCCGAGGTCGAGGCGCTGGGCGGCATGGCGAAAGCCATTGAGGCCGGGGTCCCCAAGCTGCGCATCGAGGAATCGGCGGCGAGGACCCAGGCCCGGATCGACACCGGCCAGCAGACTGTCGTGGGGGTGAACAAATACCTCGCCGATCACGTCGACGACATCCCGGTGCTCAAGGTCGACAACGCCGCCGTGCTGGCGTCGCAGCTCGACAAGCTGAAGCGGCTCCGGGCCGAACGCGACGAGGCGAAGACCCAGGCGGCGCTGGACGCCCTGACCGCCGGCGCGCGCGGGAACGCCAACCTGCTGCAGCTGTCGGTCGAGGCCGCCCGGGCCTACGCCACCGTCGGGGAAATCTCGGACGCGCTTGAGGCCGCCTTCGGCCGTCACGTGGCCACGGTGAAGACCGTGTCCGGCGTCTATGCGAAGGAGGCCGGCGACGATCCGAAGATCGCCCGCGCCCGCGGCATGGTCGCCGCCTTCGTCGAGAACGACGGCGGCCCGCCCCGCGTTCTGATCGCCAAGCTCGGCCAGGACGGCCACGACCGGGGCCAGAAGGTCATCGCCACCGCCTATGGCGACCTCGGCTTCGAGGCCACGGCCGGTTCGCTGTTCCAGACCCCGGCCGAGGCGGCGAAGGAGGCTGTCGAGCGGGGCGTCCACGCCGTCGGCGCCTCATCGCTGGCCGCCGGCCACCTGACGCTGGTGCCCGAGCTGAAGGCCGAGCTGGAGAAGCTGGGCCGGCCGGACATCATGATCGTGGTGGGCGGAGTGATCCCGCCGTCGGACGTCCAGACCCTGATCGACATGGGCGCGGCGGCGGTCTACCCGCCCGGCTCGGTCATCGCCGACACGGCCATCGACCTGATCGAGAAGCTGAACCAGCGCCTCGGCTACGCCCAGAAGGCCTGAGCCTCAGGGGCGATGGGCGCTGGGCAGGGCCGCGACCTCCGCCTCGGTCAGCATGCGGCTGACGCGGGCGCGGCAGGTCCTGATCGGGGCGGACGAGGCAGGCAGGGTGATGCGGGCCCACTCACCGGTGCAGATACGTCCGCCGGCCAGGGCCCCGACGTCGGGGGTGATGGCGAGCTGCTGGGCGAAGTCCAGATCGGTGCAGCCGCCGGAGGAGTTCAGTTCGAACACCTGGTCCCGCAGGGCCCGGACATAGAGCTGGCCGTGGTCGCCCGCCCGGAAATTGCGCACCTGGTCGGCGCTGAAACACTGACGTTCAGGCCGGGCTGCGGCGCTCTCTCCCGGCGCTCCGGTGTCGGTGGGGGCGCAGGCCGCGGTCAGCATGGCCAGGGCGACGGCGGCAGGCGAAATCATACGCGGCATGAGTGATCTCCGGGCTGGCGGGTTGTGACTCCGCTCCAGCCTCAACCGTCCGCTTCCGGTGAAGGTTGCGCAAGGGGGGCGGCCATCACGAATCGAGTCGGTTCGACCCGCGCCGCCAGCGCGGCAGGCAAGGGCGACGGCGCGCCGGTCGCCACGGCGGCCACATGCTCGGCCAGCAGGGGGGCGACGCAGAATCCGCGCGAGCCGAGGCCGGTCAGGGCGAACAGCCCCGGCGCCAGCGCCCCGGCCATCGGCAGGCGGTCCGGCGTCGTGGCGCGGACAGCAGCGCGACTGCGAAGGCCTTGGGCGGCGGCCACGGCCTGCGCCAGCTGCGGCAATCGGGCGCCCAAGGTCTGCAGGTTGCGGGCGGTCGAGGCGGCGTCCGTTCCGGTCTCGGTCTCGCCCCGGTCGTGGGTGGCGCCGAACAACAGACCTTCTGGGGTGGGCACGGCATAGCCGCCCCAGGCGGTCGCCGCGATGGAGGGGCCCTCCACCCAGTCCGCCTGACCCCGGACCGGGGACAGCGGCAGCTCCGGCCGCAGCGCCGCCGCGCCCCAGCCTGCGGCGATCACGACCACATCGGCCTCCAGCAACGGCTGGCCCTTCGCATCGATCAGCCGCCAACCCGCTTCCGTCGGGTCGATCCGCGCGACGCTTGCTGCGACCCGCCCGGCCGCGACCAGCCATGCGGCCAGCACCCGCGAGGGGTGCAGCGCGAGGGCGTCGCGCATCAACAGGCCGCCGCTCTCGACAGGTTCTCCCAACCGCGCGGCGCAGTCGGCCGCGTCCAGCGAGGTCATCGCCCCTTCCGGCCAAACGGCTTGCGCCGCCACCTTGGCGAACCGCGCTGCGTCGCGCGCCGCCTGCTCGAGCTGCAGCACGCTGTCGGCGAGGATCGCTCCGGGGACGGACGCGTAGAGAGCGCGCGCCCGGGCCAGGGTCTGGGCGTGGAGGGCCGCAATGCCTGCGTCGCCTGCGTCCAGCCGGGGGGTGACCAGGGCCGAAGGGAAGCCTGAGCCGCCCGCGCCGGGCGCCGCCTGTTCGACCACGGTGCAGCGATGTCCGAGGGCGGCGAAGGCGCGCGCCAGGGCGGCCCCCGCGATGCCTGCGCCGATGATCGCGACGGAGGCCGGGGCGCCCTGCGCTGGCGCGGCCGGCAGGCGCGCCTCCAGCCGCTCGCGCTTGCGGCCGTGGCCGGGCTTCTTTTCGGTCGTGAATCCGCGCTCCGACAGGCCGCGTCGCACGGAGCCGGCCACGGTGAAGGTCGCCACGCGGGCGCCCGGGGCCGATCGGGCCGCGACGCCGTCCAGCACCGCGTCCGACCACATGCCCGGGTTGGTCGAGGGCGCGAACCCGTCCAGAAACCAGGCGTCGGCCCGGCCCGACCACTGCGACAGGGTCCAGTCGGCCTCGCCCACAGCCAGGTCGAGCGTGGCGTTGAAACCGGGCAGATCGATCCGGTGGAAGCCGGGCGTGGCGGCCGGCCAGCCCTCCAGCAGGGCGGCGGCGGGGGCGGCGAGTTCGGGCCAGGTCCCGAGGGCCCGGGCTGCTTCCTCGCGGCTGAGCGGGAATCCCTCGACCGAGAAGATGTGCAACTGGCTGTCCGGTGGACCCTCGCGTCTCCACAGGTCCAGCAGGGCGGCGATGTTCAACCCTGTTCCGAAACCCAGCTCGGCGACGGTGAAGCGGCGGCGGCCGCGCCACGCGTCCGGCAGTCCGCAGCCGGCGAGGAAGACCGCCCGGCTTTCCGCCAGGCCGTCCTCCCGCGAGAAATAGATGTCGTCGAACCGGCCCGAGCGCGGCGCTCCGTCCTCGGTCCAGAGCAGTCGGGGCGAGCGGTCGTCGGTCATGGCTCAGGCCCCTGCGCCGCGAAAGGCAGGCAAAGAAAACGGGGCCGCCCCGCGGACGGCCCCGGCAATCGTCTCTTCGCTGGCGGGCGTCAGTGGGCCTCGGCGGGCGGCGTGGCCGGTTCGGCTTCGGCGGCCTGGGCGGCGACGGAGGCCTCGGCGCCTTCAGCGGCGGCCTTGGCGTCGGCGGCGGTCTGTTCGACGCTCTGGTCGACGGCGGCCGGGTCGGTGATGCCGGTCGCCTCGGCGGCTTCGGTCGAAGCTTCCGGGGCCTTTTCTTCGGCGTTGTTGTTGCAGGCGGCCAGCGCCAGGGCGGCGGCGGAGGCGGCGATCAGGGCGGCGATGCGCATGGGGCGATCCTTCGTTCGAGCGGACGGCAGTGTCCCGAAGCCCGAGATACCGACGCCGACGCCGGGCCCGCAAGTGAATTTGGCGCAAGCTGGCGGCTTCGGGATCCGCGCAACGAAAAAGGGCCGCCCGCGAGGGCGACCCTTTCCGAACGGACCCGAGGGTCCGCTACGTCCCAGATATTACTGAGCCGGGGCAGCCGGGGTCTCGGCGGCCGGAGCTTCGGCGGCCGGAGCTTCGACGGTGGCTTCAGCGGCCGGAGCGGTCGCGTCGGCGGCCGGGGCCATGGCGGCGTCAGCAGCCGGAGCTTCGACGGTGGCTTCGGCGGTCGGGGCTTCTTCGGTCTTCTCGGCGGGCTGGCAGGCGGCCAGGGCCAGAGCGGCGGCCGAAGCGGCGATCAGAGCGGTGATGCGCATAGTGTTTCTTCCTTCAGAAGGGTCATACGAGGTCATGAATCCTCGCAGGTCGGAGATAACGGCTTCGTGAGGAGATACGCAAGCGAAATTCTCACGCGTTCGTGAACTGCTGTCATCGAACGATGAAAGCGGACCGGAAAACGACCCCGTTGTCGGGCCTTCGAGGCCGCAACCGTCACATCGGCGGCGGCGAGCTGGTGGCGGGCGACGTCGTGCTGTCCGCCTCGGGCGGGAGGGTCGGCGGGGTTTGACCGGAAGGCGCGGTCGCGTCATCCGGGGACGCCGTCTCTACGCTGTCCGGCGCGATCCCGTCTGCCGGAGCGGCCGCGCCATCGGCGGGGCTCATCTTGGCCGAGGCCTCCGCGCTTACGGAGGAGGCGTCGTCCGCGGTCTGGTCTTCGGCGGGCGTGCAGGCTGCCAACGACAGGACTGCGAGGGCGGCGGTGGCGGTAAAGGGTATCAGCTTCATGCGCAGTCCTCCGGGCGATCACCCGGGCGAGACAGCCGCCGGTTCCAGGATCGCTCGTCGGGGTAACCCGCCCCGCCCCGCAGCCGTTCCCGTGTCCGTGATCTCTGGTGAAGGCGCGTGAGGCTTTCGTGAGCGGGAAGCCCGGTCGTCAGGCCTCGCTGGGCGCGCCCTGCAGCGATTCTTCCATTTCGAGGAACGAGGGCTGGGCCGAGGAGGGAATGTCGCCGCGGCCGATCTCGACCGAGATCTGGGCGGCGTTACCGTGCAGGTGGGCGACCAGAACGGACTGGATGATCTTGTAGAAGGCCGCGTCGCCGTCGATGATCTCCTTCAGCCGGACCGAGATCGGTCCCACCAGGCCATAGGCCAGGAAGACGCCGAGGAAGGTGCCGACCAGCGCCCCGCCGATCATCCCCCCGAGGATTTCCGGCGGCTCGGTGATCGAGCCCATGGTCTTGATGACCCCGAGCACGGCCGCGACGATGCCCAGGGCGGGCAGGCCGTCGGCCATGTTCTGGAGTGCGTGAGCGCCGGCAAGCCCCTCATGGTGATGCTTCTCCAGCTGCTTTTCCATGGCGTCCTCGATCTGGTGCGGATCCTCGAGGTTCATGGTCATCATGCGCAGGGTGTCGCAGATGAAGTCCGTGGCGAAATGGTCCTTCAGCACCTTGGGGTATTTCTGGAAGATGGCGCTCTCGGCCGGCTTTTCGATGTGGCTTTCGAGGGCGATGACGCCCTTGGACTTCATCGTCTTGGTCAGCTGGAACAGCAGCGACAGCAGGTCCTTGTAGTCCTGCTTCTTCCATTTCGGCCCGGCGAACGCCTTGGCGAAGCCGCCCAAGGTGGCCTTGATGGTGGTGACGCTGTTGCCGATCAGGAAGGCCGCGACCGCGGCGCCGAGGATGGCCATCAGCTCATAGGGCAGGGAGTGCAGGATGACCGCCATCTTGCCGCCCGCCAGGATGTAGCTGCCGAACACCATGGCGAACAGCAGGACGATGCCGATGATCTGGAACATGAAAGGCCGGGGATCCTGACGCGAGAGGCGTCAAACATCGCCATTAATCATTAAGGGCCGGTTGCGAGCCGCGACTACAGCCGGGTTTCGCCGTTCAGGATCGCCTGCAGGGCGGTTTCGCCCAGCTTTGTGTAGCCGCTCCGCCCGCCCCGGACATAGATGGGACCGTCCACCTTCTCCGGATCGAAGCCCGCGGCAACGAGGTCCATCTTGCGGTATTTGAACGTCCCGGTGGTGTCAGCCGACTTGATGATGCGCAGGAAGACCGGCCGGGCGTAGACCGGCAACTCCTGGTCGACCCAATCGGCGAAGGCGCGGGCGCTGAACTTGCCGTCGATCACCAGGGCGACCATGCCGGCCTTGCCGTCGTGCCCCCGGACGGGAACCCCGTAGGCGATGACCTCCCGGACGCCGGGCGCGTCGGCCAGCCGTTGCTCCACCTCGGCGGTCGAGACGTTCTCGCCCTTCCAGCGGAAGGTGTCCCCGATCCGGTCGATGAAATAGACGTAGCCTTCGCTGTCCTGCCGCATCAGGTCGCCGGTGCGGAACCACCGGTCGCCGCGCACGAAGACGTCGCGCAGAATCTTCTTCTCGGAGGCGGCCTTGTCGGCATAGCCCGAGAAGGCGTGGCGAGTGTCGTCGCCGATTCGGCCGATGGCCTCGCCGACCTCCCCCGCCTTCGCCAATTGGCACAGACCGTCGGGGCCCCGCACCGGCCCCTCGCTGTCGATGTCGAAGCGCACGAGGCGGAAATTGATCTGCTTCTTCAGAAAGCCCGGGGCGCGGCCGATGGCTCCCGGCTTGCCGTCGAAATTGAACAGCGAGACGTTGCCCTCGGTCGAGCCGTAGAATTCGAGGATGTCAGGAATGGCGAACCGCTTCTGAAAGTCGCTCCAGACATCGGGCCGCAGGCCATTGCCGAAGGCCAGCCGGAGCTTGTGGGCGCGCTCGTCAGGATTTTCGGGGCAGTTGACCAGATACCGGCACAGCTCGCCGATGTAGACGAACAGGGAGGCGCCGGTGGCCTTGACGTCCGGCCAGAAGTTCGAGGCCGAGAAGCGCCGCCGCAGCACCAGCCGGCCGCCGTTCAGAAGGGCCGGGCCGATCCCGACCAGTCCGCCGGTCGAATGGTAGAGGGGCAGAACGTTGAAGGTGACGTCCTTGTCCGTCGCGGCCGTGGCCCCGGCGAAGGCGCGCATATAGGTGCGGGCGCGCGCATGGGTCACCTTGGCCGCCTTGGGCAGGCCCGTGGTGCCCGAGGTGTAGATGTACAGGGCGGTGTCGCGATTGGTCAGGCCGGAGCGCACCGAACGGGCCGGACGCACGGATGACCCGCCACGGACCGGCTTGTCGAGCCCGCGCCGTTCGTCCGCCTCATCGCTCTCATCGAGGCCCAGGACCCAGAGCATCAGGTTGCGGCCGGCGAAGGGACGCGCTTCCTCTACCTTGCGCCAGCAATCGACGTCGGTGACGACCTGGGAGGCGTTGGAGATGGACAGGCAGTGCGCCAGGGCGTGGCCCGTCAGATTGGTGTTGATCAGCGCGGTGGCGACGCCGACCTTGGAGAATCCGATCCAGGCCGCGAGATATTCGGCCCGGTTCAGCATCACCAGGGCTATGGTGTCTCCGCGCTTCAGGCGGCGGCTCTGGGCCCAGTGGCCGAACCGGTTGGCCATGGCGTCGAGCTCGCGATAGGTCAGCGTCAGCCGGTCGTCCTCGATCGCGACATGGTCGGGGAACCGGTCGACGGCCTCCTCGAAGTCGTCACAGACCAGATCGACGCTGTCGAGGTCGATCGGCTTGATGCGCTTGAGCAGGCGGCGCAGTCCCTTCGCGAACCGCAAGTCGCGCCGGATATTCGCCACCAGACCCATAGTCCCATCCACTCCGTCAGCAGGCGCCGCTCCCCAAGGTGATGAACAAGCCGCCGGTCCGGGTCAACCGGCGGGGAATCCTGGGACGCAATGGAAGCTGTCGGACGCCGGTTTGCCCCGGGGCGTGGCGCCGAAGCGGCGGTTCCGTAAGGGAAGGGTCAATTCGGCCAGAGGTCAGCGTGGTGCGACTTGTGCCAGCATTCCGGGAACGCGACCAAAGTATCCGTCCGCCACAAAACTGCACCGGTACGGGCAGAACTGTGTCTGCAACAGTGTTTCTTCAAGGCGTGCCTGATCTGGCGGAACCGTGATCTCGCGGGAGGGTTTGATCACCACTGAATTTGGAGGAACGCAGATGTCTGTAACCTATCCGCATGACCACCCCATGTCCACACTGACCGGGTCGACGCGCCGCGCGAGGAACCTTTCATTCCCGTGTACGCCCGCACCGGCCGGACCGCCCGGGGTCGCAAGGGCGGCGTCAAGACCTGGATGATCCTGGCCCCGATCGGGGTTCTGGTGCTAGGCGGCGCCGCGGCCGCCCTGATGATGGGCGACGGGGGTGATGTCGCGCCCGCCCCGCTGGTCGAGCCGGCCGCCACCCCGCCCGTGCTTCCGGCTCAGCCGCTGGTGAGCGAGATCGTGCCCGCCGAAGCCGAAATCGCCCCGGTCGTTGAGGCCACCCCGGCGCCGGCGCCGGTGGTTCGGGCGGCACCCGCCCGCCGCTCGGCCCCCGCCCCCGTCCGTCGGGCAACCTCGGCCCCGGCGCCGACCGTGGCGACGCGCGAGGCGCCGGCCGAGCCGACCGGTCCCCAGCCCTATACGGCTAGCCTGAATACGACGCCGCCGACGGCGACCGTGGCCGCGCCCGCACCGACCCCGGCTCCTCCGCCGGTGATCGTGATCCAGCCCGGAACCTGATCCCGGACTTATCGATCGAAAGGCCCCGCGGAGCGATCCGCCGGGGCCTTTCCTTATGGTCTTGCAGGCGCCGCCACGGGCGAGACCCGCCAGATCACATTACCCACGTCGTCCGCCACCAGCAGGGCCCCGCGCGCGTCGAACTGGACGCCCACGGGCCGGCCCATGGCCTGGTCGCGCTCGTTGAGGAAGCCGGTCAGGATATCCTCGGGCCCGCCGGCCGGCGTCCCCCCTGCAAAGGGGACGAAGATGACCCGGTAGCCGTTGCGCGGCCTGCGATTCCACGACCCGTGCTGGCCCACGAAGGCCCCGCCACGATAGCGGGCCGGGAATAGGTCGCCCTCGCCAAAGGTCAGTCCAAGGGAGGCGGTGTGGGCCCCCAGGGCGTAGTCCGGCTTCAGCGCGGCGGCCACCCGCTCGGGATTTCGGGGCTCGACCCGCTCGTCGACGATCTGGCCGTAGTAGCTCCAGGGCCAGCCGTAGAAGCCTCCCGGCGTCAGCGAGGTCATGTAGTCGGGCACCAGATCGTTGCCGAGCTCGTCGCGTTCATTGACCGAGACCCAGAGCTTCCCACTGTCAGGTTGCCAGTCCATTCCGACGGGATTGCGCAGGCCGGAGGCGTAGAGGCGTCGTGCGCCCGTCGCCGGATCGATCTCAAGGACAGCGGCGCGATCGACCTCTTCCTCCAGCCCGTTCTCGCCGACGTTCGAATTGGAGCCGACCCCGACGTACAGGCGTGTTCCGTCGGCGCTGGCCACCAAGCTCTTGGTCCAGTGGTGGTTGCGTCCGGCCGGCAGGTCGGCGACCTTGCGCGGCGGGGCCGCGATCGCCGTCTGGCCCGTCTGGTAGGGAAAGGCGACCACGGCGTCGGCGTTGGCCACGTAGAGGGTGTCCGCCACCAGAACCATGCCGAACGGCGAGGTCAGGTTCTCCAGAAAGGCGGTCCTGGTTTCGGCGGCCCCGTCCCCGTCGGCGTCGCGCAGCAGGGTGATCCGGTTGGCGCTCGGAGCCTTTGCCCCCGCCTTCTTCATGAACAGACTCTGGAAGAATCCGCGTAAGCCGCCCTTCTTGCCTTCCGGTTTGGGCGGGGCGTTGGTCTCGGCCACGAGGATGTCGCCGTTCGGCAGGCGATAGAGCCAGCGGGGGTGATCCAGCCCGGTTGCGAAGGCCTGGACCCGGAAGCCGGGCGCGGGCGTCGGCATGCGACCCTCGGGCCAGCCGACGGCCTCGGCGACGTTGACCGTCGGGATCGGCGACTGCTGCGGCGCGGGCAGCACCGGAGTGGGGCCGAACCCGGCCATGGGGTCCAGCGCCTCGCCGCCCTCGCAGCCGACGAGGCCGAGAGAGATGACGGACGCGGCGAGCAATTTAAGTCGGGCCATCGCGGCCTCCGGGACAGCTCAAACCGGAACGCGAAATGCGACCGATGATCGATACTACGTCCGATCGACGTCGCTGGACGATCCTGCCTGCGAAAATTTAGTCCAGCTTGAGGTCGCGCGGCGGGCGGATGCGCCGGAATCGGGCCTCGATGAAGGAAAAGGCGCCGAAGGCGACGAAGCCCAGGGCGGTCGCCATCAGGATCCACGGCCCCCCCGGCTGGCGCTCCACCGCCTCCAGCGCCGAGCCGAAACTGGTCACGTCCCGCGCGCTGGAGCGCAGCCCGGCGAGGATCACCAGGATGGCGAGGGGCAGATAGGCCAGGCCGCGCGCGATATGGCCGGCGCGCGCCAGGGGGGCCACCCGCCGGCAGGTCCGGGGCGAACAGGCGAGGTATTCGGTGAAGTCCTCGCGCCACGCCTTGACGACATTGCTCACCCCGATGCCGAGGATCATCAGCCCGACGCCGGCCAGCAGCCAGTTGCCGAACGGCAGGGACAGCACCGTGGCGGCCTGTTCCTGGCTGCGGACGACGCCCTCCTGGGCGGGATCGCCGTCCGGCGCGCGAACCAGCAGGCTGAAGGCGGCGAACGCCAGGCCGGCGTAGCTCAAGCCGCTGAAGCCCTGACTCATCCGGGTGCGCAGGCCGTGTCCGCTCACGCCCTCATGGTCGGCGTCGAAGACCGACTGGAGAACGCGCCACAGGACAAAGGCGGCGAGGCCCAGGCCGATCAGAAACACCCAGAGGCGACCGAGGGGGCGCAGAACCAGCCAGTCGAGCGCCCCCTTGGTTCCGACCGCGTCGCCCACGACGTCGACCGCCGACAGCAGGATCAGGCAGCCGACCGACAGATAGACAAAGCCGCGCGCGCCATAGCCGACCCGCGCCGCCAGTTCGAGCAGGTCATGCAGCGGCGGAACCCGCCGCAGGAGGGAGGAGTGTCGCCGCCCGCGGTCGCCCAGATCGGCGAGTCGGACGCGAAGGGAGGAGAGGGGGCTTGGCACGGCCTCGGTAACTCGCGGCCGCCGATATGGCTCCGCTGGTCACGGCGCGGCCTTGAGGTGCGACGTCCGGACGCATATCTGGCAGCGTCTCGGGAGGGCGCGCATGCAGCCGGTGATTTCAATCCAGGGTCTGACCAAGACCTACAAGTCGGGGCTTCAGGCCCTCAAGCCGATCGATCTGACGATCCGGAAAGGCGAGATATTCGCCCTGCTCGGCCCCAACGGCGCGGGAAAGACGACGCTGATTTCGGTCGTGTGCGGCATCGTCACGCCCTCCACCGGGACGGTCATCGCCGACGGTCATGACATCCAGAAGGACTACCGCCGGGCCCGCGAGAAGATCGGACTGGTGCCGCAGGAGCTGACTACCGACGCGTTCGAGACCGTGCTGGCCACGGTGACCTTCAGCCGCGGCCTGTTCGGCAAGGCGCCGAACCCGAAGCATATCGAAAGCGTGCTGCGCGAACTGTCGCTGTGGGACAAGCGCAACGACAAGATTATGACCCTGTCGGGCGGCATGAAGCGCCGGGTGATGATCGCCAAGGCCCTGAGCCATGAGCCCGACATCCTGTTCCTCGACGAGCCGACGGCCGGGGTCGATGTCGAACTGCGCCGCGACATGTGGACCCTGGTCCGCCGCCTGCGCGACCAGGGCGTCACCATCATCCTGACCACCCACTACATCGAGGAGGCCGAGGAGATGGCCGACCGGGTCGGCGTCATCCTCAAGGGCGAGCTGATCCTCGTCGAGGAGAAGACGGCCCTGATGAAGAAGCTTGGCAAGAAGACGCTGACCCTGAACCTCCAGGACCCGCTGCAGTCCGTGCCGCCGGAACTGGCGGAGTGGAACGTCTCCCTGAACGCCGACGGCCACGAACTCGAATACGTCTTCGACTCCAATCTGGAGAAGACCGGGGTGCCGTCGCTGCTGCGCACGCTCAGCGATCTGGGCATCACCTTCAAGGACCTGAACACCAGCCAGAGTTCGCTTGAGGACATCTTCGTCAGCCTGGTCCACCGGGATACGGGAGCCGCCGCATGAGCATGACCTTCAACGGCTATGGCGTCTGGGCCATCTACCGCTTTGAGATGGCCCGCGCCCTGCGCACCATCTGGCAGTCGCTGGTCACCCCGGTGATCACCACCGCCCTGTATTTCGTGGTCTTCGGCTCAGCCATCGGCAGCCGCATGACCGAGATCGACGGCGTGCCCTACGGCGCCTTCATCGTTCCGGGTCTGATCATGCTCAGCCTGTTCACCCAGTCGATCTTCAACGCCTCGTTCGGCATCTACTTTCCGAAATTCACCGGCACGATCTACGAACTGCTGTCGGCGCCGGTGTCGCCGCTGGAGATCGTGATCGCCTATGTCGGGGCGGCGGCGACCAAGTCGGCGGTGCTGGGCCTCATCATCCTCGCCACGGCGGCCTTCTTCGTGCCCCTGCAGGTGCTGCACCCGGTCGAGATGCTGGCGTTCCTGATCCTGATCTCGACCACCTTCAGCCTGTTCGGCTTCATCATCGGCATCTGGGCCAACGGTTTCGAGCAGCTGCAGATGATCCCGATGCTGGTCGTGACCCCCCTGACCTTCCTCGGCGGGTCCTTCTATTCGATCGACATGCTGCCGCCCGCCTGGCGGACGGTGACCCTGTTCAATCCGGTGGTCTATCTGATCTCCGGCTTCCGCTGGACCTTCTACGGCAGCGGCGACGTGGGCATCGGGGTCAGCCTGGCGGCGACCTTCGGCTTCCTGCTGGTCTGTCTGGCGATCGTCGGCTGGATCTTCAGGACAGGCTACCGGCTGAAGAACTAGGATCGCCGCGCACCGTCACGAAACGGGCCAGATCGGTCCGCAATCTGACCCCGCCTTCGCGTTTTCTGAGGCGCGCCCCGCGGGCGCGGGAGAGTTCATGTCCACCGACGACGATCAACCCCTCAACGGATCGCCTGCCCCCTTCGCCCGCCGCCCCGTGACCTGGGGCCGTCCGCCGGCGACCGTG
>NZ_JAKFDS010000030.1:0-19789 GCF_036676055.1 Brevundimonas sp. | reverse complement strand
GCGGCCGTCGAGGCCGTCCTCGAGCAGGGCCTGGATCGGATTGCCGTTGGTCAGGCCCTGGTCGGTGTCGCGCAGGTCGAAATGGGCGTCGAGGGTCAGGACGCCGACGCGGTCGAGGCCGAGGGCGTGGACGCCGGGCCGGGTGATGGCGTTGTTGCCGCCGACCAGCACGGTCAGTGGCCGGGAAGCCTGCGCCCTCACGGCGTCGCGCACGGGCTGGAAGGCGTCGGCGGGCGACACGCCCTTCAGCGCCACGTCCCCCGCGTCGTGCACGCGGGTCGACAGCTCGGCGCCGGTCTCGACGTCATAGGTCGAGAAGCGCGGCAGCACCGCCCGGAAGACCTTCGGACCGAGGTCGCAGCGGCCGGGCGTGAGCGAGCGTTCGTTAAGGCCCGCGCCGATCAGGGCGACCGGGGCGTCGGGGTGGTCACCGGTCAGGTCGGCGATGGAGCGCCAGCCGAGCGCGTCTGAGTCTTCCATGGTCATGGGCGGGCAGCGTAGAGAGGCCGCCATGACGACTCAACAGACCCCGAACACCCGCGTCATCCGCAGCCCCCGCGGCCCGGAGATGACGGCGAAGACCTGGGCCGCCGAGGCGGCGCTGCGGATGCTGATGAACAACCTCGATCCCGAGGTGGCCGAGCGGCCGGAGGACCTGGTGGTCTATGGCGGCATCGGCAAGGCGGCGCGGGACTGGGCCTCGTTCGACCGGATCGTGGCCGAGCTGCGCAATCTCGAGGCCGACCAGACCCTGCTGGTCCAGTCGGGCAAGCCGGTCGGGGTGTTCCGCACCCACGCCGACGCCCCGCGGGTGCTGATCGCCAACTCCAATCTGGTGCCGAAGTGGGCGACCTGGGAGCATTTCAACGAGCTCGATCGCAAGGGGCTGATGATGTACGGCCAGATGACGGCCGGCTCGTGGATCTACATCGGCACCCAGGGCATCGTTCAGGGCACCTACGAGACCTTCATGGAGGCCGGGCGCCAGCACTATGGCGGCGACTGGTCGGGCAAATGGATCCTGACCGCCGGCCTCGGCGGCATGGGCGGGGCCCAGCCGCTGGCCGCGACCATGGCCGGGGCCTCGTGCCTCGCCGTCGAGTGCCAGCGCAGCCGGATCGAGATGCGGCTGAAGACCCGCTACCTCGACGTCATGGCCGAGACGCTGGACGAGGCGCTGGCCTTGATCGAACAGGCCAAGTTGGATGGAAAACCCATATCTGTCGGTCTGTTGGGCAATGCAGCGGATGTTCTGCCTGAACTCGTCAAACGCGGCGTCCGTCCCGATCTGGTCACCGACCAGACCTCGGCCCACGACCCCGTCAACGGCTATCTGCCGCAGGGCTGGACCGTGGCGGAGTGGGAGGCGAAGCGGCAGAGCGACCCCGCCGCCGTCGAGGCTGCGGCCCGCAAGTCGATGGCCGTCCATGTGCAGGCCATGCTCGCTTTCCATGGGCAGGGCATCCCGGTCACCGACTACGGCAACAACATCCGCCAGGTCGCCTTCGACGAGGGCGTCGAAGACGCCTTCGCCTTCCCCGGCTTCGTGCCCGCCTATATCCGCCCGCTGTTCTGCCGCGGCATCGGCCCGTTCCGCTGGGCGGCGCTGACCGGCGACCCTGACGACATCCGCAAGACCGACGCGGCGATGAAAAAGCTGTTCCCCGACAACGCCGGCCTGCACCGGTGGCTGGACATGGCGGAGGAGCGGATCGCCTTCCAGGGCCTGCCCGCCCGCATCTGCTGGATCGGCCTCGGCGACCGCCACCGGGCGGGCCTGATGTTCAACGACATGGTGGCCTCCGGCGAACTCAGCGGCCCGATCGTCATCGGCCGCGACCATCTGGACAGCGGCTCGGTCGCCAGCCCGAACCGCGAGACCGAGGCGATGATGGACGGCTCGGACGCCGTGTCCGACTGGCCGCTGCTCAACGCCCTGCTGAACACGGCCTCGGGCGCCAGCTGGGTGTCCCTGCACCACGGCGGCGGGGTCGGCATGGGCTATTCCCAGCACTCCGGCGTGGTCATCGTCGCCGATGGCACGCCCGAGGCCGCGAAACGGCTGGAGCGCGTCCTGTGGAACGACCCGGCGACCGGGGTGATGCGCCACGCGGACGCAGGATATGAGATCGCGAAAGAGGCGGCGCGCGAACACGGCCTCAACCTGCCGAGCCTGAAGGCCTGATCATGACCACCCTCACCCTCGGCCAGTCCCCCCTCACCCTCGCCCAGCTCCGCGCGGTGCTTGACGGCCCGTGCACGGTCGAGCTCGCCCCCGCCGCCTGGATCGCCGTCGAGCGCGGCGCGGCCGTGGTCGCGGCCATCGTGGCCGAGGGACGCACCGTCTATGGCGTCAACACCGGCTTCGGCCTGCTGGCCAACACCTCCATCGCCGCGGACGACCTCGAGACGCTGCAGAAGAATCTGGTGCTGAGCCACGCCTGCGGGGTCGGGCCGCTGCTGGACGACGCCGTGGTGCGTCTGCTGATGGTCCTGAAGATCGCCTCGCTGTCGAAGGGGGCGTCGGGCATCCGCCGCGAGACGCTCGAGGCCCTGATCGCCATGGTCAACGGGGGCGTGCTGCCCTGCATCCCGTCCAAGGGCTCGGTCGGGGCGTCGGGCGACCTGGCGCCGCTGGCGCATATGAGCTGCGTCCTGATCGGCGTCGGCGAGGCGCGGGTGAACGGCGAGACCCTTCCGGCCGAGGCGGCGCTGGCCACGGTCGGGCTGAAGCCCATCGTGCTGGGCCCCAAGGAGGGGCTCGCCCTGCTGAACGGCACCCAGTGCTCGACGGCGCTGGCGCTGGCCGGCCTGTTCGCCGCCGAGGCCGCCTTCGCGGCGGGCGTGGCGGCCGGGGCCCTGTCGGTCGATGCGCTGAAGGGCTCGGACGCGCCGTTCGACGCCCGCATCCACGCCCTGCGGGGCCAGCCCGGACAGATCGCCGTCGCCGCCCGCCTGCGCGCCCTGATGGCCGGCAGCGCTATCCGCGAGAGCCATCGCCACGACTGCTCAAAGGTGCAGGACCCCTACTCCCTGCGCTGCCAGCCGCAGGTGATGGGCGCCGTGCTGGACGTGTTGCGCAACGCCGCCGCCACGCTGGAGCGCGAGGCCAACGCCGTGACCGACAATCCGCTGGTCTTCATCGACGAGGGCGACGTCATCTCCGGCGGCAATTTCCACGCCGAACCCGTTGCTTTCGCTGCGGATCAGATCGCCATGGCGCTGTGCGAGATCGGCAATATTTCCGAGCGGCGCACCTCTATCCTCGTCGATCCGAAGATGAGCGACCTGCCCGCCTTCCTCGTGAAGGAGAGCGGGCTGAACTCCGGCTTCATGATCGCCCAGGTCACCGCCGCCGCCCTGGTGGCCGAGAACCGGATGGTGGCCCATCCGTGCAGCATCGACACCGTGCCGACCTCGGCCAATCAGGAGGATCACGTCTCCATGGCCACGCATGGCGCGAGGCGTCTGCTGGACATGGCCGAGAACACCGCCACGGTCGTGGCCATCGAACTGCTGGCCGCCGCGCAGGGGATCGAATTCCACCGGCCGCTGACCACCTCGCCCGATCTGGAGCAGGTCTTCGCCATCGTGCGCGAGGCGGCCGCCGCCTATGGCTCGGACCACTATTTCGCGCCGGACATTGCGCGGGCGACGGACGGGGTGCGGGCCGGCCGGTACCGCACCTTCGCGGGCGATCTGCTGCCCTCGGCGTAGTTCCTCTCCTTTCGTCATCCTCCGGCGAGCGTAGCGAGACCGGGGGACCCAGCGGCGCGCGAGAGCGCGACCCTGTCGGAAGCGCGCTGTGTGCAACAGCCTGCCTGAGCAGATCGCCTTCGGCGCCGCTGGGTCCCCCGGTCTGCGCGGCTGCGCCGCTTGCCGGAGGATGACGATAGCAATGAGGATGCTCAGCCCTGCAACGGCGCCTTGCGCAGGGCGGTCAGGTTGGGCGAGCCGGTGCAGAAGCAGACGGTGCGCAGCTGACGGATCATGGTCTGGAAATGGTCGACCACCGCCTCGGTCGAGACGGTGGCGGCCTGCAGCACCCCAGCCGCCTGACCGACCATGTCGGCGCCGAGGCGGATGGCTTTCGCCGCGTCGACGCCGTCCGCCACCCCGCCCGAGCCGATGATCAGGGTCTTCGGACAGGCGGCCCGGGCCTCGGCGATGGCGCGGGCGGTGGGTATGCCCCAGTCGGCGAAGCCGGCGGCGTGGGCCTTGTCGTCGGCGTCGACGGCCCGCTCGCCCTCGACCATGGCCCAGTTGGAGCCGCCGGCCCCGGCCACATCGATCGCCGCCACGCCCATGTCCGCCAGCCGCCGGGCCGTCGCGCCTGACAGGCCCGCGCCGGTCTCCTTGACCACCACCGGCGCATCCAGCGCCTTGACCAGCGCCTCGAGCGCCGCGCCGACGCCCCACCAGTCGCGATCGCCCTCGGGCTGACAGGCTTCCTGCAGCGGGTTGAGGTGCACGACGAGGGCGTCGGCGGCGATCATGTCCAGCACGCGCCGGGCCTCGTCGACGCCGAAGCCACGGGTCAGCTGGGCTGCGCCGATATTGGCGAGGATGGGGGTGTCGGGGGCCTTGAGCCGCAGCGCCATGTCCAGCCCCGGCGTCGGCCCGTCCGCCGCCAGCGCCGCCCGCTGGGAGCCGACCGCAAGGGCGATGCCGAGATGCTGGGCCGCCTCGGCCAGCCGGGTGTTGATGGCCTCGGCGCGCGCCGGGCCGCCGGTCATGGCGCTGATCAGCAGGGGCGCCTTCAGCCGGCGGCCGAGGAAGTCGGCACCGAGATCGATCTTGCCGTGGTCGAGGTCCGGCAGCGCCTCATGCACGAAGCGGACGGCCGCGAAGCCGCTGTCCAGCCCGTGCCGCGCCCTGCCGGCGAGGATCACGTCGAGGTGCTGGTCCTTGCGGGCGGCGATGTCCGTCAAACGCTTACTCCACCCGTCGCGACTGGCGTCAGGGCTGTTTCTCGACCGTCAGGGCGTAGACCCCCGTCTGGCCTTGCTGGTACGCCCCCGCGCGGATTTCGAACGTGCCGTCGTCCGGCGCGGTCCACTCGAGTTTGGCATGGGTGTCGGTCAGGCCGTCGTCGTCGGAGCCCAGCGCTTCGAAGGCGCCGTCGCTCTTGATCCGTCCGACGATGACGAAGCTGTCGACGTCGTTGGAGACCATGGTGATGAGCAGCTTCTCGTCCTCGCGCAGCACGACACGATAGGCGTCATAGAAGCTGTTGCTGTCGGTGGTCGCGTCGGTTTCGCTCAGGGTTCCCCAGGCGGTGGATCCGACCAGGACGCTGCCGGGCTGCGGCTGGGGGCCGCGGTCGATCAGCTCAAGCGCATAGAGACCCTTGGAGTCGGAGCCCAGCGGCAGGGCGCGCAGCACATAGTCGCCGTCCTCGGGCAGGGTGAAGTTGAGCCGCGAATCCGTGCCCTCCATCAGGCCATCATCGTCCGAGGCCAGGGCGGAGAACTCGCCGTCGGCCTTGCCGACCTGCAGGAAGGTGTCGAAGTCGCCGGAGCGCATGATGGCCTGGATGCGCTGACCCTCGACGCCGGAGAAGGTGAAGGCGTCATAGCCGCGGTCGTCGTCGTCGCGCGGGTCGCCCTCGCCGATCTCTCCCTCGAGCGAGGCGCCGAATGCGATGCTTTCCGGCGCGCGGTCCGGCTCCACCTCGACGAGCGACAGGCTGTAGCCGCCCGTCGCCTCGGCGAACGCCCGCGCCTCGATGACGTAGGCCCCCGTCCGCGGGAGGGTGACGGTGATCCGCGAATTGGTGCCCTCCGGGCCGCCGTCGTCGTCTTCGTCGAGGCTGACCCGATTGTCGTCGAACAGCTCCAGATAGGTGTCGAAGTCGTCGGACGTCATGTCGATGCGGACCCGCTGGCCTTCGCGACCCTCGAACCGCCAGGCGTCCGCGGGGGTGTCGCTTTCGCTCTTGCCGTCCCCTTCGGTCAGTTCGCCCTCGACCGTGTCGCCGATGGCGATCGACTGGGCCGCGGCGGGCGGGGGGCCCTCCTGCAGGCTCAGGCTGTAGTCTCCGGAGTCAGCCGCGTTCAGGGGGGTGACCCGGATCAGATAGTCCCCGTTCTCCGGGGCCGTGAACACGAGCCGTGAGTTCAACCCGGAATCCGGACCGTCGTCATTTTCGGCCAGCTGGACGAAGGCGCCCGCCTCCATGCGGCCGATGCGCAGAACCGGGTCGAACGCTTCGCTGTCCAGCGCCACCGCGATCCGGTCGCCCTGCCGGGCGCGGAAGCTGAAGGCGTCATAGGGCAGGCCCTCGTCGGTCTCCGGATCGCGGCTCGACAGATCGCCGTTGACGGTCTGGCCGAGGCGGATGCCGGACGGGCGCGGGGCGCGGGGCGCGGGCGGGCGTTCCGCCAGGCTGAGCGTATAGGCGCCGCCGTCCAGACCCGACAGGGGCCGGGCCCGCAGCGTGTAGGTCCCTGCGGCCGGCGCCGTGAAGCGAAGCCGGGAATCAGTGCCCTCGCCGAGGCCGTCGTCGTCCGAGGCCAGCGCCTCGGTCGTGTCATCGGCGGGGAAGACCTCAAGGTAGGTGTCGAACTCCGGGGCGCGCAGGATGGCCTCGAACCGCTGACCGGCCCGGGCCGTGACGGCGTAGTCGTCGTAGCGGTACGCGCCGTCCTCCGCGGTCTGGTCGCCTTCCTCGATCGCGCCTTCGATCGTCGCCCCGACGGCCAGCGGCCCGGCGGCCTGCGCCAGGGCGGGGCCGGCGGCCAGAACGAGGGCCAGACAGCTGGCGGCGGCGAGGATAGTCTGACGGCGCATGCGGTCCCCCTGATTGCGGCCTCGATCATAGACGCCGAACCGCGCCGTCTGTAAATCGCGCTCACCGCACCATTCCTGACGACGGAGCCGAACCATGACGGCCGATCCCGCCCGCGCGACCCTGATCGACGGCAAGGCTTTCGCCGCCGGGCTGGTGGAGCGGGTCGCCGCGGCCTCGGCGCGGCTCGAATCGCAGCACGGCGTCAAGCCCGGCCTGGCCGTCGTCATCGTCGGCGAAGACCCGGCCAGCCAGATCTATGTCCGCAACAAGGGCGAGACCACGCTGCGCGCCGGGATGCGCTCCGACACCCACCGGCTGCCGGCCGAGACGGATCAGGAGACGCTGCTGGAGCTGATCGCGGCGCTGAACGCCGACCGGGGCATCCACGGAATTCTGGTGCAACTGCCCCTGCCCGGCCATATCGACGCCTCGGCCGTGCTGGGCGCGATCGATCCGGACAAGGACGTCGACGGCTTTCATGTCGTCAATGCGGGCCGCCTCGCCGTGGGTCTTCCCGGGCTGGTTCCGTGCACGCCACTGGGGTGCCTGATGCTGCTGAAGCATGAGCTGGGCGACCTGTCGGGCCTGAACGCGGTGATCGTCGGCCGCTCCAACATCGTCGGCAAGCCGATGGCGCAGCTGCTGCTGGGCGAGAGCTGCACGGTCACCGTCGCCCATTCGCGCACCCGCGACCTGCCGGCGCTGTGCCGCACGGCCGACATTCTGGTCGCCGCCGTCGGTCGCCCGGAGATGATCCGCGGCGACTGGATCCGGCCGGGCGCGACCGTCATCGACGTCGGCATCAACCGGGTTCCGTCGCGGGATCCGGTGAAGGCCGCCGAGGGCAAGACCCGGGTCGTGGGCGATGTGGCCTTCGACGAAGCGGCCGCCGTCGCCGGGCGCATCACCCCCGTCCCCGGCGGGATCGGCCCGATGACCATCGCCTGCCTGCTGGCCAACACCTATACGGCCGCCTGCCGCAAGGCGGGGGTCGAGCCGGAAGCGTTGGACGCTTGAACGGCGAACCCTAACCTCCGATAGTCGTTTCTTCGGGTCTGCAGCCTGACAGGAGACGACGATGAATGCCTTGAACTCCCGGACGGCGGCGATCGCCGCGGTCGTGCTCATCGCACCCGCCGTCACAGGCTGCGGCATCAACACCATCCCGACCAAGGAAGAGGCCGCCAAGGCCCGCTGGGCCGACGTGCAGTCGGCCTACCAGCGCCGCGCCGACCTGGTGCCCCAGCTGGTCGCCACGGTGCAGGGCGCGGCGATCTCGGAGCGCGCCATCCTGACCGAAGTCATCCAGGCGAGGGCCCAGGCCACCGGCGTGACGGTGACGCCGGAGACGCTGAGCGATCCGGCCGCCTTCCAGCAGTATCAGGCCGCGCAAGGGCAGCTGAGCCAGGCGCTGTCGCGTCTGATGCTGGTCGTCGAGCGCTATCCCGAGGTGAAGTCCAACCAGAATTTCCTCGTGCTCCAGACCCAGCTGGAAGGCACCGAGAACCGGATCAACATCACCCGGATCGACTACAATGAGGCGGTGCGGGACTATAACACCTCGCTGCGGACCTTCCCGACGGTGATCTGGGCCAAGACGATCCACGGCGGGTCCGAGCCGATGCAGCTGTTCCAGGCGACGGAAGCCGCCCAGACCGCGCCGACGGTCAATTTCGACGCACTCAATCCAGCGCGCCCAGGCGGGACCGCCGCGCCGACCACGCCCGGCGCGGCTCCGCCCGCGCAGTGAAGTCTTCGCCTCCCTGTCAGACGGTCCGACTGACGGCGCTGCTGTTCGCCATGCTGGCCGCCGTCTGGCTGGCGAGCGGGCACAGCGCCGCCGCGCAAGGCTCCGCCGACGTGCGGTTTCCTGAACTGAGCGGCCGGGTGGTCGACCAGGCCCGCCTGCTGACCCCCGAGAAGGAGGCCGAGCTTACGACGCGCCTGGAGGCGCTGGAGCGCGACACCTCCGACCAATTGGTCATCGTCACCGTGGAAAGCCTGCAAGGCCTCGAGATCGAGGACTACGGCTATCGGCTGGGGCGGGCATGGGGAATCGGCCAGGCCGAGGACGACAACGGAGTCCTGCTGATCGTCGCGCCCGAAGAGCGCAAGGTCCGCATCGAGGTCGGCTACGGGCTCGAACCGGTGCTGACCGACGGCCTGTCGGCCCTGATCATCCACAACGAGATTCTGCCGGCCTTCCGCGAAGGCTATTTCGAGCGCGGCATCGACCAGGGCGCGGCCGCCATCGAGGCCCAGCTTCGACTGGACCCCACCGAGGCCCAGGCGCGGGCGGCGGCGGCGACCGCCCCCGAGGCAGGGTTGCCGATCGGCCCGATGATCCTGATCGCCATGATCTTCGGGCTGATGTTCATCGGCATGATCGGCGGCCTCGCCGGGGGCGGACGCCGGCGACGCGGCTCCGGCGTGGCGCCGATCCTGATCTGGGCGGCGTCCGAAGCCCTGCGCAACAGCGGGCGCGGCGGCGGAGGCGGATCGTCCTGGGGCGGCGGCGGCTTCGGCGGCGGCGGCGGCTCATTTGGCGGCGGGGGCGCATCCGGCGGATGGTGATCAATCTCACGAACGAGGCCCACGACCGGATCGCGGCCGCCATCAACGCGGCGGAATCCCGCACATCGGGCGAGATCTTCTGCGTCCTGGCGCGGCGGGTTTCCTCCTACCGCGACGTCTCGCTGGCCTGGGCCGCCGCGGCGGCGCTGATCCTGCCGCTCGGGCTGATCCCGCTGGGCTTCGAGCCGGGCTGGATTCCCGGCTTCGCCGACGGCTGGGAAGCCTCCCACCTCGCCTCACAGCAGGTGTCGACCGGCCATGCGCTCGGAGCCTACGCCGTGATTCAGGCGGTTCTGTTCGTGGCCGTCTATCTGATCACCCGCCTGCCCGTGGTCACGCGCTGGGTCACGCCTCGCGCGGTCAGGCGCGCCCGGACCCGCAACGCCGCCGTGCAGCAGTTCCTCGCCCACGGCCTGCACGTCACCCAGGCGCGCACCGGGGTGCTGATCTTCGCCGCCCTGTCCGATCACCAGGTGGAGGTGGTCGCCGATCAGGGCATTTACGACCAGGTCGAGCACTCGGTGTGGGGCGACGCCGCGGAAGCTCTGGCCCAGGGTCTGAAGCGCGACGACCCGGCGGCGGGCTTTGAGGCGGCGGTGGGCCTGTGCGGCGAGGTGCTGGCCCGCCATTTCCCGCCACACCCCGGCAATCCCAACGAGGTGCCGGACCGTCTGGTCGTGATCTGACAACAAGCGGAACGCGCCCCCCCGGGGTCGCATTCCTGTTGGAAATGGCCTAGCCCGACCGCCACAGAGCGTTTCGGCCCGTTCCCAGGACTTCATGCCCCGCCTGCTGACCTACAATGTGCACCGCTGCGTCGGCGTCGATCGCCGGCTGGACGTCGGCCGGATCGCGGCGGTCATCGCCGAGCACGAACCCGATATCGTCTGCCTGCAGGAGCTCGACGTGGGTCGCGCCCGGACCGGGCTGGTCGATCAGGCCAGCGCCATCGCCGACCGACTGGCGATGAGTTTCCACTTTCACGCGGCGATGACGGTCGAGAAGGAAGAATATGGCGATGCGATCCTGACGCTTCGCCCGGAGCGATTGATCAAGTCCGGGCCGCTGCCGACGGTTCGGGGCGTCCCCGGTCTGGAACCGCGCGGCGCCCTGTGGGCGGCGATAGACATCGACGGCGTCGCCCTGAATGTGATCACCACCCACTTGGGGTTGGTGCCGCGCGAGCAGCGGCTGCAGGTCGCGGCCCTGCTGGGCGAAGGCTGGCTGGGGCATCCGTCGTGCGCCGGTCCGACACTGCTGACGGGCGATTTCAACGCCACCTCGATCACCCGGCCCTATCAGGCGCTGGCGCGACGACTGTCGGACTGCCAGCGGGAACTGGGGCTCAAGCCCTCGATCAAGACGTTCCCGTCGAGCTTCCCGGCCATCCGCATCGACCACTGTTTCACCAGTCCGGAAGTGGTCGTCACCGGCGTCACGGCCCCCTTCTCGCCGCTCGCCCGCATGGCGTCCGACCACCTGCCGCTGGTGGTGGACTTCACGCTCAGGAACTGATCCGGGCGGGCTGGTTGCGCTGCGAACGGGTGCGGCGCTTCCACGGCCGGAACGCATCCGAGGGCGAGGTCGGGTCGCCCAGCTGGAATTCGGCGATGAAACGTTCGAACGGGGACGGCGGCTTCGCCCCGAGCGATCGCATCCGACCCGTGTCGAAGCGCTGGATGGCCTCCCCGACCGATCCGACGAGGGCCTCGGCGGCGGCGAATTCCTCAGAGCTTTCCCCGATCCAGTGACCGATGGTGCGTTGGCGGAAGCGGCGGATGGCCGCCCGCCCCTCCTCCGTCGTCGGCGCCGCCGCCACGTCGCATTCGGTGTCGAAGCCGAAGGACCGGTTGTTGAGGTTGGTCGAGCCGATCCGCAGCACCTCATCGTCGTAGATCGACACCTTGGCGTGGACGATGATCCGCTCGCCGCCCCGGGTGTAGGGGGCGAAGGCGTAGAAGCGATTGTTGCAGTCGGCCTGCTCCAGCCGGAACAGGACCTCGGAGCGCGCCGTGTCCATGGTCATCTGGTCGAACCAGCTGGGGCTCTCGCCGGTCGAGACGAGGACGACCTCCGGACTGTCCGGCTCGGCCAGGCGTTCGGCGAGGGCCGCAGCGATCTTCGGCGAGGTGAAATACTGGTTCTCCAGATAGATCAGCCGGCGCGCGCGACGGATCGCGTCGAGGTGGAGGATCTCGTTCTCGCGCACCTCGCTCCGTCCGGCCCAGGCCGGCTCGGTGCGGGCGATGGCGATCGGGGTGTCGAACAGATCCGGCTCGACCCCGTCCGGCCAGGGATCGCCCTCGACCTCGTCGGGGACCGTCCGTTCCGCGGTCGAGCGGAACCAGCGTTCGCGGGCCAGATCGCCGAGCGCGCGCGCCGCCGGACCGTCCATCACGCACATAACCTCGTGGCGGGGCGCCGGGATCAGACCGGACGGCTGGCACCGGCGCGGATCTCCGTCGAGATGTTCGCTCGAGTCCCAGCGGTCTGTCGAAATATCGCCGCCGCCGCAGAAGGCCACCTTGTCGTCGATGATGACCGCCTTCTGATGGTGGCAGGCGCCGGTCGGACCGGCGCGGTCGAGGCGGAACTCCACGAACCGCTTGCGGAACCAGCCCTGCGCCCGGTGCGGGAAGAAGCCCTGGGACGCGGCGATGACGAGCGGCGATTTCCAGATCAGCAGGCGCACGTCCAGTTCGGGCCGGACCTTGACCAGCATGCGCAGCTGGTGACCGATCTGGGCGTGGTGATCGTCCGGCAGGGTCTCGGGGTCGAGGCGGGTGCGCGGGTCAAACTGCCAGCCGAGCAGGACGATCGACCGTTCGGCCTTGTCCAGGGCGGATCGCAGCGCCTCGAAATAGGCGGCGTTCTCCATCAGCACGGCGAACCGTCCGGCGGTTTCGACCCGCCAGCAGTTTTGTCCCGGCGTCAGCCAGGGTTGGTTCTGTTCGTCCGCCGAAGGGCTCATGAATGGAAGCCTGACCGATTCGCATGACGGCGGCTTGCGCCCCAAGCTCTACAGGACGCACGCCGCCGCGTTCCGTTCCATTTCGGCAATGTTTCAGCCGCTCTGTCGTCATATTTCGGCGGCCGCGGATTGCCCGAACGCGGTTTTCAGCGCATAGTTCCGAGTTCAAACGGAGTGGGAGGTCGGCGATGCAGGCGCTGATCGAAATGATCGTCGGCTTCGTCGCCCTGCTCGCCGCAGCGGCCCTTTCGCAATTCGGATTGCAGGTCGACGCCCCCAGAAAAACCGAGCGGGAAATCCACCGCGTGCAGGACTGCGGGGATGCGCCCGCCGCCATCGGGGTCGCCGCGGCCCGTCGTCAACAGGACTGCTGATCCCTCCGCCGGATTCGTCGGCCCTCGCCTTTGCGCGCCGCGATTGAGCCGCTAGGGTTCTGACGGGTCGCGCGCCCCGGCTGCGCGACGTCGTGTCCTGACGAGATCGCCACCCCATGAAATCCCGCCAACGGCCGCCGCTGAACCTGACCGACCCCGAGCCGGAGGACGTCGCCGCGACCGCCCTGGATGCGGAGCCGGGCGCCGAGCCCGATCTGGAGTCCGATCTGGTCGCCGACCGCCCGATGTCCGAGCGCCGCCGGCGTCGCCTTGCGGAAGAACGCCGCCAGGCCGAACAGCGGGCCGCCGAGGCGGCGCGGCGCCAAGAGGCCGCCCTGTCCCCGGCCGTCACGCCCGAGCTGGCTGAATCCGCGGACGCTCCGCCCGCCCCCTATGAGCCGCGCCCTGCGCCGGCGCCCCTGCGTCGCCCGCTCGAGCCGGCGCCCTCGGGCCGGCACGCCTATCTGCTGGCGGGCGTCTCGGCTGCGCTGTGGATCGGCGGCGTGGCGGCCTGGCTGGCCTATGAGATCGGATCCGGCGCGGCCGAGCTGGAGCCGCTGCGGCTGGCGGTCTACGCCCTGATCGCACTGGCCCCCGCGGGCCTCGCCATCATGCTGGCCCATGCGATCCGGCAAGGCGCCGGACTGGCGGCCGAGACCCGGCGCGCCCGGGGCCTGTCCGAGGCCCTGATCGCGCCCACGGCCCTCGCCGCGCAGCAGACCGGCGAGGTGCTGAACGCGCTGCGCAACGACATTGATCAGGCCTCGCTGGCGGCCGAGCGAGCCCGCAACGACATGACCCTGCTGCGCGAGGCCCTCGCGCAGGAGACCATCCGGCTCAACGAGGCCGCCGAGACCGCCGGCCGGACCGCCCGCCGGCTGGCCGAGCAACTCGGCCACGAGCGCGACCAGATGCAGACGCTGGGGGTTCAGCTGGACAGCCAGGCCACCGGCGTGATCGACGCGGTCGAACGGCAGTCGCGCATGGTCGTCGACGCCTCCGACCTGGCCCAGACGCAGCTGCGGGAGGCCGAAGCCGCCCTCGCCGCCCGCGCCGCCGACCTGGCCGCCGCCGCCGGCGAGGCCCAGGAGGCCGCCCGCGTCGCCGCCGATGATCTGGCCCGCCAGACCCTGCGGCTGGAGAACGCCGGCTCGGGCGTCGCCGAGCAGATCCAGTCGGTCGAGGAAGGTCTCGGCCAGCAGCGCGCCGCCCTGGTCACCGCCGCCTACGCCCTGCGCACCGACCAGGAGGACTTCTCCGCCCAGGTCGAGAGCCAGCGCGCGCAGCTGACAGAGCAGCTGTCGGCGACCCGGGCGGTCACCGACGAACTGGGCCAGACCTCGGTGCGGACGACCGAGAGCATCAAGGACCTGGTCGAGGCCGCCACGGACCAGTTCCGCGCCCTCGTCGAAATGTCCCAGCGCGAGGCCGACGGCTTCGACAGCGCCACCAAGCTGGCGCTGGACAAGTTCGAGGCGCTGGCCGCGGAGGCCCGCGACGCCCTGGTCGAAGAGACCCGGCGGGCGCTGGCGGCGCTGCAGGCCACGGCCGAGGACTCCCGGCTGGCCGCCGGTGAAGCCGCCGAACAGGCCCAGGTTCGCGCCGACCGGCTGGGTGAGGCCCTGTTCGATGCGGCGCAGAAGGCCGATCAGGCCGCCGACGCCCGCGTCGACAGCGCCCGGCGGATCGTCTCCGAGACCAGCGGACTGGTCGAGGAGGCCGGCCAGCGGGCGCTGGAGCAGCTCGAGGCCACCGTCGAGCGGATGAACTCGGCCCTGGCCCGCGTCGAGGAGGCGATGGAGGCGCTGGACGAGCGCGCCGCCCGCCTGCCCGAGGAGGCGCAGCAGCGGGTCGACGCCGTCCGCGCGACGGTCGAGGAAGGTCTGGCCGCCCTGTCGGCCGCCTCGCAGAAGGCCGCCGCCGACACCGAGGCGCTGGACGCCGGCTTCCAGGAGCGGGTGCGGCGCAACTACGACATGCTGACCGAGGCCGTCCGGCTGATGGGGGTGGTGTCAGGAGACGCGCCGACGATCCGCCGCCGCGAACCCGCGCCCGCCAGCCCCGCCCCGGAGCCGGAAGCGCCGCAGCGCCCGCGCCCCGAGCCGGCCTCAGAGCCGCGCGGCTTCGGCCTGCGCGGCCGGCTGAAGCTGGAGCCGATGCCCGGGGCCGCCGTGCCGAACCAGCCGGAGAAGGATCGGCTGGGCTGGAGCGATCTGGTCGACGACGGCCCGTCGGAGGCCCCTCTGGATCTCGACACGCCGATCATGCCCGCCGAGGACAGCGAGCTTCTGGGCGAACGGATGACGGCCGCCATCCGCCGTATGGGGGTCGATCCCAACGCCCTGCTGCCCCGCTCGCGCGTCGAGGAGGCCGCCCAGGCGGTGGCCGGCGGCGATCCCGAGCGCGCCCGCCAGATCGTGCGCCGGGTCGCGCCGGCGGCGGTGCGCAGCGTGTCGAGACGGGTGCTGACCGACGCCGATCTGCGCGCCGACGCCGAGACCTATGTCAGGACCTTCGCGCGGGACCTGGCGGCGCGGGCCTCGGCCGGCGACGGCCAGGGCGTGCTGGGGCGGCTGACGTCGGACGGCGGCCGGGCCTTCATGCTGCTGGACGCCGCCATCGGCGATCTGGCCTGAGGTCAGCCGGCCAGCTTGCGGCGCAGCGGCGCGGCGGCGACCAGTCCCGCCGCGGCCATCGCCGCCATGGCCCAGTAGCCCCCGGCCCCGAAGCGGTCATAGAGCGGCCCCGAGGCGGCGGTCGCCAAGCCGATCAGCACCCCGGCCGACAGCATGGAGCTGAGCGTCTGGGCGGCCGTGTGGCTCTCGGGCGGCGACAGCCGCTCCACGATCTGCAGCCCGGCCAGGAAGGTGGCGGCGAAGGTCAGGGCGTGCAGGGCCTGCAGCGGCCATAGCAGCCACAGCGGCGGGGCGAAGGCCATGGCGCTCCAGCGCAGCACGGCGGCGGCCGAGCCGATCATCAACAGGCTCCACGGGCCGATGCCGACCCGGCGGCGCCACGGCTCGAAAAGCCACATCAGGGCGATCTCGACGATCACCCCGAAGGCCCAGAGCTGGCCCGTCACCGCCTCGCTTATCCCCTGGGTTTTCCACAGGATGGCCGAGAAGCCGTATTGGAAGGCGTGGGCCGCCTGCACTGCGCCGATGGCGAAGATGGCGGTCATGAAGACCGGATCCCCCACCAGCCGCCCGAGGCCGCGGAACCGCTCCAGCCCGGCGACCGGGGCGCCGTCGGCGACCGGCTCGGGCGGCAGGACGAAGGCCGCGACGGCGGCGACGCCCAGCGAGGCCAGGACGATCCAGACGATCACGCCGTCCACCGGCCAGTGCAGAAGCAAGGCGCCCATGCCGACATTGGCGACCACGAAGGCAGCCGAGCCGGCGCCGCGCGGCAGGGAGAAGCTGAAGCCCAGCCGGCCGGCCAGCCGCAGGGTCATGACGTCGCTCAGCGGCACCAGCACGCCCATGGCCGTCGCTCCAACGAACCAGCCGATGGCCCGGACCGCATGAAGGTCGGAGGCTCCAGCGACGGCGTAACCCGCGGCCATGACCAGGCCCATCAGGGCGATCGGCGTGCGCCGGTAGCGGAAGCCGTCGGCCCAGACCGCCAGCAGCGGCCCGGTGACGATCCGGGCCAGCATCGGGGCGGCCAGCAGGGTCCCGATCTCGGCCCCGCTCAACCCCTGCGCACGCATCCACAGACCCGCGAACGGCAGCGACACCCCGGTGGCGCCGAAGAGCAACACATACTGCAAAGCCATGCGCCGGGCGGGAGTCATGGCGGGCGAATAGCAGACGCGGGGGATTCTGTCGGCTAGCGTCCACCGATGACAACGACTCGCAGCCTGGTCGTCTTCGCCGCCCTGAACGGGGCCCTGGCCGTGGCGCTGGGCGCCTTCGCGGCCCATGGCGCGGGGCCCCAGGTCAAGCAGTTGCTGACCACGGGCGCGCACTATCAGCTGGTCCACGCCGTCCTTGCCCTGGTCTGCGCCGTCTGGCCTGCCCGGGACCGGCTGGTCGTCATCGCCGGCTGGCTGGCCGCGGCGGGTGGTCTGATCTTCGCCCTCGCCCTGTCGGCCGTCGCGCTGATGAGCCTTTCGGCCATGGGCGCCGTCGCTCCGATCGGCGGCCTGTTGATGATCGCGGCTTGGCTTTTGATCGGCTATGCCGCATTGCGGACACAAACTCCTCCCGCCTGACCCGTCACGAAAGAGTCCGAGTACCCGTATGGCCTTCCCCGTGCCCGAGACGTCCCGCCGCGAACTGTTTCCCGAGATCGAGCCCTACGCCAGCGGCTTCATGCCGACCGATGGCCTCCACGAGATCTGGTACGAGGAGTGCGGCAATCCCCAGGGCCTGCCGGTCGTCGTCCTGCATGGCGGCCCCGGCGGCGCGGTCAATCCGGGCATGCGGCGCTATTTCGATCCGGCCAAATACCGCATCGTCCTGTTCGACCAGCGCGGCTGCGGCAACAGCCGCCCGAACGCCTCGCTGGAGGACAACACCACCTGGACCCTGATCGAGGACATCGAGCGGCTGCGCGACCTGCTGGGCATCGACAAATGGGTGGTGTTCGGCGGCAGCTGGGGTTCGACCCTGTCGATGGCCTACGCCATCACCCATCCCGAGCGAACCGCGGCCCTGGTGCTGCGCGGCATCTTCCTGCTGACCCGGGGCGAGTTGCACTGGTTCTACCAGGAGGGGGCGTCGCACCTGTTCCCCGACGCCTGGGAGCGGTTCATCGCCCCGATCCCGGAGGGCGAGCGGCACGACCTGATGGGCGCCTACTACAAGCGGCTGATCGGCGATGACCAGGCGGAGCGGGAGCGCTGCGCCATCGCCTGGTCGAGCTGGGAGGGCGAAACGGTCAGTGTCGAGGGGCCCGAAGCCCGCCCCGACAAGTTCGCGGAGCCGGAATTCGCGGTGGCGTTCGCCCGGATCGAGAACTGGTATTTCACCAACGGTGGTTTCTTCCCCGAGGAAGGCTGGCTGCTCAAGAACATCGGCCGCATCCGCCACATCCCATGCTGGATCGCCCAGGGCCGGTTCGACGTGGTGACCCCGCCCTCCGGCGCCTGGGCCCTGCACCGGGCGTGGCCCGAGGCGAAGCTGGACCTGGTCAAGGACGCCGGCCACGCCTCCACCGAACCGGGCATCATCGACAGCCTGGTGCGGGCGACGGACTGGGCGGCTTCGCTTTAGGCAGCAGACAACAGGCAACAGGGTCGTCGCGATGCTGGCAGCTATTGGATCAAGGCGATCTGAAGCCTGTTGCCTGTCGCCTGATGCCTCACTTCTTGTCCGTCTTCCGCACCATTTCCGACAACTGGAAGCCGATACGACGGGCTTCACGTTCCTCCGGGCGGCGGCGGACGTCGAGCAGGACGTTGATCTGGCCGTAGTGCTGGATCAGGCGCACCGGCTTGCCGTCGGCGTTCTTGCCGGTGAACAGGATGAAGTCCGGGCCCCAGAAGCCGACGTCCTCGATCGACATGGTGCCGTCGCCCGGCAGGCCGACGATGCGGGCGCCGATCTCCTCGTCCTTGTCGAGGCCCTTCTCGAAATCCTCGATCAGCTTGGACAGGCGGACGAAGGCCCATTCGGCCGGATTCTCGCGCATGCGGACGCCGTCCATCATGGCGGCGGTCTGCTCCGGCGAGGCGGCCGGGAGCACGGGCTTGGGACAGGGCTCATCGCCCCAGTCGGGGACGAACACGGGCGGGGCGGACGGAGCGGATGATTCAGACATGATCCGAGCCTAACGCCTGAACCCCGCGATCAGAACAGGCCGTGGCCCTTGGGCAGTTCGACGTAACGATGGACCCGGGTGGAAAGCACCAGGCCGAAGCCGATCATCACCGTCATCATCGACGAGCCGCCATAGGACAGCAGCGGCATCGGCACCCCGACCACGGGGGCCAGTCCCATCACCATCGCCCCGTTGATCAGCACGAACAGGGCGAAGAAGGAGGTCATGCCGGCGGCCGCGATACGTCCGAAATGGCTGTGGGCGAGCGAGGCGATGCGCAGGGCGATCAGGATGGCGGCGACGTAGCAGGCCAGCAGGGTGAACGAGCCCACGAAACCGAACTCCTCGGCCACGGTCGAGAAGATGAAGTCGGTGTGCCGCTCCGGCAGGAATTCGAGCTGGCTCTGGCTCCCCAGCCCGTAGCCCTTGCCCAGCAGCCCGCCGGAGCCGAGCGCGATCTTGGACTGGATGATGTTGTAGCCCGTGCCCGAGGGGTCGGCCTCGGGGTTGAGGAAGGTCAGCACGCGGTTGCGCTGGTAATCGTGCATGACGAACATCACGAAGGGCGGGATGACGGCGACGGCGGCCGCGCCGGCCGCGGCGATGATGCGCCAGCTCAGTCCGGCCATGAACATGACGGCGGCCCCGGTCAGGCCGATGACCATGGCCGAGCCCAGGTCCGGCTGTTTGGCGATCAGCAGGAAGGGCACGCCGATCATCCCGGCGGGGATCAGCAGCTTCCACGACAGCCGGGCGTCCTGGGCGGAATGGTTGTGGTACCAGCGGGCCAGCGCCAGAACGAGGCCGATCTTGATGAACTCGGCAGGCTGGATGCGGATGAAACCGAGGTTCAGCCAATTGCGCGCGCCGCCGGCGGTGTAGCCGAGCGGGGTGAACTCGATCATCAGCACCAGCAGAAGCAGCAGGCCGTAGAGCGGATAGGCGGCGCGAAACCACCATTTGGGATGGACCATGGCGAGGCCGAGCATCACCGCCAGCAGGGCCCCGAAACGGATCAGGTGCTTGGCCGCCCACGGTTGCCAATGCCCGCCGGTGATCGAATAGAGCATGGCCGCGCCGACGCCGGCGATGACGCACAGCAGGCCGACGAGGCGCCAGTCCAGTTCGGTGATCTTGGTCGAGATCCGGTCGCGCTCGCCGGGACGGGTCAGGGCGGAAGCGGTCATCGGCGCGGCTCGGACAAATAGGGACGCGGGCCGGAAGCGGCGGCGGGAGCGGGCTGGGCCGGCGGCGGCGGGGCCACCGTGGCGGCGTCGGCCCCGGTGACCTCCCCGCCCGGCGCCGCGCCCG
>NZ_JAKFDS010000029.1:0-89776 GCF_036676055.1 Brevundimonas sp. | reverse complement strand
GGAGGTTCCCCACCCGATCCCATTCCGAACTCGGTCGTTAAGCCCTCCAGAGCCGATGGTACTTCGTCTTAAGGCGCGGGAGAGTAGGTCGCCGCCGGGTCTACCAGACGGATAGATGATTGTATTACGGGCTGTCGCCCGTCTCTCGAACCGCTCTTCCCTTACACTACCGTTTGCCGCGGGATGGAGCAGCCCGGTAGCTCGTCAGGCTCATAACCTGAAGGTCGCAGGTTCAAATCCTGCTCCCGCACCCAAGATCTCAAAGCCCCGCCTGGCTCCCGCCAGCGGGGCTTTTTGCTGTTCAGGCCATCGCCCGGCGTCGAAGCCAGCCGCCGCCTCTTGAGCCCATCCCCGGCCTGTTCCATGGATGCTCCGGCTCGACGAGGGGAGAACGGGATGAAGCACGAACAGACCGCGGACCTGCCGTATCTGCGCAAGGTGGTCGGGGCCTCAATGGCCGGCACGGTCGTCGAGTGGTACGAGTTCTTTCTCTACGGGACGGCCGCGACCCTGGTGTTCGGCCAGTTATTCTTCCCGGACACCGGGAACGAGCTCGATGGCATCATCGCCGCCTTCGCCACCTACGCCGTAGGCTTCATCGCCCGCCCGCTCGGCGGGATCGTCTTCGGCCATTTCGGCGACCGCATAGGGCGCAAGTCGCTGCTGCAGTTCAGTCTCTTGCTGATCGGCGCCTCGACCTTCCTGATGGGCTGTCTGCCCAGCTTCGGCTCGATCGGCTACTGGGCCCCGGCCCTGCTGGTGACCCTGCGCTTCATCCAGGGCTTCGCCCTCGGCGGAGAGTGGGGCGGGGCGGTGCTGCTGGTGACCGAACACAGTCCGAACCGCAGCCGCGGCTTCTGGGGCAGCTTTCCCCAGGCCGCCGTCCCGATCGGCAATCTGCTCGCGACCGTCGTGCTTCTGGCGCTGTCAGCGCTGCTGACGGATGAGGCCTTCCTCGCATGGGGCTGGCGGGTGGGTTTCTGGCTGTCCGTCGTGATCATCGCCATCGGCTACTACATCCGCACCCAGGTGACGGACTCGCCGATCTTCAAGGCTGCGCGTGAAGAGACGGAGAAACGGGCCGAGGCGGGCTACGGCCTGACCGAGGTGTTCCGCAGACATCCCCGCGGCGTCTTCACCGCCATGGCGCTCAGGTTCGGGGAGAACATCCTCTACTACATGGTCGTGACCTTCTCGATCACTTACCTGCACCATCGGGATGTCGACACCACGCGCATCCTGGCCCTGCTGTTCCTCGCCCACATCCTGCACGTGATCGTCATTCCGTTCGTCGGCGCCCTGGCTGACCGGATCGGGCGGCGGCCGGTCTATATCGCCGGAGCGGCCCTGAGCCTGATCTGGCCGTTCCTGGCCTTTCCAATGTTCGACACCGGCGAAACGGCGATGATCCTCGGGGCGATCATGCTGGGCCTGGCCGTCCATGGCCTGATGTATGCGGCCCAACCGGCCATCATGACCGAGATGTTCCCGACCCGGATGCGCTATTCGGGTGTTTCGCTCGGCTACCAGGTCACGGCCATCGTCGCGGGATCGTGGGCGCCGCTGATCGGGACGGCGCTTCTGCGCCAGACCGACTCCTGGACGCCCATCGCCTGGTACATCCTCGCCTCCGCCCTCGTCAGCCTGGTCGCTGCTCTATTCATGCGGGAGAGCAAGGGAGCGTCCCTCGCTGCGATCGACGCGGAGGATCTCCGTCGCCTTGAAGAGGCCGGGTCCGCGCGCAGCTGAGGCTGTCGCCCAAGCCCTTACCGCGAGTTCATCCGCGCGCCTCATTCCTGACTTTATCCGCTACAAGTGTGGCGCTACGAATGTAGCGTTGTCCTTGCCGGAGCCGTCATGATCGAATCCCTGCCGCGCCGCGAACGAGAGGTTTTCGAGACCCTGTGCCGCCTGCAGGCCGGCACGACCAGCGCCGTCCGCGCGGCGATGGGCGGTTCGCTGAGCGATTCCGCCGTCCGCACCCTGCTGGCCCGCCTCGAGACCAAGGGCTTGGTGGCCCGGGCGTCCGACCCCGACGGGGTGTTGTACCGGCCGTCGCCGCGACCGGAGGCGATCGCCGCCAGCGCGCTGCGGCGGACGGTCGACACCTTCTTCGCCGGCTCCGCCGCCAGCGCCGCGACGGCCCTGCTCGGCCTGACACAGAAGCTGAAGCCCGAGGAGTTGGAAGCGCTGGAGCGCGCCATCGACCAGGCGCGGGAGCGCGGCTCGTGAGCCCCGAACTGATCGCCGGACTGTTCTGCAAATCCGGCGTCATCGCTGGCGTAGGTTTGCTGTTGTCCTGTCTACCGGGGTTCCGCGCCGCGGCTGACCGGGTGGACGTACTGCGGGCCGCCGTCTGCGTTCTGCTGGCCCTGCCCCTGCTGGTCTTCTTCGCGCCCGATCTTCGACTCGAGCTGTTGCCGGCGGCGTTCGCCGAGCCAGCCGCCGCCTCGGCGCCCGTGTGGCAAGGGTCGGTGACGCCCGTGGAGGGGCTGTCCCTGTCCAGTTCGATCCGTCTGCCATCACCGGTGGAAGTCATGGCGGCGATCTGGCTCCTTGGCGCGATCGTGGTGCTTGGGCGCTTCGCACTCGGTGTGGCGGCCCTGTGGCGCTGGACCCGCACCGGCGCGCCCGTGACCGACCCGGCATGGACGACGCCGCTCGAACGCCTCGCGCCCCGCCGCCGCCCCCGCCTGATCTCCGCGAGCGCCGTCGAGGCGCCGCTCAGCTGGGGCCTGTCTCCCGGCGTGGTCCTGGTCGGCCGTACCTGCCTGTCGCACCCGGAGACCGCCGGCGCGGTTCTGGCGCATGAACTGGCGCATATCCGCCGGAGCGACTGGCTCTTCCTCGCCCTGTCCCGTCTCGCCCTGGCCCTGTTCTGGTTCAACCCGCTGGTGTGGCTGTTGCACGCCACCCTGGCGAGCCGGACCGAAGACGCCGCCGACGCGGCCGCGCTCGCCGTGGTCGACCGCCGGACCTATGCCCGCGCTCTCGTCGGCCTCGCCGCCGACTTCCGCCAGTCCTCCGCCATCGGCATGGCGGGGTCGGCCCAATCCCTGACCAGAAGGATCACCCGCATCATGAACGCCCGCCCCGCCTCCCGGCCCCGTCCCCTGACCATGGCGCTGGCCATCGGTGCGCTCGTCGCCGTTGCGACGCCGATCTCCGCTGTCGAGATCACCCAGCGCGCTCCCTTGCCGCCCGCCGCGCCCAGCGCCCCGCCACTGCCGCCCGTTCCGCCGGCTCCGCCCGCCGCGCTGGCGGTGCTCGCGCCCGCCAACCTCCCGCAACCGCCGGCTCCGCCCGCTCCTCCCGCTCCGCCGCGCCTCCAGGACGGATCGCGCATCACGATCACGGACGATGGGCGGACCCGGGTCTACCGTTCGGTCGAGGAAATGGATCCGGAGACCCGCCGCGCCTACGAACAGGCCCTCGAGGAGGCTGCCGCAGCCCGTGGTCAGGCGGCCGAGGCGAGGGAACAGGCGCGCGCCGCCCGCGCTGAAGGGGCTCGCGCTCGCGCCGAGGCTCGCGTCCACCACGCGGCCGCTCTGGAGAAGGCACGGGCCGCGACGACCGAGGCTCGGGCCGCAGCCGCCGAAGCTCGTGTCCAAGCCAGCGCTGCCCGGGAAGGAGCCCGTCACGCGATGGCCCGCGCCCGGGTCGAGATGCGCCAGGGTGCGGACGAGATGGATCGCGGCGCGGACGAGATGCGTGAAGAAGCCCGCCGCCTGCGCGATCCCGCCTATCGCGCCCGGCAGATCGAGCGGGCCCGCGAGCGCGGCGACCGGGTCCCGACCGATGCGGAATTGGCAGCGCTGGCTCCCCGGCTGGCGAGCCAGGCCGAGGAACTGAAGCAGCAGGCCGCCCGGCTGCGCGAAGAGGCTGAAGACCCGTCCTGAGCCGGTTCGTCAGACCCGGCGCGCGTCCCACCAGCGGACCGCGTCGGCGTCGCGGGCGCTGAGGTCGGGGTAGGCGGGGTCCGAGCCGACGTCCGGGACGCGCCGCCACGAGCGGGCGCATTTCGGATGGTCGGCGAGGCGGACCTCGACGATGACAGCGTCGCCGCCTGGCTTCAGCTCGGCGCCCGAGGTGCGGAACACCTCGGCGGCGTCGAGGCCGTCGAACGGCGCGAAGGCCTCGGCCGGACCGGTCACGACGGGCCAGGCGTCCAGCGCGCCGCCGATGATCTTGTCCCGGCGCGCGGCTTCCAGCGCCTCATTGACGATCTCGAGGACGGTCTGGACCCCGGCCCAGCGCTCGGCCTCGTCCCGGTTGCGCCAGTCGTCCGGCGTGTCCGGGATGACCCGGGCGCAGTTGGAGCCGGCGTCCGGGAAGCGGGTGGCCCAGGCCTCTTCCATGGTGAAGGGGGTCAGGGGTGCCAGCCAGGCGGTCAGTCGCATGAAGACCTCATGCATGACAGTGCGGGCCGCGCGGCGACGGATGGCGTCTGGGCGGTCGCAGTAGAGGCTGTCCTTGCGGATGTCGAAATAGAGGGCCGACAGGTCGTTGGAGCAGAACTCCAGCACCGGGCGGACGACGTCCTGGAAGCGGTAGTCGCGGTAGGCGGCGCGGACGTCGCCGTCGAGCTCCCACAAACGGTGCAGGATGAAGCGCTCCAGCGGCGGCATCTGGTCCAGCGGCAGGCGCTCGGCCTCGTCGAAATCGGCCAAGGCGCCGAGCAGGTAGCGGACGGTGTTGCGCAGTTTGCGATAGGCGTCGACCGTCGTCTGCAGGATCTGCTTCCCGATCCGCTGGTCCTCGGCGTAGTCGACCAGGGCCACCCACAGGCGCAGGATGTCGGCGCCGGACTCCTTGATGATGACGGCGGGGTCGGTGGTGTTGCCCTTCGACTTGGACATCTTCTCCCCATTCTCGTCCTGGGTGAAGCCGTGGGTCAGGACCGCCTCATAGGGGGCGCGGCCGCGGGTGCCGGCGCCTTCGAGAAGGTTGGACTGGAACCAGCCGCGGTGCTGGTCCGAGCCCTCGAGATAGAGGTCGGCCGGCCAGTGCGACGGGCGGTTCCCCCTGTAGCCGTGGGCCGGATCGCGGGCCTCGAGGGTGAAGGCGTGGGTGCAGCCGGAGTCGAACCAGACATCGAGGATGTCCTGGACCTTCTCGTAGCGCTGCGGATCGTGGGCCCCGAGGAAGTCGGCGTCGGGGCGGTCGAACCAAGCGTCGGCGCCGCCCTCGGCGACGGCGGCGAGGATGCGGGCGTCGACCTCGGGGTCGTGCAGCGGCTGGCCGGTTTCCTTGTCGACGAACATGGCGAGCGGCGTGCCCCAGGCGCGTTGGCGGCTGATCAGCCAGTCCGGGCGGCTCTCGACCATGGTGCGGATGCGGTTCTTGCCGGCCGCGGGATGGAAGGCGGTGGCGTCGATGGCGGCCAGCGCCCGTTCGCGCAGGGTCCCGTCGTCCTCCAGCGGGGCGTCCATGCGGATGAACCACTGCGGCGTGTTGCGGAAGATGACAGGGGCCTTGGAGCGCCAGCTGTGCGGATAGGAGTGCTCCATCCGGCCGCGGGCCAGCAGGTTGCCGGCCTCGATCAGCTTCTCCATCACCGCGCCGTTGGCGGGGCCGAATTTGCCGGTCTTCTTGCCCTCAGTCTCCAGCACCTTGAGGCCGGCGAAGAGAGGGACGTGGTCGTAGTAGGCGCCGTCGGGGTCGACGGTGTCGGGCACTTCGTGATGACCGTGGGCCCTCCACACCTCGAAGTCGTCGGCCCCGTGGCCGGGGGCGGTGTGGACGAAGCCGGTGCCTGCGTCGTCGGTCACGTGGTCGCCGGCCAGCAGGGGCACGGAGAAGCCGTAGCCTGACGAGAGCGCCGCCAACGGGTGGGCGCATTCGAGGCCCGAGGGGTTCAGGTCGTCAACGCGGGTCCAACTGGCGATCTTCGCGGCCTTGAAGACCTCTTCGGCCAGCTTGTCGGCGAGTATCAGCCGGTCGCCCGGTTTGGCCCAGGGCTCGAACTCCAGCCCCTCTTCCATGGCCGTGACCTCATAGAGGCCGTAGGCGATCTCGGGGCCGTAGCTGATGGCGCGGTTGGCCGGGATGGTCCAGGGCGTGGTGGTCCAGATCACGACCGACGGATTGGCGTGGCGGAAGGCCAGCAGGTCGTCCGGGTGGGCGTCGGTCGCGGCGACCACCGGGAATTTGACCCAGACCGTCGGGCTGACGTGGTCGTGGTATTCGATCTCGGCGTCGGCAAGGGCGGTGCGCTCGACCGGCGACCACATGACGGGCTTGGAGCCGCGGTAGAGCTGACCCGAGTTCTTGAACCGGTGGAACTCGGCGACGATGGCGGCCTCGGTCGAGAAGTCCATCGTGGCGTAGCGATTGTCCCAGTCGCCGAGGACGCCGAGGCGTTTGAACTGGTCGCGCTGCACGTCGATCCAGCCGGCGGCGTATTCGCGGCAGGCCTGGCGGAACTCGGCCTTGGAGACCTCGTCCTTGCGCTTGCCCTGGGCGCGGTAGCGTTCCTCGATCTTCCATTCGATCGGCAGGCCGTGGCAGTCCCAGCCGGGGACGTAATCGACGTCGTGGCCCAGCAGGAAGCGGCTGCGGACGACGAAATCCTTCAGCGTCTTGTTGAGGGCGTGGCCGATGTGGATGTCGCCGTTGGCGTAGGGCGGGCCGTCGTGAAGGACGTAGAGGGGCGCGCCTTCGGCCTGACGCTGCTTGCGCAGGGCGCTGTAGAGGTCGCCCCACTGTTCGAGGATGGCCGGCTCCTTCTGGGGCAGGCCGCCGCGCATGGGGAAGGGCGTCTCCGGGAGGAAGACGGTCTCGCGGTAATCGCGTCCGGAAGGCGTATCGCTGGCGTCAGCCATGAAGTCTGTCTCGTCGTGTTGATCGTTCGCGTGAGGGTCGAGAAGTCCCGGCGTGCGCGAGGCTGAAAAGCCCTGCGGCGCTACGCCGGGCGGCTAATCGAAATCGGGCGAAACACGCGGACGGTCATGGTGAAAGCGGTCTAGCAGGCGGTTCCGCCCGGCGCCAGCACGGCGCGAGCGGCCCGGGCGTCGGCGTCGATCTGGACCTTGAGGGCGTCGAGGCTGTCGAAATGCTCCTCGCCGCGCAGGTAGGCGACCAGCTCGGTCTCGAGGGTCTGGCCGTAGAGGTCGCCGTCGAAGTCGAACAGCCAGACCTCGAGCAGCGGCTCCTCAAGGGCCCACATCGGGCGGACGCCGAGGCTGGCGACGCCGTCGAAGGTCCGGCCGTCCGGCAGGCGGGCGCGGACGGCATAGATGCCGTAGGCGGGGCGCATGTAGTCGCCGAGGGCGATGTTGGCGGTGGGGACGCCGATGGTCCGGCCGCGCTTGTCGCCGTGCAGGACCTCGCCCTCGATGGCGAAGGGCCGGCCCAGGATGGCGGCGGCGCGGGCCATGTCGCCGGCCTTCAGGGCTTCGCGGACGGCTGAGGAGGACAGTTTCAGCCCGTGAGGATCATCGACGCGGGGGCAGACGGTGACGCCGAAGCCCAGGATCTCGCCGTGACGGCGCAGGCCCTCGGGCGAGCCGGTGCGGCCCTGGCCGTAGGTAAAGTCGAAGCCGACGGCGGCGTGGCGGACGCCCAGCCCCTCGCAGAGCACCTCCCGGGCGAATGCCTCGTCCGACATGCCGGCCATTTCGGCGTCGAAGGGCAGGAGGTAGAGGCGGTCCACGTCGAGCGGCTCAAGCGCCCGGGCCATCTGGCCGGGGGTCATCAGGCGGAAGGGGGCGGCGCCGGGCTGGAACCAGCGGCGGGGATGGGGGGAGAAGCTGACGATGGCGAGGGGCGCGCCCAGCGAACGGGCCGCCTCGCGGGCGCCGGCGATGACCGCCTGATGGCCGCGATGGACGCCGTCGAAGGCGCCGATGGCGACGGCGGCGCCCCGGAGCCGCTCCGGCAGGCCGCGCCAGTCGGTGACGATCTCGACCAAGTCAGTCTTTCGCGGGACGCCGGCGGCGGGGGACCCGGACCTTGGCGACGCCGTCCATGATCAGCTTGCCGTCCACGAAGCCCTCGCAGTTCAGCTCGACCCGGGCGCTTTCCTGATCGACGGCGACGACGCTGATGCGGACGAGGACGTCGTCGCCGATGCGCACCGGCAGGTGGAAGCCGAGGGTCTGGGACAGGTAGATGGCCCCGGCGCCCGGCAGGATGGTGCCGACCACGGCCGAGCCGAACGAGGCGGAGAGCAGGCCATGGGCGATGCGGCCGCGATAGGCGGTCTTGGCCGCGAAGGCCTCGTCGAGGTGGACCGGGTTGAAGTCGTCCGACGCCTCGGCGAACAGGCGGATCCGCTCCTCGGTGACGGGGATGACCTTTTCGGCCGTCATGCCGGGGTGGAGCTCCTCGAGGATGTAGCCGCCCGAGGGATGTGCCGTGACCAGTTCAACCATGGCGAGGCCTTAGCCTGATTTGCCGGGCGTCACCACGCCAGATCGAGCATCGCGTAGCGAGCCCAGGTGGTCTCGGCCTTCAACAGATCGGCGGCGCGGGCGGGGTCGAGGCGGCCGTCGGGGCCGCGGGCGGCGTCGCCGTGAATGCCCTGGGCGATGAACAGGCAGTCCAGCGCCTGACGGTTGGCGCCGAGCACGTCGGTGACGACGCCGTCGCCGATGCACAGCACGCGGGCGCGGTTCACCGGACGACCGAGCAGCCGCTCGCCCTCGTGGAGGGCCAGGTCGTAGATCGGCCCGTACGGCTTGCCGGCCATGGTGACCCGCCCGCCGAGGCTCTCGTAGAGGTCGGCGAGGGAGCCGCCGCAGTAGATCAGCCTGTCGCCGCGCTGAACCACGCGGTCCGGGTTGGCGCAGATCAGTTCGAGGTCGCGGGCGACGCCCCCGGCGAGGCGTTCGCGATAGTCCTCGGGCGTTTCGGTTTCGTCGTCGACGGGGCCGGTGACGGAGATGAAGGCGGCGTCGGCGGCGCCGTGGGCGCTCTCGAGGCCGAGGCCTTCATAGAGCGGCCAGTCGCGGTCCGGTCCGATCACCCAGGCCGGGCCGGGCGCGCGTTTCGCCAGTTCGGCGCGGGTGGCGTCGCCGGAGGTGACGAAGGCCTTCCAGCTGTCGCGCGGCACGCCAAGCCGGTCCAACTGGGCCACCACGTCGGAGGAGGGGCGCGGCGAGTTGGAGATCAGGACGACATGCTTGTCTCCATTGGGGCCGCCCTGCTGGTTGAACCGGGTCAGGGCGGCGCAGGCCTCGGGAAAGTTCTCGCGGCCGTTGTGGATCACGCCCCAGACGTCGCAGAGCAGGATGTCGTAGTCGGCGGCGATCTCGCCGAGGCCGTCGAGCGCGTGGGGGAGGGTCATTCGCGGCTGATAGCGGTTTCGGGGGAGGGGGTGAAGAGCACGGCGTCGGCGGGCCCGTCGGCGCGCCGTTGGATCGCCTCGAGGTGGAACAGGGGGCGCGACAGGATGAAATCCTCCCGGTCAGGACGATGTCCGCCACGGAACAGGCGCAGATAGAATTCCTCGCGATCGGACAGAGGCTGCAAGCGACCGGTCTCCAGCCCCTCGAGGCGGAGATGCTGGAGGGCGTGGATGAATTGACGGTCCGTTATTCGGGGGCGGCGGTCACGGGGCATGGGCGGGTTCTTGTTCGATGAGGAGAAGCGGGCAGGGGTCGTCGCCGCTTCGTCCGAAGCGGTTGGGAAGGGCGCGGGACAGCCGGGCCTCGCCCGGATGTTTGACTGTTTTACCGTTTCGACGAGACAGGCTGCCCCGCGTGGCCGTTATCCACTCGCCCCACCGGCTGGCGGCCATTCTCGGGCCTCACCGGCGTTCCGGGCCGCCCCTTGCGGAGGGACCGGAAGGTTGAACGTGCTGACAGTAGCGACAGTAGCGGTTCCACCCGAAGGCGCGCGGCGAGCAAGCGGAGGCCATCCATCGACCTCCGACGAGGACCCCCGAGGCTTTCCTCCGCCCGGGCTTCATCGCTCGACCACAGCCCGCCGTCATCGAGAACGTTGGATCCGACGCCCTCCCCACCGACGGGATGCCCCTATCCTAAACCCGCCCCGCCCTCAGGCGGGTTCAGGACGCTGTCCGGGAAACGTTTTGCAGGGAAAACAGCGGGTTGGCTTGTGAAAATATGATGGCTGCACATTAACTTGCAGCGCAGCAATTGGCTTTTCCTCCCCGTCGCGCAGCGATGGGGAGGGGGACCGCGAAGCGGTGGAGGGGCTGGCGCCGGCGTCCCGACCGTGCGGCGGATAGAGCCCCTCCGTCTACGACGCCGTTCCTCCACCCCGTTACCTTGCAACGGGGTGGCGACGGGAACGCCACCGTCTGGTCAGGTGTTCTCTCCGGAGCGGGGTTGAGGGAGAGACGCGATGCGACACCTGTTGACCATGACGGCGCTCGGGGCCTGCGGCCTTGTGATGGCCGGCTGCGCCACCACCGACAACTACGCCTCGGCCTGCGAGCGGGATTACGCCGAGAATCGCAACCGGGCCATGGCGGCCGGGTCCGTGCTGGGCGCGGCCATCGGGGCGGCGGTGGCCGGCAAGGAGGACCGCGAGGCCGGAGCGGCCATCGGCGCCGCGGCCGGCTATCTGATCGGCCGTGAACTGTCGGAAGAGGACGACCCCTGCGGCTACGGCTTCGGCGGCTACAATACCGACGGCCGCTATGGCCGCGAGCGGATCTACTGGCGCGACGGTTACCGGCCCTGGTGAGGGCACGCCCGGCTGTAACGCTCTTCCTCGGCAGTCAGAGAAGCGGGCCGTTCGAGCGGCAGTAGAGGATGAGCCTTCGCATGGCCTTGAGGTTGAATACGTTCGCCAAGGGCCGCAACGGGTCGAAAGCGGACCCGCCTAGCCGAACCGCCGCCGGTGGTCCGCGCTGCGCAGGGTCGAGCGGATGAAGTCGGCCGGGGGGTCGGTTTCGGCGAGGACGGCTTCCTTGATGGCGCGGGGCTCGCCGAACAGGTGGCCCTGGCCGACCGAGATGTCGAGCTCGAGGATGTCGACGATCTGGCGCTCGGTCTCGCATTTCTCGGCGATCAGCTCGATGCCGTAGCGGCGGGTGACGCCGGCGAAGTCGGCGGCGGAGATGTCGCGCAGGGCCGGCAGGGCCGAGGCGGAGTCCGTGTCGAGCAGGGTCTCGATCAGCAGGTCGGCGCTAACCTTCATGAACTTGACGTCGGACCTCTGAAGATCCGCGAAGTCGAGGTCGAGGGTCTGGACCTTGTCGATCGAGAAGCGGAAGCCGAGGTCGGCCAGCTTGGCCATGTTGCGGGCCTCGACCGCGCCGCGGGCGTCGAAGACGGCCTGACCGAGCTCGAAGATCAGGGCCTGGTTGAGGTCGCGGTTCTCGCTGAGGAAGTCGAGGAACTGGGGGAAGAAGGTTTCGTCGCCGAGCGAGGACAGGGCGACGTTGCAGAAGACGCCGACCTTGCGGTCCTGACGCGCGAGGCGGCGGACGATCTGGGCGCAGCGGAACAGCAGCAGGTTGTCGATGGCCGGGACCAGGCCCTCGCCCTCGGCGACCGAGAGGTATTCGGCCGGCATCATCACGCGGTCGTCGGCGGCGCGCAGGCGGGTGAAGCTCTCGTAGAAGATGGTGCGGCGCTGGGGCAGGGAGACGATCGGCTGCAGGTAGAGGTCGACGCGGTTCTCGGCGAGGGCCTCGTGGATGGTCTGCAGCAGGACGTTCGACTGTTCGCGGTGACGCGCCTCATAGGTGTTGGTGGGGGCCGGCTGGGAGATGCGCTGGTCGATCGACTCGCTCATCTGCTGGATCAGCGATTCCAGCATGCGGACCTCGCCCGACAGCTGTTCGGTCGAGGAGAGGGCGCCGCTCTCGATGGCCTGGGCCAGTTCGGTGAGCGCACCCTGGGTCGACTCCATGGCGTCGGCGAGCAGGCGGTGGGCGTCGCGGACCTGGTCGATCTCCTTCTTCAGCGTGGCGCGTTCGGCCTTGCCGGAGACATAGGTGTGGATCGCCGCCAGCAGGCCGAGGGCGGCGATGCCCGCTGCGGCGCCCGCGCCGGCGCCGAGGCCCGCGCGCCAGACGAAGGCGCCGACCGTCATGGCCAGGAACAGATAGCCGAAGAACAGGAAGCCCTGGGTCAGTGCGCGCATTGGAAACGGTTGTTCCGTGTTCCCGGATGGAATCGCCCGAGTATCGGGGTATCACGGCAGTTCGCCTAGGCTTCGTGCACGGATTCTCCCCACTCTTCGAGGTTAACGATGGAATTGTTCGATCTGACCGGCCAGGTCGCGGTCATCACCGGCTCTTCGCGGGGCATCGGCAAGGCCATCGCCGAACGGCTGGCGGAGCACGGGGCGAAGGTGGTGATCTCGTCGCGCAAGGCGGGACCCTGCGATGAGGTGGCCAGCGCCATCAATGCGAAGCAAGGCGAGGGCCGGGCCATCGCCGTGCCGGCCAACATCGCCTCGAAGGAGGATCTGCAGCGGCTGGTCGACGAGACCAATGCGGCCTTCGGCAAGATCGACATCCTCGTCTGCAACGCCGCGACCAATCCCTATGCGGGGCCGATGGCGGGGATTTCGGACGACCAGTTCGGCAAGATCCTTCAGAACAACGTGGTCTCGAACCACTGGCTGATCCAGATGGTCGCGCCGCAGATGCTGGAGCGGAAGGCGGGTTCGGTGATCATCGTCTCGTCGATCGGCGGGCTGAGGGGCAACGCCCTGATCGGGGCCTACAACATCTCCAAGGCGGCCGACATGCAGCTGGCGCGCAACCTGGCGGTGGAGTGGGGGCCGTCGAACGTGCGGGTCAACTGCATCGCGCCCGGGCTGGTGCAGACCGACTTCGCCAAATACCTGTGGGAGAACCCCGAACTGCTGAAACAGGTCACCGACCCCGCGCCGCTGAAGCGGATCGGCCAGCCGGACGAAATGGCCGGGGCGGCGGTCTATCTGGCCTCGAAGGCATCCAGCTACATGACCGGCCAGACGCTGGTGGTCGATGGCGGGATCACCATTGCCTGGTGACGGAGACCGGCGCGTGAGCCTGCGTCAGGACCTGGTCTGGCGGCTGCAGGCGGTCGGTTTTGCGGGCTTCATCGGCCTGATGCGGCTGCTGGGAGTCGAGCGGGCCTCGGCCCTGGGCGGCTGGCTGCTGAAGACCCTGGGGCCCCGGACGGGAACGCAGAAGACGGTGATGCGAAACCTGCGCATCGCCTTCCCGGACATGGGCGAGGCCGAGCGCGAGGCGTTGGCGCTGGCGCAGTGGGAGCAGACCGGGCGCGCCTTCGCGGAGACGGCGCTGATGGACCGGCTGGTGGCCGAGGACCGGGTCGAGGTGGTCGGGCGGGAACGGCTGGACGCCATCCGCGAGTCGGGGCGGCCGGTGGTCTTCGTCAGCGGGCATTTCGCCAATTTCGAGACCCTGGCGGCGACCATCGTGGGCGCGGGCGTGCCGTGCCAGATCACCTATCGCGCCGCCAACAACCCTTATGTCGACGCCCAGATCCGGGCGGCGCGGGCGCGCTATGGCGTGACCCTGTTCGCGCCGAAGGGCGGTGAGGGCGCGCGAGAACTGCTGGAGGGCATGGCCCGGGGCGAGTCCGTGGCCCTGATGAACGACCAGAAATTCTCGGAAGGGCCGGAGGCGATCTTCTTCGGCCAGCCGGTCAATGCAGCGCCGGGACCGAGCCGGCTGGCGCTGAGGTTCGGCACGGTGCTGCAGCCCCTGTCGGTGGTGCGGCTGCCGGGGGTGCGCTTCCGGCTGACGGTCCATGAGCCGATCGAACTGCAGGGGACCGGCGAACGCTCGGCCGACATCGCCCGCGGGGTGCAGGCGGTCACGAGCTTCATCGAGGATCGGGTGCGCGAAAACCCGGTCGACTGGTTCTGGGTGCACAAGCGCTGGCCGGACCGGGTCTATGCGGCGCTGAAGGGGAACGAGGCCTAGAGGGGCGCGGCGGTTGCCGGCCCGGTGGTCTCGCGCGCGGCGTCGGTGGCGCGGCGGAAGGGGCCGCGGAAGCCCGGCGCCGTGACCCGGCGGCGGTCCGGACCGAAATAGCCCTCGGTCTTGACGAAGGGGCGGGGCTTCCAGATCACCGACTGGATGCGATCGAGCACGGCCTTGGCGGTGATCGGCTTGGCGAGGAATTCGGTGACGCCGGCGTCGCGCGCCTCATAGACCCGCTGCTTGCCCGAATGGCCGGTCATCATGATGATCGGCAGATAGGGATTGGCGCTGTCGGGGCTGTTGCGGACCAGGCGGGTGAACTCGACGCCGTCCAGCGGGAACATGTTGTAGTCGACGATGGCCAGGTCGATAGCGTGCTCGCGCAGCACCTGCAGGGCCGCGCCGCCGTCGCCGGCCTCGAACACCTTGCGGATTCCGGCGGACTTCAGCACCGCCGAGGCGATGGTCCGCATGTGCGGATTGTCGTCGACGAGAAGCACCTGGATGGCGGCGAGGGAGGGCATTGGAGACGGTCAGTAAAGCGCGTTCGGCGCGTCTGGGCCGAATCCTAGGGACCGATGTCTTACCCGTCCATGACTGACCGGCGATCAGGTGAAACTTAACCGCTTACTCGCGTTCAGGTTCGCACCAGCAGCGACGGATCCATGTTGCGGTTGCGCCATTTCATGCGCCAGCACAGGTGCGGGCCGGTGGCGCGGCCTCTCATGCCGACGCGACCGACCGAATCACCACGCCTCACATCCTGTCCGGCGCGGACGTCGAGGCGTGACTGATGCAGATACGCGGTGATCAGTCCCTGGCCGTGGTCGATCAGGACCAGGCCGCCTTCGAAATGCAGGTCGGGCTCGGCGAGGACGACCCGCCCGGCGGCGGGGGCGCGGATCACCGTCCCCTGCGGCGCGGCGAGGTCGATGCCGTAGTGCGGCCGGGCCGGCGTGCCGTTCAGGACCCTCTGGGCGCCCCAGCGGCTGGTGACGCGGAAGCCGGCCAGCGGCCAGTCGAAGCCGTCCCGGAAATGGTCGGCGTCGAGGCGGCTGGCGAAACCCTCGGTCTTCAGCGCGCCCTCGCGGGCGATGCGCTCGAGCAGGGCCGGGTCGGTGGGCGTCACAGTGGCGGGCGGCAGGCCGTCGACGCGGGTGATGGCGAAGTCGCCCGGGGCGATGTCGAGGGTGCGCCGGGCCGAGCGGCCGTCGGCGCGGGCCTCGATCTGGAGGCTGGCAGGGGCGTCGCGGTCGAAGCCGACAATGAAGTCGCCGGTCGCCGAGGCGGCGGTCAGGGCCTCGCCGTCGACGAAGATCAGGGCCCGCGGCCAGGTCCGGCCGAGGGCGTGGCCGCCCTGGACGAAACGGCCGGTCAGGGGAAGGTCGTCGGCGGGGCGGGCCCGCGCCGCTCCGGTCGCCGCCAGGGCCGCGGCTCCGGCGAGGAGGGCGCGGCGGTCGGCGATCATCCGGCCGACGCCATTCGTTGCAGGGCCTCGCCGGGGCCGGCGTAGGCCTCCTGGCGTCCGACCGACCAGTAGCGGACGATCTCGAGCGGAATGGCGCGGCCGCTGACGGCGCAGGCGACGAAACGCCCGCCCTTCAGCACCGCGAACTCGCCGTCGGCGAAATGGAGGGTGGCGGGTTCCGCGGCGGGCTCGGTCATGGGCGAAGGCTAGCCCGGGGTCGGACCGGGCGCAAAGGTCTTTCGCCCGTCAGAACAGGTCGCCCTGGCCGGCCGGCGGCGCCTTGGGACGGGGCGCCGGGGGCTTCAGGCGGGCGGCGGGCGGGGCGCCGTCGCCGTCGACATGGGCCCCCCGCGCGCCGTCGGCGAAGACCAGGCGGACGGCCTGGCCCGGCTGGAGGGCGGCCGCCGAGGTGAGCCAGTTGCGGTCCGCGTCCTCGACCCGGGCGAATCCGGGCTTTGGCCGCCCGGGGTCCAGCGAGGCCAGCGCCCGGCCAAGGGCGGCGAGGCTGGCCCCGTCGCGTTGCAGCCGTCCGTCCAGGAGTGGCGACAGCCTTGAACCGACGGCGTCCAGCCGGGCGGCCCGCTGGTCGAGCCGGCGCCGCAGCGGCTCGGGGGACAGGCGCGAAGAGACCCGAAGCAGGGCGGTCTGGTGGGCGGCGAGATGTTTGTTGAGGGCCGGCAGCAGCCGGTCGCCGAAGGCGCCGAGGCGGTCGCGGCGACGTTCCAGCGCCCGGTCGAGAACCGCAGGGGACAGGCGGCCGGCGACGGTGATGAACTGGCGTTCGTGCACGGCGACATTGCGGTGCAGGGCCGAGCCGAGGCGGCTGCCGGCGTGATCGAGGCGCTGGCGCGGCAGGGCCAGCAGATCCTCGGGGCGAGAGGGCAGGCCGCGCTCAACGGCGCGCAGGCGGGTGCGGCGCTCCTCGATCAGCCGGCCGCCGGCGCGGACGAGGCGGCGGTCGAGGTCCAGCACGGCGGCGCGCAGGTCGGCCAGCACGGGGGTGGCGATCTCGGCGGCCCCGGTCGGGGTCGGGGCGCGACGGTCGGAGACGAAGTCGATCAGGGTGGTGTCGGTCTCATGCCCGACGGCCGAGATGATCGGGATGCGGGCGGCGGCGACGACGCGGGCCAGCCCCTCGTCATTGAAGCACCACAGGTCCTCGACTGAGCCGCCGCCGCGGGCGACGATCAGCAGGTCGGGGCGGGGCAGGGCGCCGCCGGGCGTCATGGCGTCGAAGCCGCGGATGGCGTTGGCGACCTGGCCGCAGGCGGCGTCGCCCTGGACCACGACCGGCCAGACGATGACGCGGCACGGCCAGCGCTCGGCGATGCGGTGCAGGATATCGCGGATCACCGCGCCGGTCGGGCTGGTGATGACGCCGATGACGGCGGGGAAGGTCGGGATCTGCTGTTTGCGGGCCGGGTCGAAAAGGCCCTCGCCCTGGAGTTTGACCTTGAGCCGCTCCAGCTGGGCCAACAAGGCGCCGGCGCCGGCGGCCTCCATGGTCTCGATGACGATCTGGTAGGAGGAGCGGGCCGGGTAGGAGGTGATCTTGCCGGTGACGATGACCTCGAGCCCGGTCTCGGGCTGGACGCCGAGGCCGCGGGCCTGACCCTTCCAGACCACGCCGTCGATGGCGGCCTTGTCGTCCTTGAGGGTCAGATAGATGTGACCCGAGGCGTGGCGGTTGACCTTGGAGATCTCGCCGCGCAGCCGGACATGGCCGAAGCGGTCCTCGAGCGTGCGCTTGAGGGCGAAAGACAGCTCGGAGACCGTCTGGGGCGGATTGTTGTCCCGCGCGGGCGGCGGCGCGTCGGCCGGCCCCTCGAAGACGTAGGAGTCGTCGCTCATCGGGGGAGACTAGCGGGGGCGGGGGGCGAACGGGAGGGGAAATCCCCGGTCCGGCCTGACAGGGATTTGGGTACGAAACAAATCCGTTCAAGAATTGCCGCGCGGCGATTTATGCGCAGTTTGTCGAGCCCTCTAATCTGGATGGAGGGTGCCATGCGTGTGCTGCTGTCGACCTTTGGATCGCGGGGGGACGTCGAGCCGGTGGCGGCTCTCGCCGCGGCGCTGCGGGATCTCGGCGTCGAGGCGGTGTTGTGCATCCCCCCGGACCCGGAACTGGCGGCGCTGGCGACCCGGGCGGGCGCCCGGCTGGCCCCGGCCTGCGCCCCTATCCGGCAATGGGTGGCCGACGCCCTGGCGAACCGCCCGCCGATGACCCTGCCCGAGCGTGCGGCCGGGGTGTTGACGGCCCAGTTCGAGGCGATCTCGGCGGCGGCCGAGGGCTGCGACGCAGTGCTGGCCACTGGACTGTTCCCCTCCACGGCCGCTGCGCGATGCGTCGCCGAGCAGCGGGGGCTTCCCTACCTCTACGGCGCCTACTGTCCCTACTTCCTGCCCTCGCATCACCACCGGCCTCCGCCCTATCCGGGCCATCCGGTCCCGCCGGAGGAGACAGACAACCGCCTGCTGTGGGACCGGGATGTGGCGACGATGAACGCGGTGTTCGGAGAGGCGATCAACGCGCTTCGCCGCTCCATCGGCCTGGCGCCCGCCGACAATGTCCGCGACCTCGTCTTCACCGACCGGCCGTTGCTGGCCGCGGATCCGACCCTGGCCCCGTGGGAGCCGACGGACCTGCGCGAGGTGGTGCAGACCGGAGCGTGGATCCTGCCGGACGACCGCCCGCTTGCGCCGGAGCTCGAGGCCTTTCTCGAGGCCGGGGAGCCGCCGGTCTATCTGGGCTTCGGCAGCATGCCCATGCCGGCCCTGAAGGACGCGGCGCGGGCGGCGATCGACGCCGTCCGGGCCCGGGGGCGACGCGTGCTCCTGTCCCACGGCTGGGCCGGGCTGGCGCTGGACGACGATCGGGAAGACGCCTTCGCCCTCGGCGAGGTCAACCAGCAGGCGCTGTTCAGTCGGGTCGCCGCGGTCGTGCATCATGGCGGCGCGGGCACGACGGCGGCGGCCGCCCGCGCCGGCGCGCCCCAGGTCGTGGTCCCCCAGATCGCGGATCAGCCCTACTGGGCCCGACGGGTCGCCGATATGGGCCTCGGCGCGGCGCATGAAGGCCCAACCCCGACCCTCGACTCCCTGTCTGTCGCGCTGGGGACCGCCCTCAGCCCGGAGGTGCGCGCCCGGGCCGCAGCGGTGGCGGGCCGGATCCGGTCGGACGGCGCGATCGTGGCGGCCAGGCAGGTGCTCGCCGCCCTCCGCCGGGAAGCGACTTCCGGACCGGGGTGAAGTCGGCGGGAGCCGCCGATCCGCCGGGAGACCCCGCCCGTATACGGCCTTCGTCGGCGTCCGCGCCGCAAGGTGAAGAACCCGCCGATGAACCGCTCGACCGTCCGCCGTCTCGCCCTGCTGTCAGCGGGGGCCGTTTCGCTGGCCGCCTGCCAGACCGCGCCGGCGCCGGACGCGGGCTTCCTGTCGAGCTACGACGGGCTGGAGACCAAGGCGGGGACGTTAAGGGTGTCGGTCCGGGACCGGCGGGACGAGGGGCTGGCGGCCGCGATCGAGCGCCTGTTCATCGAGCCCTCGCAACTGGCGCCCGGCGCGGCCGAGGGCGTCGCGCCGAACGATGTCGCCCTGGTTCTCGGCGAGGTGGACCGGCAGGTCTGTTACGAGCTCAGCGAGCGGTTCACGGTGCTGGAGGCTCCGGCGCCCGACGCCGCGGCTGTGCGGGTCGCGGTGACCCGGATATCGCCGACCGAGCCTGTCGGCTCGGGTCTCGCGGCCGTCGCCGGCGCCTTCATCCCGGGGCCGATCGGCATCCGACCGCCCGGGTCCACCGGCACGCTGGCCGTCGAGGCGGAACTGGTCGCGGTCGACGGCGCCCAGGCCGCCGCCCTGGCCTGGGCGCGGTCCGCCAATGTCGTGGGCACGGACAATCCGTCGCTGTCGCGGGTGGGAGATGCGCTGCAGTTCGCCGAGGTGTTCGGGGATCAGGTGGGCGACAGTTTCGCTCCGGCGGACCGGAAGGTCCGGCCCATCGCCGAGCCGGACCCCTGCGCCCGCTTCGGCCCGCGCGACCAGCCGGGCGGGTTCATTACCCGTCTGGTGACCGGCCTGTACGTGCCGGAAACCCAGGGCGTCCGGGCTCAGCCGGCGCGGTAGGCGCATCCGTGACTGGTGACGGCGTCGAATGCGCCGTCCGATTCCATCGATCCTTGGTCGCAAGCGTCGTGAGGCGTCGTGACCCCGGCTATTGGTGTCGGGTTGGAATTCTTGCCGGAAGGGCCTGTCATGAACCGCTTCACAATCCTTCCCTGTGCGATCGCCCTTGTCGTGGCGCTTCCGGGAGCGATCGCGCAGGCTCGCCCGCAGGTCGCCAGCCCGCCGGCCGCCGCGGCGCAGGTCCGGCCGACGCTGCCGACATCTATCACCGCCTATCTTGAGGGTGACTGGGCCGGGGCGGGCACGTTTGCACGCAGCGGCCTGCCCGTCGCCTCCACCTTCAGCTTCAGGACGACGCTGGATGGGGAGGCGATGAGGGTCGACCACGCCGAGGTCGCGCCGAACACCTTCGCCTACAGCGGCGTCATCTCGGTCGACAGCCGTTCCGGCGACGTCGTGCTGGTCATGGCCAGCAACAAGGGGGGCGGCGCGCGCGTGCTGCGAAGCAAGGGCTGGACTGGAGAGACTCTCGCGTTCGAGGCCGCGCCCGAGCTCCAGGCATGGTTCGCCCGCGAGCGCATCACGTTCGAGCGCCTTGGTCCCGACCGGTTTCGAGCCACCTATGAAATGAGCCGTGACGACGGTCTGACCTGGCGAACCGGGGATGTGCAGACATTCGAACGGGCCCCGGTTGCCAGCGGAGCCGGGCCGGCATAGCGCCCACCCGACCGGATGCCGGCCGCCGACGGATCATCGGTCGGCGCGGCAGGATGATGGCAGGCGCCTTTCGTCAGGCCCCGGGGCGGTCCGGCCTGTTATAGGACAGCGCTCTTCCGCCCGGACGCCGCCCATGCTGGACCCCGAAACGCGAACCTTGATCGAGACGGCCAAAGCGCGGCGGCAGATCGAGCTGTCGGCACGGTTCGTCGACGCCTCGCCCGCGCCGAGGCGGCCCGATCCCCGGGCCGAAGCAGTCCGGGCGCAGGTCTGGGGCGACCTGAAGGATCAGATCATCGCGGCGGTCAGGGACTACGAGGGCGACGGGCTGCGCGTTCTCAGGCAGATGAAGACCCGGCCCGAGATGATCCTGACCGGGCCCGTGGCGACGTGGCGGCGGTTTCTGGAGGAAAAGCGCGGCCTGGTCGGGGGCCCGGCGCTCGAGTTCCGGCATTATGTCCAGCCGTGGAGCCACGGCCTGCCCGGGTTTCCCGAATAGCGGCGGTCAATTCTCGATCGGAATGATGAAGACGCGGTCGTAGTTGAAGGGTCCGTCGTAGCGGGGCAGGGCGACGTAGTCGTCGCCCGCATGCTCCATCACCTCGCGGGCGAAGCGGTTGAAGTCGGCGCGGTTCGTCCGCCGCCGGGGCACGACGACAAAGCCTTCTTCGGATGTCTCCACCGCGTGGGACGGCCCCCCGTCCCTTAGCGACTGCAGAAACACGCCCATGGCACGCCTCCGTCGATCAGGGCTCGAAGACCGCAGTGATCCATAAACGGCGTGGATGCGCAACGGCGAAGGTCCGCCGCCGGGCGGTGCAGAGGTCACATCCGCGAGAGCGGAGCGGTGGAACTCCGGGCGGGAGCGGTGGTTTACGAGCATGGCCGCCGACCCTCGCGACACTGATCCCATCGACCAGGACCCCCGCGAGCACGGGCTGGAGCGTCGCAGCAGCGGCCCCGCCCTGAGCCCGTGGCTGATGATCGGCGCGATCGTCTTGCTGGCCGCAGCGGTCTATGTGGTTTCGGCGCTGCTCTGAAGCGGGATAACGGCGGCGCACGCTTGACCGGCTTCGCAGGTGCGGTCATTGCGCGGGGATGAACATCCTGCTGGTGGGATCGGGCGGACGCGAACACGCCCTGGCGTGGAAGATCGCCCAGTCGCCCCTCGTGCGGCGGCTGGTCATCGCGCCCGGCAACCCGGGCATGGACAAGCTGGGCGAGCGGGTCGCGCTGAAGGTCACCGACGCCGAGGGCCTCGCCGCCGTGGCCCGCGAGATGAAGGCCGATCTGGTGGTGGTGGGGCCGGAGACGGCGCTGGAGGCCGGACTGGCCGACCGGCTGGCCGCGGCCGGCATCCCGTGTTTCGGACCGACGAAGAAGGCGGCCCAGCTGGAGACGTCGAAGGCCTTCTCCAAGGCCTTCATGGAGCGGCACGAGATCCCGACCGCCGGTTACGGCGTCTATGAGCGGCTGCACGAGGCGCGGCAGGCGCTGTCGGTGTTCAAGCCGCCCTATGTGATCAAGGCCGACGGCCTGGCGGCGGGCAAGGGCGTGGCCATCTGCGCCAGCAAGCGCGAGGCCGAGGGCGAGATCGAGCGGATGCTGGGCGGCCGCTTCGGCACGGCCGGGGCGCGGGTGGTCATCGAGGAGTTCATGGACGGCGAGGAAGGCTCGCTGTTCGCCGTCTGCGACGGCCAGCGGGCGCTGCTGCTGGGCGGGGCCCAGGATCACAAGCGCGCCTATGACGGGGATCTGGGGCCGAACACCGGCGGCATGGGCAGCTACTCGCCGGCCCCGGTCTTCACCCAGGCGCTGGTCGAGGCCGCGGAGCGCGACATCGTCCAGCCGGTGATCGCCGGCATGGCGCGCGAGGGTATGCCCTATCGCGGCGTGCTGTACGCCGGGCTGATGGCCACCGAGGCCGGACCGAAGGTGGTCGAGTTCAACGCCCGCTTCGGCGATCCGGAGTGCCAGGTGCTGATGATGCGGCTGGACGGGGACATCGTGCCGCTGCTGCTGGCGTGCGCGCGCGGGGACCTGACGCGGGTCGCCCCGCCCGAGTTCCGGCCGGAGACGGTGATCTGCGTCGTGCTGGCCGCCAGCGGCTATCCCGACAGCCCGCTGGAGGGTTCGATCATCCGCGGGGCCGAGCAGGATTTCGGACCGCATGTGCAGGTGTTCCACGCCGGCACCCGGCGGCGGGACGACGGGCAGCTGGCCGCCGCCGGCGGGCGGGTGCTGAACGTCTGCGCCCGCGGCAGGGACATCGCCGAGGCGCGCCAGCGGGCCTATGCGGCGATCAGGAAGATCGACTGGCCGGGGGGATTCCACCGGACGGATATCGGCTGGCGGGCGCTGGAGCGCGGCGACGGGGCCTGATCGGTCGACCGGTGCCCGCCGGGATTGACACTCCCTGACCAAGCTGATGAGTTTGGGCCGTCTCAAACGTCCTCGCGCGGCGAGGACGATCCCTTTGGCTTCAGAGCCAGATTGAAAGGGAAATGTTTGAGATGAACCAGACAACTGAATGCGCCAGGGACGTCCTCGGCTTCGTGGTGCACGGAACGGGTTCCGAGCACGTGATGGTGCTGCACGACTGGAACGGCGATCATACGACCTACGACCCGGTCAGACCCTATCTCGACGGGATCACGTTCACCTATGTCTTCGTGGACCTCCGCGGGTATGGAGACTCCCGGGGCCTGACCGGCGACTACACCGCTCGTGAGGCCGCCGCGGATTGCCTCGTGGTGGCGGAGGCGCTGGGCTGGACCCGCTTCCATGTGGTCGGCCACTCGATGACGGGAATGGTGGCCCAGCGCCTCGCAGCGGACGCGGGAGATCGCATCAAGAGCGTGGTCGCCGTTTGTCCGATATCGGCCGCCGGGTCGCCGGCTCCGGCCGAGGCGCTGGCGTTTTTCGCGCTGACAACCGAGGACGACGACGCCTTCCGCCGGATGATCCGGTTTGTCAGCGGCGACCTGTCGGACCAGTGGGCTGAGGCGAAGCTGCGCCAATGCCGGCTGACGGTCGATCCTGCCTGCCGGGCGGGGTATCTGAGAATGTTGACGACGGCCTTTGTGGAGGATGTCCGGGGACTCGAAACGCCTTTCCTGGTGCTGATCGGAGAACGCGACCCGGGACTGGATGAGGCGGAGATGGAGAAAACCTTCCTCGCCTTGCACCCGAACGCCGAAGTTCAGGTCATTGCGGACTGCGGCCACTATCCGATGCAGGAACGTCCGCCCCTCTTCGCGACACTGGTCGAGCGCTATTTGCGCACTCACGCCGGGTGATCATGCGAGCCATCCGCGCTGACCGGTCGGCGCGGATGGCGGTCGCCCGGGAGAACCGTCCGGCCTCAGGCCCAGGCGAACAGCAGCCGCCCCTCGCCCATCCGCTCGCGCAGGGCGGGGAGGTCGTGGTGGGCGACGGAGAAACAGCCGTAGCTGCGGCCCAGCTTGCCCTCGCGGGCGAGGAAGGCCGGGTCGGCGTAGTCGGCGCCGTGGACGATGATGGCGCGCTCGCGGGCCATGTTGTTGGTGTACTCGAGCCCGTCCAGCAGGACGTTCGGGCCCTGCTGGGCGCCGTGGCTGGCCCCGGCGGTGGCGTAGGCCCCGACCGAGGACATGTAGCTGTCGGGGGTGTTCGAGAACTGCTGGGCGAAGCCGGTGTGCGACGGGTCGGAGCCCCGGCCGTGGCTGGTGCGCATCAGGGTGACGGCGCCGCCGTGCAGGTCGACCTCGTACAGCCGCTCATCGCCCGAGAATTTCTTGAAGTCGACCAGATACATCCGGTCGCGTTGGGTGATCCTGTCCTTGTGGATGTCCAGCGCCGCGAGGGCCCGGTCCATCAGATCCTTGCGCACCGATCCGCGTGGATCGAGGGGGCGGGTGGAGTTCAGCTGCGAGGTGATGAGCTCGGGCGGTCGCCCGGTCTGGATGGCCGGGACCGGCGGAACCTGGGCCTGTGCGGTGGTGATCACCGGCCGGGTCGCCGCGGTGGCGCAGCCCGACATCAGCGCCGCGCCGCCCAGAATGAAGCCTCGTCTCGCCAACTGCATGCGACGCCCCTCGCACGTTTGAGAAGTCACGGGTTGTTTCAAATCACGACGCCCGTAGCAACCTGTGCCTTGGCGCGGACGATAGCGGGTCTAAGGTGAAGGAGCCGTTTCGGGAGGGGTTCGTGAAGTCGATCACAAGATTGTTGGCCGCCGCCGCCGTTCTGCTGGCCACCGGCGCCGCAGCGCAAACGCCCGCCGCGGCTCCGGATTCCGGGCCCGGAGGAACCGTGTTCGTGCAGGTTGGGCGGCTTTTGGCCGATCCGGAAACCGGCGTTGTGCAGCGCAGTAAAACTCTCGTGATCCGGGGGAACCAGGTCGTCGAGGTGCGCGACGGCTTTGTCGGGGAAGGGGAGATCGTCGATCTGCGCGACTCCTTCGTCCTGCCCGGGCTGATCGACAGCCATGTGCATCTGACCAGCCAGCAGAACCCGAACGGGCGGCTGGAGGAGGTCACCCAGTCGAACGCCGAACAGGCCTTCGTCGGCGCCCGGTACGCCCGGCGCACCCTGATGGCGGGGTTCACGACCGTAGCCGACCTCGGCGGGACCAATGAGTCGGTGTTCGCCCTGAGGGACGCCATCCGGCGCGGCGACGTGCCGGGGCCGCGGGTCATCGCCGCCGGTTCGTCTGTGTCCATCCACGGCGGCCACGGCGACATCAACGGCTACCGCGAGGACGTCATGCACCTTCTGTCGTCGGAGAGCGTCTGCTCCGGGCCGGAGGACTGCATGCGGGCGGTGCGGACCCAGGTGCGGGCGGGCGCCGACATCATCAAGATCACCGCCACCGGCGGGGTGCTGTCGAACACGGCGGCGGGGCTGGGGCAGCAGTTCTCGGATGCCGAGCTGGCGGCCATCATCGACGCCGGCCACCGGATGGGGCGGCAGGTGACGGCGCATGCCCACGGCGTCGACGGGATCAACAGCTTCCTGCGCGCCGGCGGCGACTCGATCGAGCACGGGACCTATCTGGACGATGAGTCGATCCGGCTGTTCCGGCGCGAGGGGACGTATCTGGTCCCGACCCTGCTGGCCGGGGACTATGTCGCCCGCATCGCCTCGGGGGCCGACAACTTCTTTACCCCGGCCCAGACGGCCAAGGCGCTGGAGGCGGGGCCGAAGATGCTGGACATGGCGCGGCGGGCGCATGAGGGCGGGGTGAGGATCGCCTTCGGGACCGACAGCGGCGTCTCGGCCCACGGCGACAATGCCCAAGAGTTCGCCCTGCTGGTCCGGGCCGGGATGACGCCGCTGGAAGCCGTTCAGGCGGCCACCGTCGGCGCGGCGGCGCACCTGCGCATCGAGGGCGAGGCGGGGCGGATCGCGCCGGGCCTGCCGGCGGACCTGATCGCCGTGGCCGGCGACCCTCTGGCCGACGTCACTGAGCTGGAGCGAGTGCGGTTCGTGATGAAGGGCGGGGTGGTCTACCGGGCCGAGTGAACGGCGCCCAGCAACAGCGCCTGAAAGCCGCCTTCGTCGTCGAAGCTGGCTTTCACCGGCCATGAGACGACCCGGGCGCGCCATTCGGGCGACAGGCGGAACCAGTCCTTCTCGGTGGTGATCAGCCGGGCGTGGGCGCGGCCGGCGTGTTCGGCGAGGAAATTCAGGTCGGCGTCGCGGAAGGCGGCGTGGTCGGGGAAGGGGGCGAAGTCGACCAGTTCGGCGCCTGCTGCGTCGAGGGCGCGCTCGACCTTCCACGGCTTGGCGATGCCGGCGAAGCCGATCAGGGGCCCGGTCGGCGGCGGCGCGGCGGGCGCCAGACGGGCGACGAAGACCGGCAGGGAGCCGAAGGCCGCGACCAGTTCCGGATCGGCGTGGGGCGTGTCCGCGGGCAGCAGCACCACCACGGCGTCGGCGCGGGCGAGGCCAGCCCGCAGCGGCTCGCGCATCGGGCCGGACGGGAAGACGCCGCCGTCGCCGAAGGGCCATTCGCCGTCGCGGGTCTCGCCGTCGACGACGACGAGGCTGAGGGTCTTCTTCAGGGCCGGATTCTGGTGGGCGTCGTCCAGCACCACGGCGCGGGCGCCCGCCTCCGCCGCGGCGCGGGCCCCGGCGACGCGGTCGCGGGCGATCCAGGCGGGGCCGCCGAGGGCGAGCATCAGCGGCTCGTCGCCGACGTCGGCGGCGGTGTGGACGGCGGGATCGACCCGCACGGGGCCCTTCAGCCTGCCGCCGTAGCCGCGCGACAGGGCGTGGGCCTCGATCCCGGCTTCGTGCAGCAGGCGCAGGGCCTCGCGCGCCACCGGGGTCTTGCCCGAGCCGCCGACGGTGAGATTGCCGACCGAAATGACGGCGGCTCCCGGGTCGACCGGCTCGGCACGGGCGATGCGACGGGCGGTGGCGGCGGCCCAGACCCACGACAGGGGCTTGAGCAGCATGCGGGTCATCGGCGCATGGCGGCGCTCGCGGTCGTACCACCAGCGGGGGGTGTTGAGCTTCATGCGCGCCCCCGGACCGGCGGGGGCGGCAGCAGCGGGGTCAGGCTGTCCCACAGGCGGTCGAGCCCCGAGCCGGCCTCGGCGGCGGCGCGGCGGCCGCGGTCGCCCATGGCGCGGGCGGCCTTGTCGTCGGCCAGCAGGGGGGCGAGCACGGCGGGCAGATCCCACGGGGCCTCGACCACGGCCAGGCCGCCCGCGGCGACGAGGGCGTCGGCGACGGCGGCCCAATTGCTTATGTCCGGGCCGGTGACGGCGGGCTTGCCGAGACGGGCCGGCTCCAGCGGATTGTGGCCGCCCACCGCGGGCTTCTCGAGCGCGGCGGAGAAGCTGCCGCCCATGACCACGACATCGGCCAGACGCAGGAACAGGCCCATCTCTCCGAGGGTGTCGGCGACATAGAGGTCGGTGTCCCGGTCGGGCTCGCGGCCGTCGGAGCGCAGGGCGAAACGGTAGCCGTCGCGGGTCAGGGCGGCGGCGATGTCGCCGCGCCGTTCCGGGTGGCGGGGCACGAGGATCAGGCACAGGCGGTCGGCCAGCTTGTCGAGGGCGCGGACGAGGGCGATCTCCTCGCCGTCGTGGGTGCTGGCGGCGACGACCACGGGCCGGTCGCCGATGGCGGCGCTGAGGCGGGTAAAGGCGCCGGGATCATGCGGCGGGGCGGCCCCGGCCAGCTTCAGGTTCACATGGCCGTCAATGCGGGCCCCGAGGCTTTCCAGCCGTTGGGCGGAGGTCTCGTCCTGCGGCAGGACGCGGTCGAAGGCGGTCAGGATTTCGCGGGCGGCGCCCGGGAAGCGGCGCCAGCCGTCGACGGTCTTCTCTGTGATGCGGGCGCTGGCGAGGATCAGCTTCACCTCGCGACGGCGGGCCTCGAGGATCAGGTTCGGCCACAGTTCGCTTTCCACGAAGACGGCGGCGGCGGGACGCCAGTGGTCGAGGAAGGCGGCGACCGCGCCGGGCGTGTCGACGGGCGCGAACTGGTGCAGGACCCCGGGGGGCAGCCGTCGGGCCAGCAGGGTCGCCGAGGTCAGGGTGCCCGAGGTGACCAGCACCGCCAGGTCGGGCCGTTTCTCGCGCAGCCGCTCGACCACGGGCAGCAGGGACAGAGTCTCGCCGACGCTGACGCCGTGCAGCCAGACCAGGTCGCCGGCGGGCCGGGCGACCGAGGCGAGGCCGAGGCGTTCGTCGACCCGGGCGGGGTCTTCCTTGCCCTGTTTGGCGCGGGCGTCGAGCAGGCGCGGCGCCAGGGGCTCGATCAGGCGGGTCAGGAGCCGGTATGCGATCAGGGCGGGGCTCACGTCAGACGCGCTCCAGCCCGGTGATCCGGTCGGCCTCTGCCTCGACGTCGGTGCAGCGCGTCGTCCAGTCAGCGATGACGTCGGCGAGTTCCGCGCCTTCGGGATAGTCGGCGCGGTCCCAGACGATCGCGCCCCGGCCGAACGGCAGGGGGATCACGGCCTTGTCCCAGCTGTTCAGCCGGATGGCCGGGTTGCACGACAGGCCGATGAACAGCACCGGGGCCCTGGACAGCTTCGCCATCAGCGGCAGGCCCTCGGCCATGACGCGCACCGGGCCGCGGGGGCCGTCGGGGGTGATGGCGAGACCGCCGGCCTTGAGCTGGCGCAGACCGTCGCGCAGGGCCTGGGTCCCGCCCTTGGCGCGGTCCGCCTTGTCCTTGTTGGCCGAGGATCCCCGCACCGCCGGGATGCCGAGCCGGGCCACGGCGCGGGCCAGAAACTCGCCATCGGGGCTCAGAGAGATCAGGCCCTTGACCGGCTGGGCCCGGTCGAACGGCCAGCATGCGGGCCCGAGCGCGACGCGCGAATGCCAGAACACGCACAGGACGCCGCCGCCCTGAGTCCATACGGCCTCGGCGACCTCGCGGTTGCGATGCTCCCAGCGGATGGTCGCGTAACAGAGGCGCAGCCAGGCGGCCAGAATCCAGGCCATCACCGACTGAATCACGGGATTGCGGAGCGGCCTCATGTGACGGCGGCCACCGTCACGGGGTCGCCATCCAGCGACTGCTGCTTCGCCAGGCGGGCGTACAGGCCGCCCTTTCGGACCAGCTGGGCGTGCGTGCCGGTCTCGACGATCCGGCCGGCTTCGACGACATAGATTCGGTCGGCGTTGCGGACGGTCGACAGGCGGTGGGCGATCATCAGGGTCGCCCGGCCGTGCATCAGCCGCTCCAGGGCCGCCTGGACCAGGGCCTCGCTCTCGGTGTCGAGGGCAGAGGTGGCCTCGTCGAGCAGCAGGATGGGCGCGTCTTTCAGGAAGGCCCGGGCGATGGCGATGCGCTGGCGCTGGCCGCCAGACAGGCGCAGGCCCGCCTCGCCGGCGCGGGTCTGATAGCCCTCGGGCAGGCCGAGGATGAAGTCGTGGGCGGCGGCGTTGGCGGCGGCGGCCTCGATCTCGGCCTGCGAGGCGCCGGGGCGGCCGTAGGCGATGTTGGCAGCGAGGGTGTCGTCGAACAGGAAGGGCTCCTGCGTCACCAGGGCGATGCGCGAGCGCAGGTCGTGCAGCTTCAGTTCGCGGATGTCGCGGCCGTTGAGGGTCACGGCACCGGCGGTGACGTCGTAGAAGCGCGGCAGCAGGCTGAGGATGGTCGACTTGCCGCCGCCGGAGGGGCCGACGAGGGCGACGGTCTCGCCGGGGGCCACGGTCAGGGACACGTCGGACAGCGTCGGGGCTCCGCCGGTCGCGGCGGGCGCATAGGCGAAGCTGACGTGGTCCAGGGCGACCGCGACGGGACCGTGGGGCAGGGAGGCGGCGTCGGGCGCCTCGCGGATCTCGGGCTGGATGTCGAGGGCCCCGAACAGACGCCGGGCGGCGGTCAGGCCTTCGGCCATCACGGTCTGGAGGTTGGTCACCTGTCTCAGCGACTGGCCGGCGGCCATCAGCAGTCCGATGTAGGCGGCGAAGGCGCCGACGCTCATGGCTCCGTCGCGGGCGCGCCAGCCAGCGTAGGCCATGACGGCGGCGACGATGACCATGGCCACCAGATTGCTGAACGGCCCGGCGAAGGCGCGGGAGTCGGCGGACTTGATGACGTGCCGCTGGCGGCGGGCGACGACCTCGGCCACCCGATCCTGCTCGGCCGCCTCGCGGTTCTCGATCTTGATCAGGCGGACGCCGTCGAGATTCTCCATCAGGGCGGTGGAGAGGTTCGAGGTCTCGACCATGGCCCCGGTGGTGGCCTTGCGCATCCGCTTGCCGAAGCGGCGGATGACCCAGGCGATGACCGGGGCGCCGAGGAAGACGATGGCGGTCAGCCGCCAGTCGGTCCAGGCCATGTAGCCGAGCACGGCGACCAGGGTCAGGGCGTGCTGGGTGTAGTTGACCACCCCGTTGGTGAAGGCCTCACGGACCAGGTTGGCGTCGAACAGCACCGAGGAGACGAAGCCGCCGGAATGCTGGCTGCGCAGCCGGGCGAGGTCGGCGCGGATCATCGAGCCGAACAGCCTGACCTGGATGTCGCCGACGATTCCGTGGCCGAGCCGGTTGACCAGGGCGGCCTGACCGAGCGCCGCGACCGTCCAGATCAGGCCGGCCCCGACGATGATCAGCGGGATCCACAGCAGGGCCTGCCCGGGCGGCACGGTGAAAACGTTCCAGATAGTCACCGCCTCGCCGAGGAACAGGCCGTTGATGGCCGGCTCCAGCAGCTGCAGCACGGTGGCCGCCATGATCCCGACCACGGCGGCGCAGGCGATCGACAGGAACAGCGGCGTCCGGTGGTGGGAGAGGTAGTCGCGCCAGATGCGGGCCAGCAGCGGGCGAAGCGGCTCCTTCTCGTCGGCGGCGGGCGCGGGCGTCGTCATCGGTCCGAGGTCGGACGGCTGGGGGCGCAAGTCAAGCGGTGTCGACCTTGTCGCGGATGTCGTCTTTGTCGAGGCCGCCCATGTATTGAAAGTATCGCCCGGATTGTCTTGCTCCCGGAGCAGTGGCGTCGAACCCCGGCGGCGGCTATCTCCACCCCATGCCCCGCTACGACCTCTCAACCCGCGCCGGCCGTTTCAGGGCCCGCTGGGACTACGTCTGGAAGGACCACGCCTTTCTGAGGCGGTGGTTCATGAACGCCCATTGGCTGGGTCCCGATCTGGTGCGGACCAACCAGCCGTCGCCGCGGCAGCTGGCGTACTGGAAGGCGCAGGGCATCAAGACCGTCATCAATCTGCGCGGGGCGCGGGACGAGGCCTATTACGCGCTGGAAAGGGCGGCGTGCGAGCGGCTGGGGCTGACGCTGATCGATGCGCCGCTGGATTCGCGCGACCCGCCGCAGAAGGACCGCATCCACCGGGCCCGCGAACTGTTCCGGACCATCGAGTACCCGGTGCTTATCCACTGCAAGTCGGGGGCTGACCGGGCGGGGATGATGGCGGTGCTGTACCGGCATTTCCATCTCGGCGAGCCGATCTCCGAAGCGATCCGGCAGTTGGACAAGAAATACCTGCACCACCGCGAGGGGCTCACCGGGGTGCTGGACTATACGCTGGAGAAATACCTGAAGGAGGTCGAGCCGACCGGGGTCGCCTTCCTCGACTGGATCGACAGCGACGCCTACGACCCCAGGGCGATCCGGGCCGAGTTCAAGGCCCAGTGGTGGGGCACGCTGCTGACCGAGAAACTGCTGAAGCGAGAGTAGTCAGCCCCACGGACCGCGCGGCGTGGTTGGCGAAGGGGGCTGGTCGCCGCCTTGCTCCCCAGCCAGCTCCGCCTCGCGCCGGGCCTTCCGGTCGCCTTCCCAGCGCCGGAACCACTGCGTCCAGTTGCGCTCGCCGCGCCAGGCCATGAGCCAGAGGACGAGCGCCGTCAGCGTGAAGGCGAGGCTGGCGATCTCCTCGCCGCCGAGGGTGCGGCCGAACAGGGTCAAGGTCGGGGGTCCTGCGGAGGCGCCGGGGGCGCGTCCTCGTGGGTGAAGGTTGGCCGCGGCGTGGGGAATTCGCCGGGGGTGACGGGATCGTTCCAGGCGGTGTCGGTCTCGCGCGGTCCGGCGGACGGCTGATCGGGCTTCTTGCGCGTGGCCCAGACGACGATGCCGGCGCCGAGCACCAACAGGGCCAGGATGATCAGGGCGGGGGTCAGCATGGGTCTCTCCCGGTCAGCGTGACAGCACAGACTGAAAGCGCGTCACCGGGGGCCCCGTTCCCCTCAGTGCTCGTGCGCGTCTCCGCGCGGATCGATCATCCGGTGCGCATGCAGGATGAAGTAGCGCATGTGGGCGTTGTCGACCGTCGCCTGCGCCCGGGCCTTCCAGGCCTTGCGGGCCTCCTCGTAGTTGGGGAAGGCGCCGACGAACTCGACCTTCGACAGGTCGCGGAACACCGGCGCGTCGAGGTGGCGCAACTCTCCGCCGATGACGAGGTGGAGCAGTTGGGGGGCGTCTGTTTCGGCGGGCTTGGTCATCGGGCGTCCGGTCGGAGAGAACTAGCGGGGCGCGAGGGGAATAGGCGCTGTGCGCCGCACGATCAACGGGTGAAGCGCCGGGGCGCTGCACACCAGACTGCTCTGACGCGGATCGGCCTGGTTGAAGCGCCAGGCGCCGCCGTGGTGGTCGCTGACCCGGCCGCCCGCCTCCTCGACGATCAGGGCGCCGGCGCAGACGTCCCAATCCCATTTGGGCGTCAGGGCGATGGCGGCGTCAAACGCCCCGGCCGCGACCAGGGCCATGCGATAGGCGATGGCGTTGCGCTTTTCGTACCGCATGGCCGGCCAAGGCTCGGGCCAGTGCGGGCCCTCCATCAGTCGGGCGTCGGCCAGCACCGAGGCGTCGTCAAGATCGGCGGTGTCCGAGGCGCTGATCGGCCGTCCGTTCAGAAAGGCCCCGCCGCCGCGGATCGCGGTGAAGGTTTCACTGAGCGCCGGAGCATGAATGACGGCGGCGACGGGCTGGCCGTCCTCGACGATGGCGATGGGAATGCACCACCACGGCTTGCCCTTCATATAGGCGACCGTGCCGTCAATTGGATCGACCACGATAAGGCGTCGGCTGGACAGGCGGTCGGGGGTGTCGGCGGTCTCCTCGGACAGCCAGCCGTGATCGGGGCGGGCGCCGAGAAGCGCGTCGCGGAGCAGGCGGTCGACGGCCACATCGGCCGAGGTGACAGGCGAGCCGCCCGACTTGGACCAGATCTTCAGCCCGGCGTCGCGTTCTGCCAGCGCCAATTCGCCGGCGGCGAGGGCGGCGGCGCGGATCAGCTCGAGGTCGGCCCCAAGATCGTGGCTTGCCTCGCTCATTTGCCGGCGATGGCCACCGCGTCGAACATCAGCGACGGGCTGTTATTGGCGCCGCGGAACTCGAGGTCAGAACCGCGCTGCATGCGGGCGTAGAGATCGGTCAACTTGCCGGCCACGGTGACCTCGCTGACCGGGTAGGCGATGGCCCCGTTCTCGAACCAGAAGCCCGACACCCCGGCCGACCAGTCCCCGGTGTTGGCGTTCAGCGACGGGCCGAACATGGAGGTGACCAGCAGGCCGGTTCCGGCGTCTGCCATCAGGCCGTCGAGGTCGCGGTCGCCGGGCTCCAGATGCAGGCTGTGCGTGGATACGCCGGGCGGGCCGGCGAGGCCGCGCGAGGCGTGGCCTGTCGAGGCGAGGCCCAGCTGGGCAGCGGCGGCGCTGTTCAGCAGCCAGGTCGTCAGCACGCCGTCGTCAATGATTGATCGGCGCGTCACCGCCACGCCCTCGTCGTCGAACGGGGTCGAGCCCATGCCGCGCGGGCGGAAAGGGTCGTCGATCAGATTGACGCCCTTCGGCAGCACAGGCTGACCCAGACGGTCCTTGAGGAAAGAGGTGCCACGCGCGATCGACGGGCCGGAGATGGCCCCGATGAGGGGCGAGAGGATCTGCATCGCCAGCCGGTTCTCGAAGATCACCGGGGCGGTGGTCGAGGCGATCTTGCGCGGGCCGGTTCGGGCGACGGCGCGGCGTCCGGCCTCGGCGCCGATGCTGGCGGCCGAGGGCAGGTCGGACAGGTGGCGCGCAGCGCGGTTCTCGCCGCCGCGCTCCATGGCGCCGTCCTTTTCGGCGATGACGCCGACGCCGAGCGAGAAGGCCGAGCCATGATAGGCGCCGTCGAAGCCGTGGGAGGTGACCAGCCGCCAGCGGCTCGACGAGGCGCCGGCATGGCCGCCTTCGGAACGGACGACGCCGGGCACGGCCAGGGCGACGGCCTCCGCCTCGGCGGCGACGGCTTCCAGCTGGGCGGCGCTGCGTTCTGAGGGGTCGTACAGGTCGAGGTCGGCGAAGGGGCCGTGGGCGAGTCGGTCCTGCGGGGCGAGGCCGGCGTACGGGTCTTCGGGGGCCAGTTTCGCCATGGCCACGGCGCGCTCGACGAGGCGGGCGCGGGTGGCGTCGGACAGGTCGGAGGCCGAGACGGTGGCCTGACGCCGGCCGATGAAGACGCGCAGGCCGAGGTCGCGGCTCTCCTCGCGTTCGACGTCCTCCAGCGCGCCGTTGCGGACGCCGACGGAGAGGGCGGCGCGCTCGGCCGAGACGGCCTCGGCGGCGTCGGCGCCGGCTTTCAGCGCGGCGGCGACCAGTTCGGGCAGGATGTCGGGCGAGGCGGAGGACGGCAGGCTGTCGGACATGCCCCGATATGGCCGGGCGGCCCGGCGGGTGCAACCGCCGTCAGGAGAGCGCGGCGAAGATCAGCAGGCCGGCCGCCGCAAGGAAGGGAATATAGGTCAGCGCCATGCCGAGCATCCGCCCCAGGGCGGGCTGTTTCTGCTGCCCCATGCCCCAGGCGTGCAGCACACGACCGAGGAAGAAGACGCCGCCGACGGCGTGGATGATCGGGGCGGAATAGAAGACGGCCAGGACGGCGAGGGCGAGGAGGCCCAGCGGGACGTATTCGACGGCGTTGCCGAAGGCCCGGGTCGTGGCGAGGAGCTCGGCGTGACCGCCGTCGCCGAGGGAGACCTTGAGCCGCCGCCGCCCCGCGCTGATCCGCAGCGACAGGGCGAGGACCAGCAGCAGGGACAGGCCGATCCACAGGGCCGCCGCCCGGAAGGCCTCGGTATGGAAGGCCATGGCTTCGGCGATGGTCATGGCAGGCCTCAGTTCTCGCGCGCCACCGGATAGAGGCGATAGCGATCATCATAGAACGGGGTTCGTTCGTAGAACCACTGCAAACGCGCGTTCCCATCGGCGGCGAAGGCGGGCTCGGCGGCGAGCCTGGCCTCGAACTCGGCCTTCAACGCCGGGTCGGCGGCCAGCATGCGCTCGGCCAGGGGGGCGATGGCGTAGCCCTCAATGTATTCGACCCGGCTGAGCACCTCGGGGAACAGGCCCCAGGCGAAGAAGCTCTCGGACGACTGCGGCTCAAGCAGCAGGACGACGATGTCGCCGAGCGGCTGGTCGGTCGGGACGCGGACCGAGCCGGTCGGGAAGGTCCAGTCGCGCCGCTCCGGCGTGACGGACGTGACCGTGACGGGGACGTGGCCCTCGTTGGCGCGGGTCCCGAGTTTCGGATCGTCGAGTCGCAGCATGTCGACGGGGACGGTGCGCGGCGCGTCCAGCGTCTCCATGGCGACGCCGTGCAGGCGCAGCCGCTCGATGATGTCGGCCCGGTACGACGGCACCCAATAGGCCTCGGGGCGACGCAGGGTCAGGGTCGGGTGGGAGGAGTAGAAGGGCAGGCTCCACAACTCGGGGTCCGGCTCGCCCAGCCAGCGGATTTCCTGACGGCCCGAGGCGGGGCTGTCGTACATCTCGTAGCGGATGCCCTTGAAGGCGCGGGTCGTGGAGGGCTGTTCGTCCTGGACGAAATTGGCCGGAATCTCGGCTGGCCGCAGGGCGCTGTCGGCGGCGATGGCGGCGCGCAGGTCGCGTCCTTCGGCCGCCAGGGTGCGCAGGGCCTGTTCGAGGAAGATATAGGTGCCCAGCACGCGCTGCTCGTGCGGCTTGAGGCTATGGTTCTCGATCAGGATGGTCGGGACGTGGGCGGCCGAGCCCCAGCCGTTGGAGAAGCGTTCGCCGAGGCCGCCGTCGGACAGGCCGGCTTTGGGGTCGTCGCCCATGCCGAAGACCAGTTCGCCGGGGATGTGGCCCTGGGTCTCAAGCGCCGCGTTGACGGCCGGCTTGAAGGCCGCGTCGAGCCAGGCGGCGGTGGCCGGCGACCGCGAGTAGATGCCATTCTCGCCGTTATATCCGTAGGTTACATCATACTGATAATCCATGCCGTCGGTGACGTGGATGTCGACATAGAGGTCCGGCCGGTATTTGAGGATCAGGCCGCGCACGGCCCGCATCTCGGGCTGGTCCAGTTTCAGATAGTCGCGGTTGAGGTTCTGGTTGGTCGCCGTATTGCGCCAGCCCTGGATGCGGGGACCGCGCTGGTTGGGGCGGCTGTACGCGCCGGCGCGCTCGTGGCCGTCGACCGACAGGATCGGGATCAGGATCAGATTGACCCGGTCGAGCAGGTCGTCCTTGCCGTTGAAGGCGATGTCGCGCAGCAGCATCATGCCCGCGTCCTTGCCGTCGATCTCGCCGGGGTGGATGCCCGCCTGGGCCAGCAGCACGGGCTTGGCCGGGTCGAAGGCGGCGCCGTCCTTCGAGGCGATGACGGCGTAGATCGGGCGCCCCTCGGGCGAGACGCCGAACTGCTCGATGCGGATCAACTCCGATGCGGCGTCCAGCCGGTCGAACCAGGCGCGGGTGTCGGCGTAGGTCGGGCTGAAGTCATGCGCCGGATCCGCCTCGAAGGGCGTCACCCAGGGATCGGTGGCGTCGCGCAGCAGGGCGCGGCTGGCGCCGTTCCATTGCGGCGCGGGCGGCAGGAAGGCCTGGTCCCACGGGGCGGCGTTGGGGACGGACGGGGACGCGGACTGGGACATGACGGGACTCGACACAAGGGCCGCGACGGCGGCGAGGATCAGGGAGGCGCGCATGGCTCCTCTCTTCCGCCGTCCGTCCGCCGGGTGCAAGTCCGTAAGGTCAGCCCTGGCCATGCAGACGCGACCGGGCCGTGGAACCGGTCCGGTCCCCGGATGCAGGGCGTACTGGCGCAGCTCGACGATCACGCTTCGGCCCTCGTGAAATCCATCACCCAGTTGATCTCCCAGGTCGCCCCGTCGTCATAGGAGAAGGCCTGGGTCCAACGGGCGGTTGTGGGCGTGATGTCAGACCAAACGTAGCGGGCGATGATCGGCCGGCCTTCGTCCGTATCCGGCCCCTCCAGCACGCAGCCGCCCGCGTGGAACCGGCCGCGGACCGGCGGCTGGAGGACGCCGTTCGTGCTGTTGACCCAGCGGACGGTCCATTCCTGGGTCTCGATATCGAAGAGGCGAAAGGCAAGGCCGGTCCAGCCCCGCGCAGGACAGTCCACCTCCTCGACGTTGGCGAGCCCGCCGAGCCGGGGCTCGCAATACGAGGTCGAGGGGAAGCAGTCCCAGTCGTTCGCGCCCACGCCGCGCGCCTTGAGCCGGCGATGCTCGACGGTCCAGCGGCCGTGGATGAAGTCGAAGTCGTGGACGGACGGGGCGGCGGTGGGCGTCATGGCGGTTTCCTTCTCTTTTCAGGGCCGGCGGCCCGGGAGGAGAGGGATAGGACGGGTAACCTGACATCTCTTGTCAGGATTTATCGGCCAAGTTGGAAAAATGCGCGCCAGCCGACTGCTCTCGATCCTGCTCCTGCTCCAGACCCGGGGACGGATGACGGCCGAGGCCCTGGCGGCGGAGTTCGAGGTCTCGCTGCGCACCATCTATCGCGATATCGACGCGCTTAGCGCCGCGGGCGCCCCGGTCTACGCCGATCGCGGACGGTCGGGCGGCTACCAGTTGCTGGACGGCTATCGCACCCGGCTGACCGGCCTCACGGACGCGGAGGCCGAAACGCTTTTTCTGGGCGGCCTGTCGGGGCCGGCGGCGCAGATGGGCTTTTCGGGTGCAGTCACGACCATGCAGCTGAAGTTGCTGGCGGCCCTGCCGCCGGAGCGTCAGGCGGCGGCCGAGCGTCTGGCCGGGCGGTTTCATCTGGATCCCGTCGGCTGGTATCAGAGCGCCGAAGAGGCGGCGCGGCTACCGGCCATCGCCCAGGCGGTCTGGAACAGCCAGGGCGTCTCGGTTCGCTATGAGAGCTGGAAAGGCGAGGTGGAGCGCGAGCTTGAGCCCCTCGGCCTGATCCTGAAAGGCGGCCTCTGGTATCTGGCGGCGCGCCCTGCGGGCGAGCGTGGAGAGCCGCGCACCTATCGGGTTTCGAACATTCTCGATCTGAACGTGGGCGAGGCGAGGTTCGAACGGCCGGAAGGCTTCGATCTGGCGGGATGGTGGGCGGAGACGTCGCAGCGGTTCGAGGCGGATATCTTCACCGGCCAGGCCGTCCTGAAGCTGTCGAGGGAGGGCCTGCGGCGGCTCGCCCGGCTGGGGAGCGAACAAGCGCGTATCGCAGCGGAGGCGGATGCGTCCTCCGGCGACGGCTGGGTCGAGGTCGTCGTGCCGATCGAGTCGGTCGAGCACGCCGCGGTCGATTTCCTGCGACTTGGCGCGGAAGCGGAGATCGTCGCTCCGGCGCCGCTGCGCGCGGAGATGCGCCGCACGGCCGAACGGCTGGCGGCGCTCTATCCGGGTTGAAACCCTAGCGGTTCCGCTTGGCCTCGAGCCGGTCGATGGTGCGCTGGGCGTCGGCGCGACGACGGGTCAGGGTGTCGATCTGGGCCTGCTGGGCCTCGGTCAGACCGCCAGCGGCCTCGCCGGCCGCCTGGATTTCGGCGAGCTGAACGTCGATCTCGGAGACCAGATCCTCCGCTTCGTAGAGGCGGTTCTCCTCGCGCTCGCTGAGAGCCGGACGCGGGGGAGCGGCCCGGCGCGCAGATCCGCGGCCAGTCAGGACCTGAGCGTCGGCCATGACCGGAAGCGAGATGACCGGCATGGCCGTGGCCAGCGCGAGGGCGACAACAAGCGAGCGTTTCATGGAGCAACTCCGGGAAGGACTGCCCACATTGTGTATTACAGTTCCGTCATCTGAAAAGCCCTTTTCGGCCACATTCGGTGGCGGTCGCGTGATCGCCCCCCGGATCAGGCCGGAGACTTCCAGATCGGCGACCCGTCGCCCGGCAATCCGAGGCGCTCCCACATCTCCGACACCCGCTCCACGACCGTCTCGTCCATGCGGATTTCCTCGCCCCATTCGCGCTTCGTTTCGGGCGGCCATTTGTCGGTGGCGTCGAGGCCGATCTTGGAGCCCAGGCCGCTCTCGGGGCTGGCGAAGTCGAGGTAGTCGATCGGAGTGTTCTCGATCAGGGTGATGTCGCGCGCCGGGTCCATCTTGGTGGCGATGGCCCACATGACCTGTTTCCAGTCGCGGGCGTCGATGTCGTCGTCCACGACGATGACCCACTTGGTGTACATGAACTGTCGCAGATAGCTCCAGACACCCAGCATCACGCGTTTGGCGTGGCCGGGGTAGGCCTTCTTCATCGACACAACGGCGATGCGATAGGAACAGCCCTCGGGCGGCAGCCAGAAGTCGGTGATCTCGGGGAACTGCTGGCGCAGCAGGGGGATGAAGACCTCGTTCAGCGCCTCGCCCAGCACCGAGGGCTCGTCGGGCGGGCGACCGGTGAAGGTGGTCAGATAGATCGGGTCGCGGCGCATGGTGATCGCCGTCACCCGAAAGACCGGGAAGGTCTCGACCGAGTTGTAGTAGCCGGTGTGGTCGCCGTAGGGCCCCTCGGGGGCGTGCTCGTCGAAAAGGACATGACCTTCCAGCACGATTTCGGCGTTGGCGGGGACCATCAGCGGCACGGTCTTGCAGGGCACGAGCTCGGCCTTGGCTCCGCGCAACAGGCCGGCGAACTGGTATTCCGACAGGGTGTCCGGCACGGGCGTCACGGCGGCCAGAATGGTCCCGGGGTCGGCGCCGAGCACGACGGCGCAGGGCAGCGGGCCTTTCTTGCCCGCCTTTTTGTGCCGGGCGTAGTGCTGGGCTCCGCCGCGGTGGGCGAGCCAACGCATGATGGCCCTGTCCTTGCCCAGCACCTGCATGCGGTAGATGCCGAGGTTGAAGTCGTCCTCGCGGTCCTCTGACGGCCCCTTGGTGACGACGAGACCCCAGGTGATCAGCGGCGCCGGCTCGCCGGGCCAGCAGCCCTGGACCGGGAGCGAGGTCAGGTCGATCTGGTCGCCCTTGAGCACGACCTGCTGCACCGGGGCCGTCTTCACCACCTTCGGCCGCATCGACATGACGGTCTGCGCCAGCGGCAGCATATCCATGGCGTCCGACAGGCCGCGCGGCGGGGTCGGATTGCGCAGGAAGGCCAGCAGCTCGCCGACCTCGCGCAGCTCGGCGGCGGATGTGCGGGTCTTCTTCTCCATGGTCACGCCCATGGCGACGCGCTTCACCGTGCCGAACAGGTTGGCGAGGCAGGGGATGGGGCTGATCGAGCCGTCGGGCATGACCGGCTTTTCGAACAGCACCGCCGGGCCGCCGTTGCGCAGCAGCCGGGTCTGGATCTCGGTCATCTCCAGATGGGTGGAGACGGGTTCGGAGACGCGAACCAGTTCGCCCCCGGCCTCGAGCATGGCCATGAAGTCGCGCAGGGATTTGTAGGCCATCGATCGCTCCAGACGTCCTGCTGGATTAGGCGGACGAAGCGGCGCTGTCACCCGTTCGCGAGACGGTGCGGCGACGCGACGGTCACCATTCGCGGTCCCACTGGAAAGCCGGATCGATCCAGTCGCCGAGGCGGCCGTCGGAGCGGGCGAGGGCGTGGATGCGGTCCATCTCTTCGGCGGACAGGGCTAAGTCGAAGATGTCGAAATTCTCGGCGGCGCGGCTTTCCTTCGCCGTGCGGGGAATGGCGATCACATCCTGCTGGATCAGCCAGCGCAGGGTGACCTGGCCCGGCGTCTTGCCGTGGGCGCGGGCGATCTCGTTGAGCGTGGGGTCGTCGGCGATCTTGCCCTGGGCCAGCGGCGACCAGGCGGTGATCGACGAGCCGAGGTCCCGTGCGGTCTCCAGCAGGCGGGTGAGCTTCAGGTAGGGGTGGTACTCGACCTGGTTGGTGATCAGTTTCGCCTTCGACAGCGATTGCGCCTGCCGGAACTCGGCCGAGGGGAAGTTGGAGAGGCCGATGGCCCGGGTCAGGCCCTGATCCTGCGCCGCGTTGAGGGCGCCCAGCGTCTCTTCAAACGATGGGGTCGGCTTCGGCCAATGCAGCAGCAGCAGGTCGGGGGTGAAGCCGAGGCTGGCCGCGGATTCGGCCGCCTGTTTCAGCAGGGCGTCCCGGTGGAAATGGTCGACCCAGATCTTGGTGGTCAGCCACAGGTCGTCGCGCGCCACATGGCCGGCCTCGATGGCGTCGCGGATGCCGTCGCCGACGGCCGCCTCGTTGCGATAGATCCAGGCCGTGTCGATGTGGCGGTAGCCGATGCGCAGGGCCTCGGCGACCATGCGGCGGGCGTCTTCGGGCTCAAGCATCCAGGTGCCGAAGCCGAGCAGGGGAATGGCGTGGCCGTCGACGGTGATGGCTGGCTGATCGGTCATGGCGGGCTCCGGGCGGGGGAGCGGTTTAACTGGGGGGCGCGGCGGATGGTTCAACCAGCCAGTCGAACATCTCGTCCCACAAAGGCTCCATGCCCCGGCGGAAGGCGCCCTCATGGCCGATGCGGGGAACGCCATAGTCGGCCGGCGCGCGCACGACGACCTCGCGCGGCGCATTGGGATACACCTGCAGCAGGTCGTGCGATGTCCCGGGCGTCGCGATCGGGTCGTCGGTGAAGATCCACGAGCGGATCGGCGCCGTCACCGCCTCGAAATGATGGGGTCGGAGCCGGTCGTTCAGCTCGTCACGGAAATAGGCGGCCTTCAGACACCAGCGCCGCCAGGTCTCCCAGACACCGCGCGGCAGGTCGGTCCCGGCCCACAGGCCGCCGCCCTTGATGTAGCCGCGGCGCGCGAGGCTCCACGGGCCGTAGCCGAACCAGAAGAACAATTCGAACGGATTATAGGACCGGTGATGCCGGGCCCAGTAACCGCTGCCGACCGAGACGAACGCATGACGGTCGATGCGGTGCTGATTGGGCATGAAACCGAGGAAATGGCCGCCGACGCTGTGTCCGACATGGACGACCGGCACGTCCGGGGCCGCCGCGACCAGGGCGTCGAGCGCGGCGGGCATGTCGAGCCGGCCCCAGTCGGGATAGTCCATCCGCATCGCGGCGAGGTCGTCGGGCCGGGAGCCGGCGATGCCCCGGAAATCGTAGGTCAGCACGGCCGCGCCCTTGCCGGCCAGATGGCGGGCGAACCTCCCGTAGAACCCCTTCGGAAAGCCGGTTCCCGAGCTGACGAGCACGGCGACCGTCGGCGCTTTCGCTGACACCAGTTGCATCGACAGGGGATAGCCGTCGGCGGCGGTGACGGTGAGATCGTGGATGACTGGGTCGCTCATCGACAGGTCCGTAGTTATTCGCAACGAACCTAATTGATTGACGCGGCGTCAGGTCAAGCTCTCTTGGAGCCGCCGCCGTCCTCGGCTAAAGCCCGCCCCCTGTCCTTTGCCGAGCGCCTGACCATGACCGATCTTCCCGACCGCCTGTCCGTCGATCCCGACAGCCCGTTCCACGACGCCGACCTGCTGGCGCAGGGCGTGGGTGTCCGCTTCAAGGGCGAGGACAAGACCAATGTCGAGGAATACTGCGTCTCCGAGGGCTGGGTGCGTCTGGCCGTCGGCAACCGCGTCGACCGCCGCGGCAAGGCCCTGACGGTCAAGCTGCAGGGGCCGGTGGAGCCCTACATCAAGGGTGAATAGGCCTGTTTATGCGACGCCGGAGAAAACTCCGGGCCGCATCGCTTCTCCCTCCGGCGCGCGCGGTCTAGGTTCGGGCTCCTTCTGAGTCCCGGAGCCGCCATGTCCCTGTCCGCCCGTCTCCTCGCCGCCAGCGCCCTGGCCCTGACCCTCGCCGCCGGCCCCGTGCTGGCGCAGGACGCCCGCACCATCCGCGAGGCGGAGCAGCTGCGCGACCGGGCGCTGCAGGACAATGCGGCCTATGAGCTGGTCTCGGAGCTGACCACCCGGTTCGGCCCGCGGCTGGCGGGTTCGGACTCCGAACAGGCCTCGGCCCGCTGGGGCGCAGACCAGTTCCGCGCCATGGGCTTCGACAACGTCTCCATCGAGGAATTCCCGCTGGCCCTGTGGTCCCGGGGCGAGGCGCGGGTGGAGATCCTGTCGCCCTTCCCGCAGCCGCTGGAGGTGGTGGCGCTGGGCGGTTCCATCGCGACGCCGGCCGAGGGCATCGAGGGTGAAGCGGCCATCTTCGAGACCTATCAGCAACTGCTGGACCAGCCCGAGGGTTCGCTGACCGGCAAGATCGCCGTGGTGCTGCAGGACACGGTCCAGGCCCAGGACGGCCGCGGCTATGGCGCGACCTCGCCGGTGCGGGGCAATGGCCCGACCGAGGCGGCGAAGCGCGGCGCGATCGGCTATGTGCTGCGCTCGCTGGGCACCCACGACCACCGCTTCGCCCACACCGGCGCGACGCGGGTGGGCGAGGGGACGGTGCCGGCCTTCGCCATGAGCCCGCCGGACGCCGATCAGCTGCGTCGCATGATGCGCCTGACCGACCAGCCGGTGCGGATGCGCCTGTTCTCGACCGCCGGCTTCACCGCCGACAGCAAGAGCCAGAACGTCATTGGCGAGGTCCGCGGCTCGGGGGCGGGGGACGAGGTCATCGTCATCGGCGGCCATCTGGACAGCTGGGATCTCGGCACCGGGGCGATCGACGACGGCGCGGGGGTGGCGATCACCGCCGCCGCCCTGAAGCTGATCGAGGACATGCCGCGCAAGCCGCGGCGCACCATTCGCGTGGTCTGGTGGGGCTCGGAAGAGGTCAGCCAGCCGCCGCCCGCCCAGGGGCTGGCCGGCGCCCGGTTCTATGCCTCCAGCCGGGCCAGCGAGATGGCGAACCATGTGGCGATCAGCGAGAGCGACTTCGGAGCCGGGCCGATCTACAGCCTGACCCTGCCCGCCGGGGCGGCCGAGACCGACTTCCGCCGGGCAGCCCAGGCCGTGCTGACGCCGTTGGGCGTGCTGTTCGACGGCTCGGCCGCGACCGGCGGCGGCCCGGACACCGGCCCCACGGTGGCGGCGGGCGTGCCGGCCTTCCGGCTGAACCAGGATGGCACCGACTATTTCGACACCCACCACACCGCCGACGACGTGCTGGACCGAATCGATCCCGAGGCCATGGACCAGAACGTCGCCGCCTGGGCCGCCTTCCTGTGGCTGCTGGCCAACTCCGACGTGGACTTCCGCGCCTTAAGACCGGCGCAGTAGGGTCCACCGCCGCGAGCGTGGCGAAACTGGTAGACGCAAGGGACTTAAAATCCCTCGACTTCGGTCATGCGGGTTCGACCCCCGCCGCTCGCACCACGGCCGCTTGAGCCAGATCAAGAGCGGCCGGGCGGGGCGCGATAAGGTGGGAGGCCGAGGCGGTCCGCGCCGCCCGTTTCCACCGAGGTTGTCATGCCCAGAAAACACAGAGCCCTGTTCGTGCTGGCCGACGGGGGTCGCGCCCGGTTCGTCGAGCGCGATCCCGAGACCCGCGCCTTTCGCACGGTGCAGGAGATCGACGGCGCCGCGCCGCTGGCCGAACTGCGCGAGGAGCGGCGACACAATCCAGCGGTGCGTTCGGTTCAGTCGGCGACGGGCGCCAGCCACACCACCGGCGTCGAGGACCCCTATCGTCAGGCCAAGGCCGAGTTCGCCACCGGGGTGGCCGAGGCGGCCGTGCAGGCGCTCAGGAGCCGCGGCGATCACGCCCTGATCCTCGTCGCCCCCGCTCGAATTCTGGGGGTGCTGAAGGACGCCATCGGCTCCACGGCGCCGGTCGCTGATACGCTGGACCGGGATCTGACCAAGGCTCCCGACGTCGAGCTGGAGCGCTGGCTGGCGCCGCTGGAGCGCGCCCTGAACGCCGTGGTCCCGCGCGCTTGACCGCCCGCCTCGAGGCGCTGGCGCATGAGATCGTCCGTCTCCAGGGCGAGCTCGACCGGGAGATCGAAAAGCGCCGCACGACGCTGGGCTGGCGGCTGAAATCCGGGCTGGTGGAGTTCGAGGAGGGCCTGGTGGCCGAACACCGCCGGCTGCGCCGGGGAGTCGGGAGCTTCATCGGCCGATCCTCATTCGCCACGGTGGCGACTGCGCCGGTGATCTATTCCCTGATCATCCCCTTGGCGCTGATCGACGTCTGGGCCAGCCTGTATCAGGCGATCTGCTTCCGGGCGTATCGCATCACCCGCGTGCCAAGGTCCCGGTACGTCGTGCTGGATCGCGGACGTCTGGCCTATCTGAACGGGATCGAGGCCGTGAACTGCGTCTTCTGCGAGTACGCCAACGGCGTGGTCGCCTACGTTCGCGAGATCGCCAGCCGGACCGAGCAGTACTGGTGCCCCATCAAGCACGCGCTGCGGGTCAGCGACCCGCACGAGCGCTACGCCCGCTTCATCGAATACGGCGACGCCGAGGGGTATCGGGCGCGGCTGGAAGCGTTCCGCGAGGCCCTGCGCGAACCGGTTCCGAAGCCCTGAACTTCCGCCGCGCGGCGTAACTTCGTGTTTCGCGGGGCGGAGCGGCCTTACCCCTGCGGCGTTTCATTGGCACAAGGGGCGAACGCTCCCTCAAAGGCCACGGATATCGCATGAAAAGAGCCCGGCGCGCCCGCATCGTCGCGACCCTCGGACCTGCCAGCCGGGCGCCCGGCACGGTGAAGGCCCTGGCCCAGGCCGGGGTGGATGTCTTCCGCCTCAACTTCAGCCACGGCACGCACGAGGATCACGCGGCGGCCCTGAAGGCGGTGCGGGGGGCCGAGCTGGCGCTGAAGCGGCCGCTGGGCGTGCTGGCCGACCTGCAGGGGCCCAAGCTGCGGCTGGGCCGCTTCAGGGACGTCGAGATCGACGTCAAACCGGGCCACCGGATGCGCTTCGATCTGGATCCGACGCCGGGCGACGCGACGCGGGTGCAGATGCCGCATCCCGAGATTTTCCGGGCTCTACGCACGGGCATGTTGCTGCTGCTCGACGACGGCCGGGTGCGGTTGCGGGTCGGCGAGCGCACGGACGAATGGGCCGACGTGACGGTCGAGAGCGGCTCGAAACTGTCCGACCGCAAGGGCGTGGCCGTGCCCGAGGCTGTCGTGCCGGTCTCGGCCCTGACGCCCAAGGATCGCGAGGACCTCGCCTTCGCCCTGCGCATCGGCGTCGACTGGGTCGCGCTGAGCTTCGTTCAGAAGGCCGAGGACATGGCCGAGCTGAAGCAGATCGTGAAGGGACGCGCCGCCTGCCTCGCCAAGATCGAGAAACCCCAGGCCCTGAACGAGCTGGAGAGCATCCTCGACTACTGCGACGGCGTCATGGTCGCGCGTGGCGACCTCGGCGTTGAACTGGACCCGGAAGAGGTTCCGGTGGCGCAGAAACGGATCATCCGCGCGGCCCGCCAGCGTGGGGTGCCGGTGATCGTGGCGACCCAGATGCTGGAATCGATGACCTCGGCCCCCGCGCCGACGCGGGCCGAGGCTTCGGACGTGGCCAACGCCGTCTATGAGGGCGCCGACGCCCTGATGCTGTCGGCCGAAACGGCGTCGGGCGACTATCCTCTGGAATCGGTCGGCATCATGAACCGGATCATCGAGCGGGTTGAGCGCGACCCGATGTGGCCCAGCCTGATGGACGCCGAACACGCGGGCATGGACGAGCACGACGTCGACGCCCTGGTGGCGGCGGCGCGCAAGGCGGCCGAGGCCCAGTCGACCGCCTGTATCGTGGTCTTCACCACCTTGGGCGGGACGGCGCGGCGGATGTCGCGCGAGCGGCCGCTGCAGACGGTGCTGGCCCTGACCCCGAACCCCGACACGGCCCGGCGTCTGGCGCTGGTCTGGGGGCTGGAGCCGCGTCTCAGCCGCGAGCCCGCCTCGCTGGAGGAGGTCACCGACGACGCGGTCGCCAAGGCGGTCGAATACGGCCTCGCCGAGCCGGGCCAGCGCCTGCTGATCCTCGCCGGCACGCCCTTCGGCGCGCCGGGGGCTGCGAATCTGCTGAGACTGGCGCATGTTTCGATGAAGGGGCGCGGTCACAAGGGCTGACCCCGCAAGGGTCGGCATGATCAAATACATCGGGTCGAAGCGCGCGCTGCTGGCGGAGATCATCGCCGCCATCGCCGGCGTGCTGCCGGATGGCGGGACCGTCTGCGACCTGTTTTCGGGCTCCGCGCGGGTCGGCCATGCGCTGAAGAAGCAGGGCTTCCGGGTCTGGTCGAACGACCACAACGCCTACGCCCACGTGCTGGCCACGGCCTATGTGCAGGCCGATCGGGAGCGGTGGCTGGAGCGGGCGGAAGGCGTGCTGGCCGAACTGCGGACCGTGACGCCCGGGCCCGGCTGGTTCACGAAGACCTTCTGCGAGGACGCCCGCTATTTCACGCCCGAGAACGGCGCCCGGATCGACGCCATGCGCGACCGCATCGCGGCCATGGCGCTGGAGCCCGAGCTGGAGGCCATCGCCCTGGTCAGTTTGATGGAGGCGGCCGACCGGGTCGATTCCACCGCAGGCCTGCAGATGGCCTATATGAAGTCCTGGGCCAGCCGGGCGCTAAAGCCGCTGGAGCTGCGGATGCCCGACATCCTGCCGGGCGTGGCGGTCGGACAGTGCAAGGCGACCCGAGCCGACGCGGTCGAACTGGCGCCGTCGGTCGAGGCCGACCTCGTCTATCTGGACCCGCCCTACAACCAGCATTCCTACCTCGGCAACTACCACTGCTGGGAGAGCCTCGTGCTGTGGGACAAGCCGGAGACCTACGGGATCGCGAACAAGCGGATCGACGTCCGCACGCGCAAGAGCGCCTTCAACAGCCGCCCCGGCATCGCCCCGGCGCTGCAGGCGGTGATCGAGGGGCTGAAGGCGCCGAACCTGATCGTCTCCTTCAATGACGAGGGTTATCTGGGTCGGGACCAGCTGGTCGAAATGCTGTCGGGCCGGGGCGAGGTGCAGGTCATCGAGATCGCGCGCCCGCGCTACGTCGGGGCCCGCATCGGCATCCATAATCCCAAGGGCGACAAGGTCGGGACGGTGGGCCGGCTTAGGAACGTGGAATACCTGTTCGTGGTCAGCGACCGGCGTCTGAACCTCGCCGACGCGGCGTAATCGGGAACGGTCCGGAATCCGGGCCGTTGTGTGGGCCATGGAACAGATGACCCTCTCCCCTTCGCGGCGTCTGGAAGCAAGCCGGGCCTATGGCCGGTCGGTCGACGCCTTTGAAACCGTGGCCTGGCGCCCGCCGTCTCCCGTGCGCTTCGACAGTCGGGTGGCCAATGACGTGGCGCCTGAGGCCGACCGGGGCCTGTCGGACCTTACGGACGGCGTGCCGGCGTGGCTGACCATCACGCTCGGCGGCGTCGTCGCGGCTCTGATGGGCGCTATGCTCGGCGGCGCCCTGCACATCTAGACGTCTTCGAGCAGCGCCCGGATCGGAGCCCAGCCGCGGCGATGGGCCGGGCAGGGGCCCAGGGTCCTCAGGGCCTCCTGATGCACCGGGGCGTTGTAGCCCTTGTGGCCGGCAAAGCCGTAGCCGGGGTATTCGGCATCCAGTTCGACCATCAGCCGGTCCCGCGCCGTCTTGGCGAGGATCGAGGCCGCGGCGATCGACAACGACAGCCCGTCGCCGCCCACCACCGTCTGCACGTCGCACGGCAGTTTGAAGCGGTAGTTGCCGTCCACCAGCGCGGCGGCCGGCTGGACCGACATCGCCTCGATGGCGCGGCACATGGCCAGGCCGGTCGCGTGCAGGATGTTCAGTTCGGCGATCTCCTCGACCGAGGCGAAGCCGACGCCCCAGGCGACGGCGCGGGCCTTGATCTCGATCTCCACCGCTTCCCGCCGGGCGTGGGTCAGGGCCTTGGAGTCGTCGATGCCTTCCGGCAGGTCGTCGGGGTTCAGGATCACCGCTCCGGCCGAAACCGGGCCGGCCCACGGTCCGCGCCCCGCCTCGTCCACGCCGCAGACCAAGCCGCCGCACGACTGGATCAGCACCGTTTCGAGCGCCAGCGTCGGGAAGCCGCGCGCCGTTTTCACGGGCGCCTTCGCCTTGCCGGTGCTCTTCGAAGGGGTCTTCACCGGTCGCTCCTCGCACGAACCTCGCGGTGACGGAAGCACTCGACGCCGTGATCGTTGACCATGCCCACAGCCTGCATGAAGGCGTAGACAATCACCGGGCCGACGAAGTTGAAGCCCCGCTTCTTCAGGGCCTTCGACATGGCTTCGGATTCCGGCGTTGCCACGGGCCGCGCGTCGCTGTCGGGCCAGCGGTTCTGGATCGGCGCGCCGCCGACGAAGGACCACAGCCATTCGCTGAAGTCCTCACCCTGGTCCCGCATCTCCAGCCAGATCTTCGCCCCCTTGATTGCGCTGTTGATCTTGGCCCGCGAGCGAATGATGCGGGCGTCGCCGAGCAGCCGCTCGATGTCCGCGTCGCCGTAGCGGGCGACGATTTCCGGGTCGAAGCCGTCGAAGGCGTCGCGCATGCCCTCGCGCTTCCGCAGGATGGTGATCCACGCCAGACCGGCCTGGAAGCCATCCAGCACCAGCTTCTCCCACAGGGCGCGCGGGTCGTACTCGGGCACGCCCCACTCCTCGTCGTGATAGGCGACATAGAGTGGATCGGTCCCGCACCAGGCGCAGCGGTTGACGTTCACGCGACGATCTCTGCAAACGCTCGCACCGGAAAGGTTCCGAAGGCCTTCACCTTGGGCGGGGCGGCGGTGAAGCGGAAGCGGGCGTTCGGGAGCAGCTCCAGCCCTCTCATGTGTTCGCAGATCGGGATGCCGGCGCCGAGCAGCACGGTATGGACCGGTCGCGACCGTGTGCGGGTGTCGTCGATGTTGTGCGAGTCTATGCCGACCAGGGCGGCGCCCGCCTCGACGAGGAAGTCGGCGGCGGCTTCGGTCAGGAAGGGGTGATCTTCGAAATAGGCGTCGGTGCGCCAGTGGCGGGCCCAGCCGGTGTGGACCAGCACCGCCTTGCCGGTGAGGTCGAGGCCCTCGAAGCGGTCGGCGTCGATGGCCTGCGTATCCGGGGCGCGGACGACGATCCCGGGCAGGGCGGCTATGCGGTCGAGGGCGATGTCGCTGAGGTCCTCGCCGTCGGCGTAGCGGTGGAAGGGGCTGTCAAGATAGGTGCCGGTGTTGCCGACCATCTCGATCCGGCCGATCTGGAATTCGGTCCCCGGCTCGTAGTTGGCGCGCGACGCCTCGCGGCTGAGATGGTCGCAGATCAGTGGCGCCGGCAGGCCCTTGTAGGTGATCAGGCCATCCTCGATGGCGTGGCTGAGGTCGATGAGGCGGTGCGAGTCGGACATGGGGGAAGGGTAGCGCCTTGGCGGACGCCGTGAAGGCCGGTCGGGATCCGTGCTATCAGCGGCTCCTGTCTCGACCCGGATGCAACGCATGATCTCCAGACCCGCAGCGCTCGTCGCCATCCTGCTGGCGGGGCTGTGGCTGGCCGGCTGCGGAACCATCGATCGTCCGGAAGGTGGAGTCCTGCGCCTGGCCACGCAGACCTGGCGGCCGACCGAGGATCCGCGTATCCGGGCCGGCGACGTCGCCCGGGTCGAGGCCCTGGCTGAGGAAGTTGGCGACGGCCTTTGGACGGGGCATGAGGGGCGGACCATCCTCGCCCTGTCAGGCGGCGGCGCCAACGGCGCCTATGGCGCGGGCGTCCTTGTCGGCTGGACCGAGAGCGGGACCCGCCCCGAATTCAGCGTGGTCACGGGCGTCAGCACCGGCGCGCTGGCGGCGCCCTTCGCCTTCCTTGGTCCCGAGTGGGATGACGAACTGCGCGGCGCCTACGCCGAGGGCCGCACCGGAGGCCTGCTGGGCTGGCGCAGCTTCGCCGCCCTGGCCGCGCCCGGCCTGTTCGACTCCGGCGTGCTCAAGGACCTGGTCGAAGACTATGTCACCGAGGACCTGTTGCGGGCCATCGCCGCCGAGCACGACAAAGGGCGGCGGCTGCTGATCGTCACCACCAATCTGGACGCCCAGGAGACGGTCATCTGGGACATGGGCGTGCTGGCGAAGCAGGGCGGGGCTCAGGCGGTCATCCTGTTCCGCGAGGTGCTGTTGGCCTCGGCCAGCATTCCCGGGGTGTTTCCGCCGGTGATGATCCCGGGCATCGACGCGGCCGGCCAGTTGGTCGAGGAAATGCACGTCGACGGCGGGGTCAATACGCCTTTTCTCGGCATACCCGAGAGCCTGCTGACGGTGACGACCCCGACCCGGGCGCCGCCGGGCACCGGCCTGTACGTGCTGGTCAACGGTCAGATCGGGCGCACCGAGCGGATCACGCGCGGGACCCTGCCGGCCATTCTGGCCCGGTCCTACGACACCATGAGCAAGGCGAACCTGCGCACCAGCCTCGCGGTCAATCTCGCCTTCGCCGAGCGCAACGGCATCCGGATGTACGTCGCCGCCGTTCCGGACGATATCGAGGCCTCAAGCCTCGACTTCGATCCGGCGGCCATGGCCGGGCTGTTCGAGCGCGGACGGACGGCGGGCGCCGGGCGGCTGGCGTGGACGGAAATGAAGAGCCTGGCGCCACCGGCAAATGCGGGCGAGACGTCTCCAGGCGAGTGAGGCCTATCCCGCCAGAGGCGGCGGCGTGAGGCCGACTGCCCGGCTGTCGTAGGCCGCGGCGCGGGCGATCAGCCGTTCGCGGTCCGCGCCGTCCATCATCCATTCGGCGCGGCGACGGAAGGAGCGAGCGCGTTCGCGCAGGTGATCGATCTCGGCTGTCATGGGGCGTCCCTCCTCGGGACATAACAACAACGGGCGCCGAACACCGTTGTTCCTCCGAGGCCGCGGGGAGGCCCTACGCCGGCATCCAGCCGGGGCGGCGGACCGTCATGGGCCGCCCCTCCACCGTCAGCTCGCCGTCCAGCCGGTCCAGACGCAGCAGGGCCATGGCGGCCCCGTCGCGACCGCTGAGAAGCTCGCCGGCGCGCAGGTCGCCGCGCAGGACCTCGGCCCCGAAGGGAGGAGGCGGGCCGTCGAAGGCGAGCGGGAGCATGCGATTCTTGATGCTCCCACGGCGCTTCATGCGCGAAGTGGTCTCCTGGCCGACGAAACAGCCCTTTTGGAAGTCGATGCCGTTCAGCAGGTCGAAATTCGCCTCGATCGGATAGGTCTTGTCGGAGAGGGCGTCGGCCGTCGGATCGGGGACGCCCACCGCCAGACGGTGGGTCTGCCAGTCGGCTTCGGTGGCGGTCGCCGCGACCTCGCCGCCATAGCGCCGGCCGCCGAGGTCGGGCGTGCGCGGGTCGGCCGTGAAGCCCTGGGCCACCCCGGGCCATGAGGCGAAGACGGGGCGTTCATCCGTTTCGACCGTGACCTGGGCGCGCAGTTTGTACATCGACAGGCGCTGCAGCAGGGCGTCCCGGCGATCGGCGGCGACGTCCAGCAGGACGCCGTCGGCCTCGCCCCGCAGGAAGAGATCGAACAGCAGCCGGCCCGGCGGGGAGAGCAGGGCGCCGAAGCGGAGGCCGCCGTCGGCGAGGGTCTCGACGTCCTGGGTCAGCAGGTTGTGCAGGAAGGGCCGGGCGTCGGGGCCGGAGACCCGAAGCAGGGCGCGGCTGTCGAGGCGGGCGATGCGGGTGGTCATGGTGGTGTAGATAGGGCTGCGCGCGCCTGTGGACCACACCCGTTGAACGCTGATGCTGCGGGAGAATCCGTATACGGTCCAATCATGACGGCCCGTTTCCCCATCCTGTATATCGCCGAGGCCGACGCCCAGGCCGCGGTGCTGTCGTGCGGGGTGCTGGCGTATCTGGTCGAGGCCATGCCGCAGGCGCGGTTCACCGTCGTCGGATCTCCGGCCAGCGCGCCGCTGTTCGCCGACACGCCGCGCCTCGACAGGTTGATCGTGCTGGAGAAGGAGAGCCGGCTGGACTGGATCGGCCTGTGGAACCAGGTGCGGCCGACCAACTGGGGCCTGGTGGTCGACATGCGCGGCTCGGCGCTGTCCGGCAAGCTGAAGCGGCAGAAGCGGGCCGTTCGCGGCGAGCGCGAGGCCGGGGTCCACGCGGTCGAGCTGGCGGCGCGGGTGCTGCAGCTGGATGAAGTTCCGGCCCCGCGGCTGTTCGTCTCCGAGGCGACGCGGGCGTCTGTCGAGGCCCTGATCCCGCCCGGCGAGGGGCCCTTGCTGGCCATCGGGCCGGGGGCGGCCTGGATGGGACGCCGGTGGCCGGCCGAGCGCTTCGCCAAGGTCGCCTCGACCCTCGTCGGCGACGGCGGCCCGCTGGAGGGCGGCCGGGTGCTGGTGGTGGGTGCGGAGACCGACCGGGACGCGGCCCACACCATTCGTCTTGCCCTGCCGCGCCATCGCACCATTGAGCTGCAGGGGCGGCTGAGCCCCTTGCAGGCGATGGCGGCCGTCGGGCGCTGCGCCCTGTATCTGGGCGGGGACTCGCTCTGGACCGATCTGGCGGTAGCCTCGGGAACTCCGGTGGTGGCCGCCTACGGGCCGTCGGACGAGGTCGAGCGGGGGCCATGGGGCGGGATCGCCGTGCGCGGTCCGCGCTCTGTCGACGAGTACCGCAAGATCGACCCCCGGCTGGACCAAGCCATCGAGCACATGAACGACCTGCCGGCCGACCGGGTGCTGAAGGCGGCTCGCAAGGTGCTGGCCGAGCGGGTATAGGGCCGAGCCATGACCCAGACTTATGACCTGATCGTCCGCGGCGGCGAGGTGGCCAATCACGCCGGGCGCGGCATGGCGGATGTCGGCGTGATCGACGGCAAGATCGCCTTCATCGGCGACCTGTCGCAGGCCAGCGCGGGCGACACGGTGGATGCGGCGGGGCTGACGGTGCTGCCCGGCGTCATCGACACCCAGGTCCATTTCCGCGAGCCGGGGCTGGAGTGGAAGGAAGATCTGGAGACCGGCTCGCGCGCCGCCGCCCTGGGCGGGGTCACGGCGGTGTTCGAAATGCCGAACACCGAGCCCTCGACGACCGATCCGGAGGCCTTGGCCGACAAGCTGGCCCGGGCGCGGGACCGGATGTGGACCGACCACGCCTTCTACATGGGCGGGACGCACGAGAATGCGAAATATCTGGGCGAGCTGGAGCGGCTGCCCGGCTGCTGCGGGGTCAAGGTGTTCATGGGGGCGTCCACCGGGACCCTGCTGGTCGCCGACGACGACGGGGTGCGCGAGGTTCTGCGCCATGTGAAGCGGCGGGCGACCTTCCATTCGGAGGACGAGTACCGGCTGGTCGAGCGGCGGCCGCTGGCGCGGACGGGCGACTGGACCAGCCACCCCGAGGTGCGCGACCCCGAGAGCGCCATCATGTCCACCCGGCGGCTGGTGCGGCTGGCGAGGGAGACGGGGGCGCGCATCCATGTGCTGCACGTGACCACGGCCGAGGAGGTCGAGTTCCTGGCCCACCACAAGGATGTGGCGACGATGGAGCTGACGCCGCAGCACCTGACCCTGGACGGCGACGAGGCCTATGAGCGGCTGAAGGGTCTGGCGCAGATGAACCCGCCGATCCGCAACAATTACCACATCGCCGGCCTGTGGCGGGGGATCGAGCAGGGCGTGGCGGACGTGCTGGGCTCGGACCACGCGCCGCATACGCTGGAGGAGAAGGCCCGGCCCTATCCGGCCTCGCCCTCGGGCATGCCGGGGGTGCAGACCCTGGTGCCGGTGATGCTGACCCATGTGGCGAACGGGCGGCTGAGCCTCGACCGGTTCATCGACCTGACGAGCCATGGGGCCAACCGGGTGTTCGGCATCGCCGGCAAGGGGCGGATGGCCGAGGGCTATGACGCCGACCTGACGCTGGTCGACCTGAAGGAGAAGCGGGTCATCCGGCACGAGGACATGGCCACGCGGTCGGGCTGGACGCCGTTCGACGGCTTCGAGGCGACCGGCTGGCCGATGGCGACGATCGTCCGCGGCCGGGTGGTGATGCGCGACGGCGACCTGATCGGCAGCGCCCACGGGCGGCCGGTGCGGTTCCAGGAGACGCTGGCCTAGCGCGGCTGGAGGATGAAGCCGGCCACGTCCTCGACGACGCCGGGGGCCAGCGGCAGGTCGGGGTTGCGGTAGGTCGCCGCATTGGCGGCGCGGTCGGCGGGCGCGATCTTCAGCAGGTGGTTGACGCCGTCCCAGAGCCTCAGCGTGGCGTCGGGGCGGGCGGCGGCCAGGGCCTCGGCGTCGGCGACGCCGACCTGGATGTCGGTTGCGCCATGGCCGATCATGACGGGCCCCTCATAGGCCGCGACCATCGCCGCCGGATCGAGCGGCAGCCATGAGATCATGTAGGGCTGGACCGACGGGCGGAACAGCGCCGCCAGCTGCGGCGGGACCTCGGCCACCGGCCGGCCGGCCTCGAGCTCGGCGAGGATGGCCAGAGCCTGGCTGAGGAAGGGCTCGGGCGCGGTCGCCAGCTGTTCGCGCAGCACCGCGCCGATGGGGCGGCCGGCCCCGGACAGCAGCACCAGACCGCAGATCGCCGCGTCGTCGCCGGACGCGGCCGTGAGGGCCACCAGCGCGCCCTCGCTGTGCCCGATCAGCCAGGCGCACGGTTGCCCGGTCAGCCGGGCCGTCTCGGCGGCCCAGGCGCGGGCGTCGTCGGCGTAGTCGGTGAAGCGCAGGTCTTCCTCCCGTGCTCCGGCGGCGGCGCTTTCGCCCACGCCGCGCTTGTCGGTGCGGACGGTGGCGACGCCGTGGGCGGCGAGACCCTCGGCGAGCAGGCGGTAGCTGGAGGCCGAGACGCCGAGGGGGCTGTTGCCGTCCCGGTCGGTGGGGCCGGAGCCGGCGATGATCAGGGCGGCGGCCCGGGTTTCAGACGGCGCCAGCAGGGTTCCGTGCAGGGGCGCGGGCTCCGACGGGAGCACGACCGGGGTGGCGACGGGGTCCGGCAGCAGGGCGGCGAGGATGAGGCTGAGCATGACGGTCTCCCGGTGCGAGGGATCAGAAGGGCTGGCGGTCGGGGTCGGTGCGCCAGACGCGCCAGCTCTCGATGACGGACCAGAGGGCGGCGACGGCGATGCCGGTCAGGAGGAGGTAGAGGCCGAGGGGGCGGGGTGCGAACGGGGCGGTGAGCAGGCCGGAGAGGCCGATGATGAAGAAGAGGCGGCCGGCGAGGCGGTTGGAGCGCTCCCAGGCGAGGCGGCTCTTGTAGGCCCACGGGGTGCGGACGCCGACGAAAGGGTTGGGACCGACCCGGCCGAGGAAGGCTCCGATCAACAGCAGGACGAGGCTGATCAGGGCCATGGGGATCGCGCCCCCGATGTCTGTGGTTCCGGACAGGCTGGCGGAGGCGGCGAGCAGGCTGACCAGCGGCAGGCTCAGGATCACCACCAGCTGGGCGTAGCGCAGGGCGCGGGCCCGGGCCGGGTCGTCCGTGCGCCGCGAGGCGACGCCCATGCCGCCGCCGAGCAAGAGGGTCAGTACGGCGAGGCCGATCAGGACGCCGCCCACGCGTTCGCGGGTGCTCCAGTTGTCGGCCTGACCCGAGGCGTTCCAGTGGATCGGCAGCAGCTCAAGCGGACCCGCGAAGACGGTCCAGACGCCGAGGCCGCCGACGATGAGGCTGAGGCCGAGGGTGGCGGCGTTCAGGGCGGATGCGGGTTTCTTCGGGGCGGTCATGGTTGGTCTCCGGGGTCTTTCCGGCCGGCGCCGGTCATCTGCAGCAGGAAGGCGAGGGCCTCCTCGACGGCTGAAATCTCCAGCCGGTAGCGGATCGAGGCCCCGTCGCGCTCGGGCGAGACCAGGCCAGCCTCTTTCAGCGCGTTGAGGTGGCCGGTGATGGTCGGCCAGCTCATGTCGAAGGCGGCGGCGATGTCGCCGGACGCCATCGGGCCCTTGCGCAGCATCTCGATGATGCGGCGGCGCACGGGGTGAGACAGGGCCTTGAACAGGGCGTTCATAGGGATGAGCCTAATTAGGAAGAAGGCTAATGACAAGGGGTGGGTTGGCCCTTGAAGTCTCCGCGACGCCCTTTTTTACCCGGATATTAATCGAAAAAGACCGTCCGAACCGTCCGAACCGTCCTGATCGTCCAGGGCCCCGGTTCAGGCGGTGCGCCTGTCGGTTCTATTGTCAAAGACCGGGCGGCCCGCTGACCGGCGCCGCCGGCCCTGATCATACAGGTGTTTGCCCCTATGGCGCGCTCATGACGCTGGCCCGGAGCGATGTTGAGGGAAAACAGTCCGATAGGTCCGATAATTATGACGGCGGGCGGGGGATTTGCAGCGCAGCAATCTCATGTCTCCTCCCTGTCGCGCAGCGATGGGGAGGGGACCGCGAAGCGGTGGAAGGGCTCTTTCCGTTGCAGAGCGACCGAGCCTGAAGCCGCCAGCCCCTCCGTCTCGCCGGCTTCGCCGTCGATCCATTTCCCCATTCGCGGCGCGAACAGGGAGAAGACAGGTCCTCAGATCGAGAAACTGACCCCACAGCCGCAGCTGGAGGCCGCATTCGGGTTGCGCACCACGAACTGGGCCCCGGCGAGGTCGTCGACGAAGGCGATCTCGGAGCCCTTGAGGAAGGGGAGGGAGACGGGGTCCACCAGGGCGGCCTGGCCGGCGGCTTCGATGCGCAGGTCGTCGGGGTCGGCCGTCTCGACCAGTTCGAACCGATACTGGAAGCCGGAGCAACCGCCGCCGTCGACGGCGACGCGGAGCATCACCGGGCGGCCCTCGGCCTCGGCGAGTTTCGCCAGGCGGGCGGCGGCGCTTTCGGACAGGGTCAGACCATGGCCCCCGGCGTGGGGCGTGATCTGGAAGGCGGGGGCGGATTGGACGCTGCTCACGGGGCTCTATATGAGGCGCGGACGGGCGATCGCAAAGGCCCGGCCAGAGAATGAGCCGCCGTGTTGATCCCTGAGCGCGCCCCCTATGCCGAATACCCGGAGCACAGCCGCGGCCGGCTGACGCCCGAACCGATCAGCCGCACCCGCAACGCCTATGCCCGCGACCGCGACCGGATCATCCACGCCACCGCCTTTCGCCGGCTGAAGGAGAAGACCCAGGTCTTCGTGGCGCACGAGGGCGACCACTACCGTACCCGGCTGACGCACAGCCTCGAGGTGGCGCAGATCGCGCGGTCGATCGCCCACGCCCTGCGGCTGGACAGCGACCTGGCCGAGACCGTGGCCCTGGCGCACGACCTGGGCCATCCGCCGTTCGGCCACGCGGGCGAGGACGAGCTGCAGGCGCAGATGGAGCCGTGGGGCGGGTTCGACCACAACGTCCAGACCTTCCGCGTGGTGACCAAGCTGGAGGAGCGCTATCCGCAGTTCGACGGGCTGAACCTGAGCTGGGAAACCGTCGAGGGGGTGGTCAAGCATAACGGGCCGGTCAGCCACCGGCTGGACGAGCCGGCGTGGCGGGCCATCGCCGACTATGCGCCGGCCTGGGACCTGCGGCTGGACAGTTTCGCCTCGCTGGAGGCGCAGGCGGCGGCGATCGCGGACGACATCGCCTACAATAATCACGACGTCGATGACGGGGTGCAGGCAGGGCTGTTCACCCTGGAAGACCTGTCGGACGTGCCGCTGATCGGGCCGGTGCTGCACGGAGTGCGCAGGGACTGGCCGGACATCGACGCGCGGATGATCCGCATCGAGGCGGTGCGGCGGATGATCGGCGCCATGGTCGAGGACGTGCTGGCCGAGACCGAGGCGCGGATCGCCGCGGGGAATATCCGCTCGACCGAGGATGTGCGCACGGCGGGGCGAACGCTGGCAGCCTTTTCGCACGGCATGCTGGCCGATCTGGGCGTGCTGCGGAAATTCCTGTTCGAGCGGATGTACCGCCACTATCGGGTCAATCGCACGCGCAGCCAGGCGCGCCGGATTCTGGCCGAGATGTTCCAGCTGTTCATGGCCGACCCGGGGACGCTGCCGCCCGAATGGTCGGGCAAGGCGGGGACGGCCGACGAGGCCCGGCGGGCGCGGGCGGTGTGCGACTACATCGCCGGCATGACCGACCGCTATGCGATCGAGGAGCACAAGAAGCTGTTCAGCCTGGATCTGGCGCTGGATCTGTAGGGCGCGGCCTGAAAAAGGACTCGGACCGGGCTAGAGTGTCCCTTCCGCGCGACGATTCGCGCGGCACGACGGAAGGCGCGGCCATGTCTCACGAAGATCCCTATCGCCCGAACCAGGGCCGCGACCGGGGCGCCTATACGCCGCCGACCGACGACGACCTGCCGTTCAACCGCCAGGGCTATGACCCGCGCCGCGGCGGCGGCGGGGGAGGCGGCGGCGGCAAGGCCCCGCCGATGACGCTGATCATCTCGGCGGTGGTGCTGCTGGTGCTGATTGTGGCCGTGGCTGTCTACTATAGCCGCGGCGGCCTGCGGGCCTCGGAAGACGCCCCGCCCGCCGTGGGCGCGCCGGTCGGCGAGATGAAGTCGGCCGCGCCGGTCGACGCCCAGCCGGTCGACCCGACCGCCGGCATCGACGTCTATTCCGAGACCGAGGCCCCCGCGACCGTCCCGACCTTCACGCCGCCGCCGGAAGCCGTGCAGCCGCGCCCGGCCCCGGCCCCGATCGAGACGGCGCCCCTGCCGGCCCCGACTCGCCCGGCCCCGACCCCGGCTCCGCCGCCGGCCAAGGCCGAGCCGCGTCCGGCCCCGATCGGCGGAACCTCGGGCGTGCAGATCGGCGCCTTCTCGACCCCCAATCTGGCCGAGCGCGAATACAACGCCGTCGTCGGCCGCTATCCGGCCCTGACCGAGGGCGGCAGCCGGCGGGTGCAGGAGGTGACGGCCTCGAACGGCTCGACCGTCTATCGCACCACGATCACCGGCCTGAGCCGCGAGCGGGCGACCGGCCTGTGCAACGCCATCAAGGCCTCGGGCGGGGACTGCATCGTTCGGTGACGCGTTCGGCGGCGATCTACGGCTGTAGCGGGCACAGGCTGACGGCGGAGGAGAAGGCCTTCTTCGCCGACGTCCGGCCCTGGGGCTTCATCGTCTTTCGCCGCAATGTCGACGGCCCGGAGCAGATGCGGGCGCTGACAGATGAGATGCGGCACTGCGTCGGCGACGCCGATGCGCCGGTGCTGATCGACCAGGAGGGCGGCCGGGTGCAGCGGATGGGGCCGCCGCACTGGGCCAAATATCCGCCGGCCGAGGCCTATCTGAAGGCGACCAACGATCCGCTGGCGGCGCGCGAGCTGGTCCGGCTGGGCGCGCGGCTGATGGCCAACGATCTGAAGGCGGTTGGCGTCGACGTCGACTGCGCCCCGGTGCTGGATGTGCCCGTGCCCGGAGCCCACGACATCATCGGCGACCGGGCCTGGGGGCGCGATCCGGCCACGGTGGCGATGCTGGGCCGGGCGGCGGCCGAGGGGTTGCTGGCCGGCGGGGTGCTGCCGGTGATCAAGCATATGCCGGGGCATGGCCGGGCCTTCGCCGACAGCCACCATGACCTGCCGGTGGTGCATGCCGACCGGGCGACGCTGGACGGCTGGGACTTCGCGCCGTTCAGGGCGCTGTCGGACATGCCGCTGGCGATGACGGCGCATGTGGTGTTCGACGCGATCGACCCGAAACGGCCGGCGACGACGTCCAGGAAGGCGCTGAAGCTGATGCGCGAGGACCTGGGCTTCGGCGGGCTGATCATGACCGACGACCTGTCGATGAAGGCGCTGTCGGGGAGTCTGCGGGAACGGGCGGAGGATTCGCTGAAGGCCGGGTGCGACGTGGTCCTGCACTGCAACGGCGATCTCGACGAGATGCGGCAGGTCGCGGAAGGCGTCGGCAAGCTGAAGGGCAAGGCGGGCAAACGGGCGGCGGCTGCGCTGGCGCGGATCGTGCGCGAGGTGGAGCCTCTGGACGAGTTCGCGGCGCGGGACCGGTTCGACGCGCTGATGGCGGGGCGGCTCGATGCGGCGCGGGGCCCTGACGTCGGCGAGGCGCAGGCGTGACCGACGCCTTCCAGCCCAATCTGGATTTCGCCGCGGTCGAGCAGGCCGATGCGGGCGAGGCGTTCGTGGTCGATCTGGAGGGCTATGAAGGGCCGCTGCACGTGCTGCTGGCGCTGGCTCGGACGCAGAAGGTCGATCTGCTGAAGCTGTCGATCACGAAGCTGGCGGAACAGTATCTGGCCTTCGTGCACGAGGCGCGGCGGCGGAATTTCTCGCTGGCGGCGGACTATCTCGTGATGGCCTCGTGGCTGGCCTATCTGAAGTCGCGGCTGCTGCTGCCCCGCACCGACAAGAAGGGCGAGGAGATGCCTGCCGAGGAGATGGCCGCCGCCCTGGCCTTCCGGCTGCAGAAGCTGGAGGCGATGCGCAAGGCGGTCGAGGCGATCACCGCCCGGCCGCGGCTGAAGCGCGACGTGTTCACGCGGGGCGACCCGGAGGCGCTGGTGATCATCCCGTCCGACCGCATCGACGCCAGCCTGTACGAGCTGATGGCCGCCTATGTGACGCAGCGGCGGCGCGAGGAGCAGCGCCGCTACAATCCCGGCCAGCGGGTCGAGGCCTTCGGGCTGGAGGCGGCGCGGGACTGGTTGCGCGACATCCTCCCCCGGTTGGAGGAGTGGACGCCGCTGGAGCGGGTGGCGCCGGAGAAGCATGGGGCGGAGGGGCCGTCGCAGGCCAGCTTCACCGCCTCGACGCTGTCGGCCAGCCTGGAGCTGGTCAAGGAGGGGGCCATGGACGTGAAACAGGCCGAAGCCTTCGCCGAACTGTATCTGAAGCGGCGGGGGATGGGGCAACCGCTGGAGCTGGTGCCGTGATCCAGTTCGCGCCGGACCATCTGGAGATCGAGCGCCGGGTCGAGGCCCTGCTGTTCGCCGCGGCCGGGCCGCTGTCGGCGGCCGAGATCGCGCGGCGCCTGCCCGAGGGGGCGGACGTTGGCGGGGCGATTTCCGCGCTGCGCGAGCGCTATGAAGGGCGGGGGGTGGAGCTGGAGTGCGTCGCCGACCGCTGGCGTTTCCGCACGGCGGCCGACCTGAGCTTCATGATGACCGAGGAACGCGAGGAGCCGCGGCGGCTGTCGAAGGCGGCGCTGGAGACCCTGGCCATCATCGCCTACCACCAGCCCTGCACCCGGGCCGAGATCGAGAGCGTGCGGGGGGTGTCGCTGTCGAAGGGGACGCTGGACCTGCTGCTGGAGATGGGGTTCGTGCGGCTGAAGGGCCGGCGGCGGACGCCGGGGCGGCCGGTAACCTACGCCACCGCTGACAAATTCCTCGAGCACTTCAGCCTGTCGAGCCTGTACGACCTGCCGGGCGTGCAGGAGATGAAGGCGGCGGGGCTGCTGGACCTGTCGATCCCGGTCGGGTTCGAGGTGCCGGACCCGTCGCGGGCCACTGACGACGAGGACGATGCGCCCCTGCTGGCGGGGGAGGAGGACTCGCCCGAGTTCGCGCAGGATTTCGTGGCTGAGGACTGATCGTTCCGGGTGGTGCAATCGCCCGAAACCCTCGCTATGACGCTGCGATGATCGCACGCCTTCGTCCCGTACCCTTCGACCTCGGTCCCGTCCATTTCGTGGGCATAGGCGGCATCGGCATGAGCGGCATCGCCGAGATCATGCTCAAGATCGGCTATTCGGTGCAGGGCTCGGACGCCAAGGCCAGCGCCAACACCGAGCGACTGGAGAAGCTGGGCGCGAGGATCTTCATCGGCCACGACGCGAGTCATATCGGCGACGGCGTCTCGGCGGTGGTCTATTCGACCGCGGTCAAGGCGGACAATCCGGAGATGGTGGTCGCCCGCGAGCGCCGCATTCCGCTGGTGCGGCGGGCCGAGATGCTGGCCGAGCTGATGCGGCTGCAGTTCTCGATCGCGGTCGGGGGCACCCACGGCAAGACCACGACGACCTCGATGGTGGCGGCGATTCTCGACGCCGGCGGGCTGGACCCGACGGTGGTCAACGGCGGCATCATCAACGCCTATGGCACCAACGCCAAGGTCGGCGACGGCGACTGGATCGTGGTCGAGGCCGACGAGAGCGACGGCAGCTTCCTGCGCCTGAAGTCGACCGTGGCCATCGTCACCAACATCGACCCGGAACACCTCGACCACTACGGCGACTTCGACGGGGTGCGGAAGGCGTTCGTGGACTTCGTCGAGAACATCCCCTTCTACGGCTTCGCCGCCGTCTGCCTCGACCATCCCGAGGTGCAGCGGCTGGTGGCCTCGATCGATAACAGGCGGCTGGTGACCTACGGGATCAATCCGCAGGCGATGGTGCGGGCGGACCTCTGCGAGATGGGGGCCGACGGCTGCCGCTTCGACGTGGTCATCCAGGGCCAGGGGCTGGCCGCGCTGGACGAGCCGACCCGGATCGTCGGGCTGCACCTGCCGATGGCGGGCTGGCACAATGTCTCGAATGCGCTGGCGGCGATCGCCGTGGCGCGCGAGCTGGACGTGTCGGAAGAGGCCATCCGGGCCGGACTGGCCGGCTTCGGCGGGGTGCGGCGGCGCTTCACCACCACCGGCGTGGTCGGCGGCGTGCGCATCGTCGACGATTACGGCCACCACCCCGTCGAGATCGCGGCGGTGCTGAAGGCCGCGCGGCAGGTGGCCCAGAACGCCGAGGGGAACGGCCGGGTCATCGCCGTGGTCCAGCCGCACCGCTACACCCGGCTGCGCGACCTGATGGAGGAGTTCTCGACCTGTTTCTCGGACGCCGACGCGGTCATCGTGGCCGATGTCTACGCCGCCGGGGAGACGCCGATCGAGGGCGTCGACAAGGAGGCGCTGGTCGAGGGCATCCGTCGCTTCGGGCATCGCTCGGTGCAGGCGCTGGAGAGCATCGAGGCCCTGCCGGGGGTGATCGCGGCGGAGGCGAAGGCGGGCGATCTGGTGGTGCTGCTGGGCGCGGGGGACATCACCCAGTGGGCCTATGCCCTGCCGGGGCAGCTGGAGGCGCTGGCGTGAGCGGACTGCCTGAAGTGCGCGGCAAGCTGCTGCGCGACGAGCCGCTGGGGCCGTTCACCTGGTTCCGGGTGGGCGGGAAGGCGGACGCCCTGTTCATCCCGGCGGACCCGGATGACCTGGCCGACTTCCTGAAGGCACTGGACCCGGCTGTGCCCGTGACGGTGCTGGGCGTCGGGTCGAACGTCATCGTGCGGGACGGCGGGGTCGAGGGGGTGGTGATCCGGCTGGCGGGGCGCCCGTTCGCGGGGATCGCGACCGAGGGCGAGACCATCACCGCCGGGGCGGGGGCGCTGGACTCCATGGTGGCCAAGGCGTCAGCCAAGGCGGGGCTGGCGGGGCTGGAGTTCTACGCCGGCATTCCGGGCACCATCGGCGGGGCCCTGACCATGAACGCCGGCTGCTACGGGGCGGAGACGAAGGACATCCTCGTCTCGGCCTGGGGGCTGAACCGCAGGGGCGAGCGGGTCGAGTACCAGCTGGCCGACTTCGGCTACACCTACCGGCACTCGCAGGCGCCGGCGGACATCATCTGGATCGAGGCGACCTATCGCGGCACGCCCGACGATCCCGAGGCCGTCGCCGCCCGCATCGCCGAAATCACCGCACGCCGGGAACAGACCCAGCCGATCCGCGAGAAGACCGGCGGCTCGACCTTCAAGAACCCGCCCGGCCATTCGTCGTGGAAGCTGGTCGATGAGGCCGGGTGGCGCGGCAAGCTGTTCAAGGCGACCGGGGGCGGAGCCATGTTCAGCGAACTGCACAGCAATTTCATGATCAACCCCGGCGAGGCGACTGCGGCCGATATCGAGGGACTGGGCGAGGCGGTGCGCGCGGATGTGCTGGCCAAGACCGGCGTCCAGCTCGACTGGGAGATCAAGCGGATCGGGCGAACGGCCTGAGGGCTTTTTGCGCGGCGGGACCCGATTGGTTGACGGGCTGTTAAGAACGTTTGTCGCATTGCGATGACTGTTCCGGAGCTTCGCATGACCCGCCCTTTCGCAGACCTTCACGTCGCCGTCCTGATGGGCGGGCTGTCGTCGGAGCGCGAGGTGTCGCTGAGCTCGGGCAAGGAGTGCGCCGACGCCCTGGAAGGGCAGGTGGCGCGGGTCAGCCGGGTGGACGCCGGGCGCGACCTCGCCCAGGTGTTGACGGAGCTGAAGCCCGACGTGGTGCTGAACGCCCTGCACGGGGCCTGGGGCGAGGACGGCTGCGTCCAGGGCATCCTTGAGACGCTGCAGATTCCCTATTCCCACTCCGGCGTGCTGGCCTCGGCCCTGACGATGGACAAGGACAAGTCCAAGTCGGTGCTGCGCGCGGCCGGCGTGGCGGTGCCGGGCGGCGGGCTGTTCGACCGGCACGAGGTGGCGCGGCGTCACGTCATGCCGCCACCCTATGTGATCAAGCCGAACGCCGAGGGGTCTTCAGTCGGCGTCTTTCTCGTCCCGGAAGGGGCCAACGGCCCGCAGACCGAGGTCGGCGCGCCCGACTGGACCTATGGCGAACAGGTGATGGTCGAGCCCTATATCCGGGGCAAGGAACTGGCGGTCGCGGTGATCGGCGAGGCTTCGGGCCCCCGCGCCCTGACGGTCACCGATATCACGCCGGTCAAGGGGTTCTACGACTACGAAGCCAAATACGCCCCCGGCGGCTCGGTGCACAAATTGCCGGCCGATCTGCCGCCCGCCGTGTTCGAGGCGGCGTTGCGACAATCGGAGCTGGCGCACACTGCTCTTGGTTGCCGCGGGGTTTCCCGGTCCGACTTTCGTTATGACGATCTTAACGACGTTCTCGTTCTTCTGGAGGTCAACACCCAGCCCGGCATGACGCCGACCTCGCTCGTCCCCGAGCAGGCCGCCTATGCGGGGATGGGATACAAAGACCTGGTCCGGTGGATGGTGGAGGACGCCTCATGCCCGCGGTAGTTCGCGGCGGTCGGCGACAGAGTTCGAAACAGCCCGCCAAGCGGCCCGCGGCTCCGAAATCGGGGGGCAGGGGGCGCGCGCCCCGCAACGCCCTCGCCACGCCGGGCAAGCTGGCGGCGATCGGTCGGCTGGACCTGACGCCCCGCGCCGTGATGATCTCGATCGCGGCCGGCGTCGTAGTGCTGGCGGGCGTGCTGGCGACCGGCGCGCGCGCCGACCGGATCAGCGCCTCGATCGGCCAGGGCGTCGACGGCATGGCTGTCGGCATGGGTCTGAAACTCGAGAAGGTCTTCATCGAGGGCGAGTCCGCCGAGGCGACCGCCGCGATCCAGCGTGCGGTGCAGCTGGACGGCGGCCAGGCCATGACCTCGATCGATCTGGACGCAGTGCGCCAGCGGGTCGAGGGCGTGGGCTGGGTCAAGGAGGCGCGGGTCGTGCGCCTGCTGCCCAACACCCTGATCGTGCATGTCGTCGAGCATGACCGGCTGGCCATCTGGCAGGCCGGCGGGCGCAATATGGTCATCGACAGCCACGGCCAGGTGATCCGCGGGGCCGACGCCGGCCGCTATCCGAACCTGCCGCTGGTCGTCGGCAAGGGCGCCGAACAGGCCGCCGCCGAGGTGCTGCCGCTGATCGCCCAGCGGCCCCGGCTGATGGCCCGTCTGGAGGCGCTGGTGCGCGTCGACGAGCGCCGGTGGGATCTGCGTCTGAAGGACGGCAGCCTGATCCAGCTGCCCGCGTCCGATCAGGACGCGGCCCTGATCCAGCTGGACGCTCTGGATCAGCGCGAACGGCTGCTGGAACTCGGGTTCGCCCGCATCGATCTGAGAACCCCCGAGGAGGTCGCCGTCCGGCCCTCCGCCGGCGGCGGCCAGGAACAGGGATAGTACGAATGGCTGGACGGTCTGTGGACAAGTCTGTGGATGGCGGAAAGTCCGCCGCGGGTCGCGCGCCGGTCGTGGCTGCGCTGGATCTCGGCCAGTCGAAGGTCGGTTGCTTCATCATGAAGCCCGACGGCGTGCGCCATGCCGACCGCACCATCCGGGTGGCGGGGGCAGGGCATGTGCAGTCGCGCGGCATCCGCGGCGGCGGCATCGTCAATATGGACGAGGCGGCCCAGGCTATCGGCCACGCCGTCGAACGGGCCGAGCGCGCTGCGGGCTCGCCGGTCTCGGGCGTGGTGGTGACGACGGCCATCGGCCAGATGGCCAGCCACCGGGTGCAGGCCCGGGTCTCGCTGGGGGCCACGCCGGTCGGGGACGCCGACCTGGCCCGCGCCATCGCCATGGCCCTGGCCCAGATCCGGCTGCCGAACCGCCGGCCGATCCATGTGCTGCCGATCGCCTGGTCGGTGGACGGGGCGAGGGGAGTGCATGACCCGCGCGCCATGAAGGGGCATTCGCTGGGACTGGACCTGCTGGTCGTGTCGATGGCCGAGAGCGCCTTCACGGCCCTGAGCCATTGCCTCGAGCTGGCGCACCTCGATCTGCAGGGCGTGGTGGCGGCGCCGGTGGCCTCGTCGCTGGCGGCGCTGGAAGACGACGAGATGGATCTGGGTTGCGTCTGCATCGACATGGGCGGCGGCGCGACCTCGGCGGCGGTGTGGGGCGGGCGCTCCCTGCTGCACATCGAAAGCCTCAACGTCGGCGGCGATCACGTCACGGCCGACATCGCCCGCGGCCTGTCGACCTCGCGCGCCGGGGCCGAGCGGCTGAAGACGCTGCACGGCTCGGCCATGGCGTCGGCGAACGAGGACCGCGAGATGCTGGAGGCCCCGCCGCGCGGCGAGGATCCGTCGGCCGGTCCGGTGGTGGTGCCGCGCGCCATGCTGAAGACGGTCATCGCGCCGCGGGTCGAGGAGACGCTGGAGCTGCTGCGCGACCGACTGCGCAGCGCCGGAGTGGGCCTGGAGCCCGGGGCCGGCCTGGTGCTGACGGGCGGGGCCAGCCAGCTGAACGGGGTGCGCGAACTGGCGGTGCGGGTGTTCGACCGCCCGGTTCGTCTGGGCAAGCCGCAGCGGGCTCCGCACCTGGCGGACGCCGCCTCGGGGCCCGCCTTCTGTTCGGCCGCCGGCGTCCTGCTGCGCGCCGCCTATGGCCCCCGCGAGGCTGTTTCGGCGCGAAAACTGATGTCGCGGCAGATCACCGCAGCCGACGCGCCCCGTATGCACAGGGGCGGGATTGTGGCGCGAGCGGCCGGCTGGCTGCGGGAAAATCTGTAGCAAACCAAGGCCTGCCGCTCGCGGAGGCCCGCTCTGCGGGCGTTACCGCTGCGTGGCGGCAGTGTGTCCAGATTGTTACAGATGCTGCCTTGATTGGCCGCCGAACCGCCACATTCCCTTGTCGCGGCGGGCTTTGCTGATAGCGTGAAAATTCGACGCGGACTCCGTCTCAGGGCGGATGACGCATCTCGCATTAATCATCGGTTGGGGCCTATCCAATGCTTCTCAAGCGCAAGTTTCTTTTCGGCACGACGATCCTAGCGGGCGTCATGGCCGCCGCGGCTCCGGCCCTGGCCCAGGAGACCCAGGTTCCTGGCGTCACCGTCACCGGCCAGCAGGCCCAGGAGACGACGGAAATCGAGGAAGTCGTCGTCACCGGCTCGCGTATCCGTCGTGACCCGACCAACGCTCCGACCCCGCTGATCCAGGTCACCGGCGAGGAACTGCTGACCACCGGTCAGTCCACCGTGATCGACTATCTGGCCACCATCCCGGCGCTGTCGAACTCGCTGGTTCCGTCGGACACCACGGGTTCGAACCTGAACGACGGCGGTCTGTCCTTCGCCAACCTGCGCTCGCTGGGCAGCGGCCGCACCCTGGTTCTCGTTGATGGCCGCCGCCACGTCGGCGCCGCTCAAGGCAACCTGGCGGTCGACATCGACTCCATCCCCCGCCTGCTGATCCAGAACATCGAGATCATCACCGGCGGCGCCTCGTCCGTGTACGGCGCCGACGCCGTCTCCGGCGTGCTGAACTTCAACCTGCGCCGCGACTTCGAAGGTCTGGAAGTCGACGCCAACTACGGCATGATCAACCAGGACGGCCAGGCTAACAAGCGCATCTCGGCCCTGGCCGGCATGAACCTGCTGGACGACCGCCTGAACGTCTATGCCTTCGGCGAGTACGAAGACATCGACATGGTCGAGTCGCTCGACATCGACTGGCTGGAAGACTCGCGGGCCCTGGTCGGCATCGACGCCGACCCGACCACCGCGGTGAACGACGGCATGCTGGACAACGCCGTGTTCAGCGGCCTGACCACCCTGTCGCGTCCGCGCTGGGGCCAGACGACCCTCGCCAACGCCCAGCAGCCGAGCCCGCTGAACGACCCGGATGTGCCGCTGGCCAACTGTACGTCGCTGACCAGCTCCAACTGCTATTCGCTCGACCCGACCAAGACCTACGTCTACGAGGGCCCGACCGCCCGCCTCGCCAACTTCGGCCAGCGCATCGGCACCGTCGGTTCGAACCGCACCCTGAACATCGGCGGCGACGGCGAAAATCCGTCACGCTTCGGTCAGGACAGCCGCGTTCCGCAATCGACCTCGCAGCGCTATCAGGTCGGCGCCAACTTCGCCGTCATGGATAACGTCGACCTGAGCGTCGAATACAAGATGATCGAGGAAGACACCTTCGACATCAGCCAGCCGGTGTTCTTCGATATCTTCCTGAGCAACGCCACCTATGCGGCCAACTGGACGAACCCGATCCGGGCCACCAGCCAGTTCGACCTGCGCTACTCGGACAACGCCTTCCTGCCGGCCAATGTGAAGGCCGCGATCGCCGCCAACACCGTCACCAACTACACGGCCAACCCGACCACTCCGGGCACGCCGCTGGCGCCGGTGGCGCGCGCCTGGGCCCGTCACTCGATGTTCGGACCCGATCGCAGCCAGGACAACCACCGCGAAGTCGAGCGCTTCGTGGTCGCCCTGGACGGTGATTTCGATCAGTTCGCCTTCATCAAGAACATCGACTGGAGCCTGTCCTACACCCAAGGCGAGGCTCGCAACCGGAACGTCGAGCGCGGCGTGGACGTGCAGCGGTTCGCTCTCGCGGCCGACGCCGTCGTCGACGTCGCGGGCGCCGTCAACGGCACCCCGGGCGAGATCGTCTGCCGCGCCAAGCTGATCCAGGCCACCGGCGGCGACCTGGACGACTATTTCCGCGGCGGTCTCCTGACCGACAGCGCTGAAGGCACGCGCGCCCTCAACGAGTGCGTTCCGCTGAACGTGTTCGGCGCCGGCAACCAGAGCGAAGAAGGCCTGGCCTATGTGGATGCGGCGATCACCGTCAGCCACACCAACGAGCAGGAGCAGGCGGTCGCCGCCGTCTCCGGCCAGCTCTGGGACCTCTGGGGCGCGGGTGAGATCGGCGTCGCCGTCGGCGCGGAATACCGCCGCGAATACACCGAGGGCGTGGGCCGCAGCGCCACCACCGGCGACCGTCTGCTGTTCCTGAACACGGGCGCTGACTTCGCCGGAGCCGAGTACGAGTCGGAAGAGTGGTTCGCCGAAGTGTCGATCCCGCTGATGCGTGACAGCTGGATGGGCGAGTACGCCGAACTGAGCGGCTCCTACCGCGCGTTCGACTACACCACGGCGGGCGACGGCGACGTCTACGGCGTGAACCTGATGTACCGGCCGATCCAGGACATCACCTTCAAGACGAGCTTCAACACCTCGTTCCGCGCGCCGAACCTGAACGAGAACTTCGCGCCCTACAGCCAGACGTTCGCCAACGCCTACGTCGATCCCTGCGCCACGCTGAACATCGCGGCGCAGACGGCTGAGATCCGCACCAACCGGATCGCGAACTGCCAGACGCTGCTGAACCAGTACAATGCCGACAACGGCACGGCGCTGGCGTTCGACTTCGCGGGCACCACGGCGACCAACGTCGACGACTACAACCCGGTCTACGGCTCGGGCATCGCGGGCGTGAACGGCGGCAACGCCCTGCTGCGCCCGGAAGAGTCGGAAAGCTTCACCTTCTCGACCGTCCTGCAGCCGCGGTTCTTCCCGAACTTCTCGCTGGTCCTCGACTACTACGAGATCGAGATCTCCGACGTCATCGCGTCGGTGAGCGCCCAGACGATGTCCAACCTCTGCGTCAACGGGCCCAGCCTGGATCCGCAGACCTGCGGCCTGCTGTTCCGTCGTGACCCGACCCCGGGCCGCGAGTTCTACCTCGGCGCTCCGTCGGGCGACCCGATCGGCGGCTTCATCCAGAGCTCGATCAACTATGCGTCGCTCAAGACCCGTGGTCTGGACTTCTCCGCCCGCTACTCGCTGGACACCGAGGAAGTCTTCGGCCGCAACTGGGGTCGCCTGAACTACAGCCTGGGCGGCCTGTGGCTGATCGAGCAGAAGCAGTTCCTGGATCCGGCCAACGCGGCCAACTTCACCGAACTGTCGTCGAACGTCTTCTACCCGCGCGTCCGGATGACCTCGTCGCTGACCTGGGTTCCGAACGACATCTGGAGCGTCAACTGGACGATGGACTGGCAGACCGCCCAGGACAGCGCCCGGATCCGCGACCAGGTTCAGACCGGAAACATCGACACCCGTCCGTACGACACCTACAACACCGGCAACTTCGCCCGTCACGACTTCACGGTCCGCTACAATGTCCGTGATGATCTCTCGATGCGCTTCGGTGTGGTCAACGCGTTCGACGCCGAACAGCCCGCCTACCTGGGCACGGCTCTGTTCAGCAACTTCGACCCCTACGGCACGCGCTTCTTCGTGGGCCTGAACTACCGTCCGTACTAAGCGGACACCGCCATCAAGACGGAAAGGGCGGCTCGCGAGAGCCGCCCTTTTTCGTTCGCGGGGATGGAAAACTGCGGCGAAGGTTAACGATTTCCGTGGCTCACGCCCCGACTCAGACTATCCGGTAACACTCCCTTAAGCAGATGGGGTGTTTCCTTAACGCGCTCATAACCAATGCGAATCGGCGGGGTTTTCGCATTGGCGGCGTTCAAGGGCAGGGTCGGATAAGGTCGGATAAGAATATGTCTCTCTCGTTGGTGCGTCCGCAACACACGGAACTGAAGCCCCGTATCGTCGTCTTCGGCGTCGGCGGGGCCGGCGGCAACGCCGTCAACAACATGATCGACGCCGGCCTCGAAGGGGTCGAGTTCGTCGTCGCCAACACCGACGCCCAGCATCTGTCGTTCGCCAAGACCGACCGCCGCGTCCAGCTGGGCGAGACCATCACCCAGGGCCTGGGCGCCGGCGCCCACCCCGAGGTCGGCATGAACGCCGCCGAGGAATCGGCCGAGGAGATCTACGGGCACCTCGACGGCGCCCACATGGTCTTCATCACCGCCGGCATGGGCGGCGGCACCGGCACCGGCGCGGCCCCCGTCATCGCCAAATGCGCCCGTGACCGCGGCATCCTGACCGTCGGCGTGGTGACCAAGCCCTTCACCTTCGAAGGCCGCCATCGCATGCGTCTGGCCGACGCGGGCATCGCCGAGCTGCAGCGCTACGTCGACACCCTGATCGTCATTCCGAACCAGAACCTGTTCCGCGTCGCCAACGAGCGCACCACTTTCGCCGACGCCTTCGGCATGGCCGACCAGGTGCTGCACTCGGGCGTGCGCTCGATCACCGACCTGATGATCCTGCCGGGCCTGATCAACCTCGACTTCGCCGACGTCCGCGCCGTCATGTCCGAAATGGGCAAGGCGATGATGGGCACGGGCGAGGCCTCGGGGGAGGACCGCGCCCTGCAGGCCGCCCAGAACGCGATCGCCAACCCGCTGCTAGACGAGACCTCGCTGAAGGGCGCCAAGGCCGTGCTGGTGAACATCACCGGCGGCATGGACATGACCCTGCTGGAAGTCGACGAGGCCGCCAACGCCATCGCCGGCGAGGTGGACTCGGACGCCAACATCATCTTCGGCGCCGCCTTCGACCCGGCCCTGGACGGCAAGATCCGCGTCTCCGTCGTCGCTACCGGCATGGAAGACCTGGCCGCGGCCCAGACGCCGGCCTCGACCGCGACCGCGCCGTTCGACACCCGCCGTCCGGCTCCGTCCTACGCCGCCTCGCGCGCCGAGCCGGTGCGTCAGGAGACCGTGCGTGAACCGGCCCGTGAGTTCGGCCGCGCCGAGGCCCCGCGTCAGCCCGAGCCGGCGCCCATCGTGCCGACCTTCCAGTCGAGCCAGCCGACCTACGGCGCCGTCGCCCGCGCGCCCGAGCCCCGGCCCGAGCCGGTCATCCACGTCGCCGAGGACCGCACGCTGGAGCCGATCGTCGATCCGTGGGTCGAGGAGTATGAGTCCTCGCCGCGCACCGCCGCCCGGACCACGGCTCCGGCCGCCCAGGGCGACCTCTATATGGATCGCGCCGCCGAGCGTCCGGCCGCCGAACCGGAGTCGCGCCGCGAGGAGCCGGCCTACGACGACCACGACGACCGGGATCACCGCAAGTCGGGCTGGAGCCTGTTCGGCCGCGGCAAGCGCCAGCCGACCCAGCCGACCTACCCGTCCCAGTCGCGTACGACCGAGATGCGCTCGACGAGCCAGGTTCAGCCGATGCCGGAGCCCGAACAGGGCCAGGCCGAGGACGATCTGGAAATCCCGTCCTTCCTGCGCCGCCTCGCCAACTAGGGTTCAGGCGACAGGCATCAGGCCACAGACAGTAGGGAAGGGCGGCCGCAGGGCCGCCCTTTCGCTTTCCCGGGAGGGCGCGTGACGCACACCCAGCTGCCGGGCGCCTGCCGCCTGTTGCCTCCCGTTAACGAAACAATCGGAAACCCGACTTTCATTTCAGTCTTGCGACACCCCCGCTAGACGGTTCGTGGGGCGAACTCCGCACGCAGAGGCGGGGTCGATTTGAAGCGAGTTTGAGTTTTGCCGGTCCGCAACGACCATCACCAGAAGACGACCGTCGCGCCCGCGATCATCGCCGGCGTGGGCGTGCACACGGGCGACCGGGTGCGTCTGGCCGTGCGTCCGGCTCCGGTCGGCACGGGGATCGTCTTCGTCCGCACCGACATCAAGGACCGCGACAACCGTATCCCTGTCTCGGGCGAGGCCGTCGTCGACGCGCGCCTGAACACCATGATCGAGAACGCCGCCGGCGTGCGCCTGTCGACCATCGAGCACCTGATGGCCGCCTTCTCGGCCCTGGGCGTGTCCAACGCCGTGGTCGAGGTGGACGGGCCCGAGCTGCCGATCCTCGACGGTTCGGCGCTGCAGTTCGTGCAGCTGCTGGATCGCGCGGGCTTCCGTCCCCAGGAAGCGCCGGTCCGTTATATCGAGATCCTCGAGCCGATCCGGGTGCAGGAGGGCGACAAGAGCGCGACCCTGCTGCCCTGCGACCGCTACGAGATGCGTTTCGAAATCGACTTCCCGACCCCGGTGATCGGCAACCAGGTGGTCGACTTCGTGGTGGACGAGCAGACCTTCCGCGACGAGATCATGGCCGCCCGCACCTTCGGCTTCGCCCATGAGGTCGAGGCCCTGCGCAAGGCCGGTCTGGCGCGCGGCGGTTCGCTGGAGAACGCCGTGGTCATCGACGGCGATCAGATCCTGAACCCCAGCGGGCTGCGGATGGAGCGCGAGTTCGTCAAGCACAAGGCGCTGGACGCCATCGGCGACCTGTACGTGCTGGGCGCGCCGCTGCTGGGCCGCTACGAGGGCGTCAAGGCGGGCCACGCCATCAACAACCTGCTGGTCCGCGAACTGCTGGCCAATCCGCAGGCGTGGCGCGAGACGACCCGCGTGCCCGAAATGGCGATGGCGGGCTGAACAGCCCCCTGATCAGCCGAGGCTGATCGCGCTCATCAGCCGGCCGAAGTCCGGCTCTCCGTCCAGATGCGCCCTGCGGTTCGAATAGAACCGCGCCGGATCCGTGCGCGTGTCGTCGCCGGTCCAGGCGGCATCGGCGACCCCGGCCTGCTCCAGCCTCCACAGAACATAGCCGGGCAGGTCGAACAGCCGCTTGTCGGGCCCTGCGCCGGGGGCGAAGAAGCGGCCGCTGCCCGGATCGTGGTGGTCGAAGCGATCCTGGAAGTCGGCGCCGACCTCATAGCTTTCCCGGGCGATGCACGGGCCGATCACGGCGACCATGCGGGCGGGGCGGGCGCCCAGGGCCTCCATCGACGCCACGGTCGAATGGATGATCCCGCCCAAGGCGCCCTTCCAGCCCGCATGGGCCGCGCCGACCACGCCCGCCTCGGCGTCGGCCAGCAGCACCGGGGCGCAGTCGGCGGTCAGGACGGCGCAGATCACGCCGGGAGCCGCCGCGACGACGGCGTCGCCCTCAGGCCGTTCGCCCTTCCAGCCCGCCTCCGCGACCCGGGTCACGGCGGAATGGATCTGGTAGCAGGCGGCGATGTCGTCGGCGGTTCCGCCCAGATGGGCCGCGACCCTGCGGCGGTTCTCGGCCACGGCGGCGGGATCGTCATTCGAGCCGACGCCGGTATTCAGGCCGTCGTAGAGACCGGTGGAGACGCCGCCCTGCCGCGTGAAGAAGCCGTGGCGGAGGCCGTGGCCGTCCAGCAGGGGGTGGGTGATGGGGTGCAGGGTCATGGTTGTCAGTCCTCGAACCCCGGTACAACCAGGCTGCGGGGCGAAAAGATCGCGCAAACCTTGAACAGGGCGCCCATCTGGTCGTCGGCGGTCAGTCGGGCCAGTTGGCGGTCAATCACCGGCGCGGCGTCGGGACGGCCCTGCTTGAGCCGGTCGGCCCGGGCCTCGATGCCGAGCAGGCCGAGGAATTCGCCCTGGCTCATGGTCCCGGTGACGTCGGCGCCGGCGTGGACGGCGGCCTCCAGGACGGTCGGGAAATCGGCCCACTGGGTCAGGTCGGCCTCGCCCGGCGTGGCCAGCGGATCGACTTTCTGGTGTCGGCGCAGGGCCTGCAGCGTGTCGCCGGCCTCCGGGCGGGCGCGGCCGTAGTCGATCAGCAGGGCGGCGCCGGATGCGGCCTTGATCAGCGCCGCGACCTCACGGCCGAACACCGCCTGCTGTTCGGAGATTTCCACCGTCTGGCCGGGCTGGACCGCGAAGGCGGGGCGTTTGAAGCCGCCGGTGATGGTCTTCAATCCGAAGGTCAGGGCGCCGTCTTCGGTGACGCCGACGCAGCGCTCGGCCCAGCCCTCTTCCGTCTTCACGAACTGGCGGGCGGGGAGGCAGTCCAGCACCTCATTGGCGATCAGGATCACCGGGGCGTCGGTCTCGATCCGGTCCAGCGAGGCGACCCAGCGCGGGTGGACGTCGCTGCCGGCTAGCATCCGGGCCTGGGCCTCGCGCAGGGGCGGGCTGGGCTCGATCAGGACCAGATCGACCGCCCGCAGGAAGTCGGGCGCCAGCCGGGCGGCGCGCAGGGCGTCGGCCATCAGCGTGCCGTCGCCGGGGCCCACCTCGACCAGCCGAACCCGCTCGGGCGCGCCGAGCCGCTCCCACAGCTCGACCGCCCACAGGCCGATCAGTTCGCCGAACATCTGGCTGATCATCGGCGCGGTGATGAAGTCGCCCGTCGCGCCGATGGCAGGACGGGTCGCGTAGTAGCCGCCCTGCGGATCGTGCAGGCAGCGGGTGACGTAGTCGGCGACCGTCATCGGCCCGGTCAGGGCGATCTCGCGCGCCAGCCGGTCCCCGAGCGACAACTCAGTCCTCCGCGGCCACGGGCGGTCGACTCCAGGCGCGCCAGATGAGCCAGGCGCCGATCAGCATCATCGGAATCGACAGCATCATGCCCATGGTCAGACCCAGCGGCAGATTCTCCATGCCGAAGTCCGGCTGACGCACGTTCTCCAGCGAGGCGCGGACGAGGCCGTAGCCGAACAGGAACAGGCCGGTGACATAGCCCGGCTTGGCCAGCAACCGGCCCTTGAACACGGCGAGCCACAGAATGACCGCCAGGGCGATTCCTTCGAGCGCGGCTTCATAAAGCTGGCTGGGGTGGCGGGGCACGAGGCCGGCGGGGCACTGGCCATAGAGGTTCAGGATGGTGTCGTTGCAGAAGACCATGCCCCACGGCGCGTCAGTCGGGCGGCCCCACAGCTCGCCGTTGATGAAGTTGGCGATGCGGCCGAAGAAAAGGCCCAGCGGCACGACCGGCGCGACCAGGTCCCCGAGGCTGAGCAGGCGGATCCTGTTCTTGCGGGCGAACCAGACGATCGCGAGGGTGACGCCGATCAGGCCGCCATGGAACGACATGCCCCCGTCCCACAGCCGGAACAGGGCCATATTGTCCGGTCCGCCGACGAGCTGGGCATAGAGCTCCGGCTTGTAGAACAGGGCGTAGCCGAAGCGGCCGCCAAGGATGATGCCGAGGGTGATCCACAGCACCAGGTCGTCCAGCTGAAGCGTGGTGACCGGCGGCTTGCCGGGCTTCCAGAGGGCGTTGTTGCGGGCGAGGCGGTTCGCATACCACCAGCCCAGGACGATGCCCGCCACATAGGCCAGGGCGTACCAGCGGATTTCAAGCGGCCCCAGACCGAAGAACGGGCCGATCTGGAACCAGACGGGGTCGATGTCGGGAAATTGCACGGGCGCTCCTCAAGGCGTTCCGGGACGGGGTGTAGCAAGCGTCGCCGCGCCCGTCCCTGAAATTTCCGCAAGGCGGTCCGCCCAAATCCCGCCATATCCAACCTCGACAGCAAGGTTTCGTTCACCATATCGGGCAACCATGGTTAACGACGTCGCTTGCCCGAGTCGGAGAGTTCCAATGCAGACGCGCAATCCCATCCTCGACGAGTTCGCCAAGCTGACCACCGGCGCGATGGGACTGGCCCAGGCCGCCGGCGAGGAGGCGAAGACCGCCTTCCGCGCCCAGGCCGACCGGTTCGCCGCCGATATGGACCTGGTCCGGCGCGACGAGTTCGACGCCCTGAAGGCCGAGATCGCGGCGCTGCGGGCGGAAATCGCGACCCTGAAAGCGGCCAGGAAGCCTCAAAAGGGAACGTCCACAGCGGCTTCTCCCGCACAGGACGCAGCCGGTTGAGCCGAATCTGCGAACCCGCCTACCGTTTACCGAGAGGGCGTGAGTCGCGCCCGGAGACGCCTTGATGAACACCGCCCGGCCCGAAGAAGTTGAGCTCCCCTACGATCCTCTGGATGTCGTGGAGCACGTTCTGGTGGCCGAAAACCTGCCGTTCGACCGCACCGACGAGGGCGATCTCGCCTTCGCCCTGGCGGGGGACTGGAAGGATTATGAGCTGTGGTTCGCCTGGCGCCCCGAGGGCGATTGTCTGCAGCTGTGCTGCGCCCTGGACTTGCAGGCCTCGAAGGCGCGCCGGGCCGCGGCCTATGAACTGGTCGGCCTGATCAACCAGCGCACCTGGATGGGCCATTTCGAGGTCTGGGCCGAGGACGGCGAGATCGTGTTCCGTCATTCGCTGGCCCTGCCGATGGGCGAGCGGCCGACGCTGGGCCAGGCGGCGTCGATGATCGACGCGGCGGTCGAAGCGGCGGACCGCTACTATCCCGCCTTCGACTTCATGATCCGCGGCAACAAGAAGCCGCAGGAGGCGATCGACTCCTGCCTGTTCGAGACCGTCGGCACGGCCTGAGGCCCATGGCGGACCCGCATCCGAAGGGCGCTGTGGTTCTCGTGGGGTGCGGGCGGCTGGGGTCGGCCATTCTGGAAGGCTGGCTGACGACGGCGACGGTCGCGCCGGCCGACCTGATCATCCTCACGCCATCGACCAAGCCGGCCGCCGAGGCGGCGCGGGCGCTGGGCGCGCGCGTCAATCCGCTGACCGGCGCCCTGTCGGGGGCGGGGGCGCTGGTGCTGGCGGTCAAGCCGGCCTCCTGGCGCGAGGCGCTGGGGCCGCTGCTGGAAGACCTGTCGCCCGGGGCGCCGATCATTTCCGTGATGGCCGGGGTGAAGGCGGAGGAGATCGCCGCCCTGTCCGGTCGACCCGTGGCCCGGGTCATGCCGACGACCGCCGTGGCGCAGGCCCGGGGCGTCGCCGCCCTGTGGTCGGCCGACCCCGGCGCCCGGGAAGCGGGACGCCGGCTGTTCGACGCCATCGCCGATGTGGTGGATCTGGACAGGGAGGCGCTGATGGACGCGGCGACGGCGGTGGCCGGTTCGGCGCCGGCCTTCGTCTACGCCTTCGGCCAGGCCCTGGCCCGGGCCGGGGAGCAGCGCGGGCTATCGGCCGAAGCCGCCCAACGGCTGGCGCGGGGGGCGCTGAGATCCGCCGGGGCCGGGGCGGAGACGGGGGCGTCGCTCGAGGCCCTGATCGCCCGCATCGCCTCGCCGGGCGGCACGACCCGGGCCGGACTGGACGCCATGGAAGCGGGCGGCGACCTCGACCGGGCCGCCGAAGCCGCGGTCAGGGCCGCCGTCGAACGGGCGAGGGCGATCAGCGGGTGACGTAGCGCCCGTCGACCAGATGCGAGGCCAGACGCTGGTAGGCGCGGTCGGCGTCCTGCCAGGTGGTGAAGCCGCGAACCTCGGCGATGCTGTTCGAATACCAGTCGTAGCGGATCGGCAGCACCTGGCCGTCGGCGGTGGTGATCTGACCTTCGATGGCGGCGCCGCCGATAGAAATGCTGCGGTGACCGTCGAGGCCCGGCTGATGCGCCATCTGCTCGAAGGTCGGACGGTTGGGCTTGAGGTCGGTCAGGACCAGATCGACCCGGGCCCCGTCCAGGCCTCCGCTGCGGGCGAGGGCGCGGCGGACGACCTCGGCCAGGCGGTCGGCCTGATCGCGGACGTCGCGTTCGCCCAGCTCGCGGACCTTGTCCTGAAGGTCTGCGCCGAGGGTGACGCTGACCGAGGCGGGATCGGCCGCGGCCGGGCCGGCGGCGACCGCCAGAACGGCGCCGAGGGGAGCGAGAAAGGCGAGTCTGCGCATCGTGTCCTCCAGAACCCTGTCGGATCGAAGATGCGCCCTGCGGCTCCGCTTCGCCAGTGGGACGCCACGATTTGTGATCGGCTCAGCCGGGCAGGCGGATGATGGCGCGCAGGCCGCCCAGCTCGCTGCGGTCGAGGGCGATGTCGCCGCCGTGGCTCCGCGCCACGTCCCGGGCGATGGCCAGGCCCAGTCCGACGCCCTTGCGGTTCTGGTTGCGCGAGGCGTCGAGGCGGGAGAAGGGCCGGAAGGCCTCCTCGTGCATGTCGTCGGGAATGCCGGGTCCGTCGTCCTCGACGGTGATCTCGAGCCCGCCCGAGGGCAGGGCCCGGGCGGCAAGGCGGACATGCTCCCCATGGGCGGCGGCGTTGCCGGCCAGATTGGCCAGGGCGCGCTTGATGGCCAGGGGGCGCAGGCTGGCCACGAGATCGTCGGCGACCTGGATCTCGACCTCGGCCCCGGCGCGGCGCGCGTCCTCGGCCGCGACCGCCAGCAGGTCGGGGATGGAGACCGTCTGCGCCGCTTCGCCGGCCTCGCCGCGGGCGAAGGCGAGGTATTCGTCGATCATGTGCTCCATCTCGTCGAGATCACCCTGCATGGCAGAGGCCCGCTTGAACGGCGGAGCGAGAGCCAGCTCCAGCCGCAGCCGGGTCAGGGGGGTGCGCAGGTCGTGGCTGACGGAGGCGAGCAGGGCGGTGCGCTGGTCGATATGGCGCTGGATGCGGTCGCGCATGTCCATGAAGGCCCTGGCGGCCGCGCGAACCTCCCTGGCTCCGTGGGGTTTGAACCGCTCGCGGGCCTCGCCGCGGCCGAAGGCTTCGGCCGCTTCCGCCAGTCGCTCGATAGCGCGGACCTGATTGCGGATGAACAGGATTGCGACGCCCATCAGCAGGATGGTGGCGATCGCCAGCCAGACGACGAAGATATGGGCCTGGGTCGCCACGGCGCGTTCCCGCGGGGCGATGATGCGCATCACGCCGTCGTCGAGCTGCACCCTGATGTCGACATAGGCGGGATACCGCGTGGTGGAGAACCAGACGGGACGATCGACCCGTGAGGTCAGGGCCTCCTCGAGGGTCCGGTCGACCACGCCGATGGGACCGCGGTCCGGCTCGTCGGGCAGAACGTCGCCCTCGCGCAGGTCGACCGACAGGGACATCGAGCGCTGGGCCCGGTCGGCGATGACGGCCAGGTTCCGGGGCGTTGGATCCTCGGCATAGCTCTCCGAGGCCCAGGCGACATCGCCGGCCAGCCCCTCGGACAGGCGGGCGGTCACCGTCTGCCAGTGCATGTCGAAGAACGCCCAGGTGACGGCCACCTGCATGACCAGCACCGGCAGGACGATGATCAGCAGCGACCGGCCCCACAGCGAGGTCGGCAGGCGCCGCTTCAGCACCCGAGCCCAGACGCCGGCGGGAAGCAGCCTCATGGGCGAACCATCAGTCCGGGGCCAGCATGTAGCCGACGCCCCGCACTGTCTGGAGATAGCGCGGGTTCTTGGGATCGGCTTCCAGCTTGCGGCGCAGGCGGGTCACCTGGACATCGACGGCGCGGCCGGTGATGTCGGCGGTGTCGGGCGACAGGCTCATGCGCTCGACCGGGGCGTGGGCGTGGATGGCCAGGGTCTTCAGCAACTGAGCCTCGGCCTCGGTCAGGCGCTGGGGCTTGCCGTCCTTCGACAGCTCCAGCCGCTCCATGTCGAACACGGCCGGACCGAGCTTGATCTCGCGGGGCGTCAGCGGCTTGCCGCCGGTGCGGCGCAGGATGGCGTCGACGCGCAGGGCCAGTTCGCGCGGGTCGAACGGTTTGGACATGTAGTCGTCGGCGCCGCGGGACAGCCCCTCGATGCGGTCGTCCGGATCGCCGCGCGCGGTCAATAGCAGGACCGGCGTCTTCGAGGTCTCGGCCTTGGATCGGACCCAGGTGGTCAGGTCGAAGCCGCTTTCGCCGGGCATCATCACGTCGAGCACCACGAGATCGAACTCGATCAGCTCCATCAGCCGTTTGGCCGCGGCCGCGTGGGCGGCGCCGGTGACGCGGTAGCCCTCGCGCGCGAGGAATTCCTTCAGCAGCTCGCGAATGCGGTCGTCGTCGTCGACAACCAGCAGGTGGCGGCCGGCGCCGGGGCCGGCGATCGGGCCGGACCGGCCATGGGGACGCACGTCGGTCATGCGGCGGCGGCTCCGTTGGCCGGGGAGGCGTTGACCTGGGCGGTCCGGGGAGGTCTAACCCAAGGGCAGACGCGGGAGATGTTCTTCAATGGCCTTCGTTCCTTTCGACGATCGTGACGGCTGGATCTGGATGGACGGCGATTTCGTGCCCTGGAGGGACGCGAAAACGCACGTTCTGACCCATGCCCTTCACTATGGCTCGTCGGTGTTCGAGGGTGAGCGTATGTACGGCGGCGAAATCTTCAAGCTGACCCCGCATAGCGAACGCCTGAAGCGCTCTGCAAACCTGCTGGATTTCGACCTTCCCTATAGCGTGGCGGAGATCGATGCGGCCTGCAAGGCGACCTGCGAAAAGATGGGGCTGGAAGATTGCTACGTCCGGCCGGTGGCCTTCCTCGGACCGGAGGCGGTCAGCGTCTCGGCCATCCACAACAAGGTCCGCGTCGCCATCGCCGTGTGGGAATGGCCCAGCTATTTCGACCCCGAGACCAAGGCCCGGGGGATACGGCTGGAATGGTCGAAATGGCGCCGGCCCGACCCGGCCACGGCGCCGTCGGCAGCCAAGGCGGCCGGCCTCTACATGATCTGCACCATGTCGAAGACAGCGGCGGAGCGGCGCGGCTACGCCGACGCGATGATGCTGGACTGGCGCGGCTATGTCGCCGAGGCGACCGGGGCCAACGTCTTCTTCGTCCAGGACGGCGTGCTGCACACCCCGCCGGTCGACGCCATTCTGGACGGCATCACCCGCCAGACGGTCATCGAGATGGCGAAGGCCAAGGGCATCGAGGTCGTGGTGCGCAACATCCGCCCGGAAGAGCTGGCGACCTTCAGCGAATGCTTCCTGACCGGCACGGCCGCCGAGGTGACGCCGGTGAGCGAGATCGGCGAATACCGCTTCACCCCCGGCGCCCTGAGCCTGGGCCTGATGGAAGACTACGGCCGGCTGGTGCGGCGCCAGTAACTAGAATCGGGCGCTGAGGGTCAGCCGGGCGTTGAGCGGCGCCCCGGTCGAGATGTTGTTATTGTTGTGCGCGTCCGGGAAATACGTCGTGTCGAACAGGTTTTCGATGTTTAGCTGAAGCTCGACGTCGTCGTTGACCTGATAGAAGGCGGCGGCGTCGACGCGGGTGAAGGCGGGCAACCGCGTCGTCGCCGACGAGGTCCGGATGGCCGCATACTGGGCAGCCTGGTGGATGACGCCGAGGCCGAAGCCCAGCCGGCGGTTCACATCATAGCGGTTCCACAGACTGAATTGGTGTTCCGGCGTCTGGCCCAGACGAACCGAGTCATTGCCCTGCAGGCGGGCGTCGAGCCAGGCGTAACCGCCGCTGACCTGCCAATTGGGCCGAACGCGACCGGTCACCGCCAGTTCAAGACCCTCGGTGCGGGTCTCGCCTACGTTAATCGTGACGGTGGGGTTCTGCGGATCCGGAGTGGTCGCATTCGTCCGGTCCAGCCGGAAGAGGGCCGCCGTGACGTTGAGGTTCGGCCGAATGTCCCATTTCGCGCCGATCTCGTGGTTGGTGAACTCCTCGGGCTCCAGATTCTGCTGGGTCATCGACAGGGAAAGGAACTGGTCGCCCGAGCGGGGCAGGAATGACTGGCTGTAGCTGCCGTAGATCGACACCTCGGGGCGCGGTTTGTAGATCAGCCCCAGCCGCGGGGAGACCTTTTCGTCAAGCCGCGCGAAGGGGCGATCCGGGGTGGGTTGCAGGTCGACGCCAGTGATGTCGAAACGGTCGTATCGCAGGCCCGCGACGACCTGAAGCTGGTCGCCAAGGCTGATCTGGTCCTGGACATAGGCCGAGACCGACTCGACGTTCGAGACCGTGTCGCGGCTGAGCGCCGGGAACGTCACCGTCGGGAAGACCGGATTGGCCAAGCTCAGGGTGGAGCTGGACAGGACGCCGTTGCGGCGCTGGTTGGCGGAGTCCTGGTCGCCGTACTCAAAGCCGAACAGGACCTTATGGGTCATCCCCCCTCCTGACACGTCCCAGACGAGGTTGCTCTGGATCAGCAGGTTCTGCCGTCTGGTGGGGTCGGTGTACGCCGCCAGCGGGACCGTACCGGTCTGGGAGGAAGCCGGCCCGTTGGCGAAGGCGTTGGTGTAGATCTTGTCGTAGTCGCCATAGAGTATCGTGGTTGAAACCTCGATATCGTTCGAAAGGGCGCCGTCGATACGGAGTTTCGCTATGTGCGCCTCCAGGGTCGTGCGGTTCACGCCCGGAACGCCGAAGAACCGGTCGCGATAGTCGGTGAGCGGCGCGCCGCCCAACGACGGGACTCCGCGGTCGACGACGCGATCGTCGTTGACGTACTCGTATGAGAGGCCCGCGCGCCAGCCGGAGCCGAGTTCCGCCGCCAGGTAGGGGTTTACCGCGTACCGCTCGCCTTCGAAGTGGTCGCGGTGATTGTCGAGCCGCTCATAGACACCGTTGAGCCGAACCGCCGCCATGGCGCTGATCGGTGCGTTCAGGTCCGCTGAAACGTCCCACGCGCCGAAGCTGTTGGCGCTCGCGCGGCCCGAGGCGAAGGCGCCGCCGGCGCTCGGGGTCTTCTGCACCCGGTTGATGATGCCGCCGCCGCCGCCGCGGCCGAAGATCAGGGCATAGGGCCCCTTGAGCACCTCCACCCGCTCGAGATTGTAGAGACCGCGGAAATACTGGGTGTCGTCGCGCACGCCGTCGAGGAAGAAGTCGGCCGTAGTGTTCTGGCCGCGAAGGGTGATCTGGTCACGATTGCCTTCGCCCTGGCCCACCGTCGTTCCCGGCACGTAGCGCAGCAACTCGCCGAGGCTGCGCAACGCCTGATCGTCCAGCTGTGCGCGCGTCACGACGTTGACGCTCTGGGGCACGTTCAGCAGCGGCGTGTCCGTCTTGGTCGCCGTGACCGAATCGATCGCCCGATAGCCCCGGCTCTCGCCCGTGACGAGAATCGGGGGCAGCTCCGCGTCAGCGTCCTGGGCGACGGCGAGGCCGGGAATGGCGAGGAGGACGGTGGTGGCAGTCAGGAGCAGGCGCATGCGTGGTCGACCAATGGAAGAGGGCTGGTCCCGCACCACTAATGCGAAGCATTCGCATTATCAATCACTATTCGCGGGGGATGGAGCGCCCAGTCCAGCGGCCGACCGCCGCCTCACAATGCCCCACCAGACGGCCCCGCCGATCACCGCCACCGGCAACAGGACCGAGCCCAGGGTGATCAGCAGGGCGAGCATGCCCATGGACAGGCCGAAGGCGTCGGACAGCGCGCGCGCGACCGGCCGGGTCGGGCTGTCGGCCGCCATGACGCCGCCCTGGCGGTAGTCGAGGGTCAGCCAGGCGCTCTGGACCCGGTCGTTTAGGGCGCGAAGCTCCAGTTGTTGCGCGTCGTGCTGACGCTGAAGCTCGGCGAGCTGGCGTTCGATCTCCAGCCGCTGCTCCAGCGTTCCGCCGCGACGGGCCTGCAGATCGCGGATGCGCTCGGCGAGCGAGGCGGTGGTCTCCGCGCCCGTCCGGGCAGAGTCGAGGCCGCCGGTGACGTCCTCGCCCTCGGTGACGGCGCTGTCGAGCCGACCCCCGGCGTTCTGCGCGTCCAGCGCCAGCTGGCTGCGGAAGCGATTGATCCAGTCGGGCTGGCCGCGCAGCTCCAGGCGGCCTCCGGGCTCGCGGGCCGTCCAGTCGGCCCGGGCCGAGACGACTTGGCAATAGCCGGCCCCCGCCGAGGCGCAGGCCAGCTCATGGCGGCTCATCAGCTCGGCCCCGCGGTCGCGCGGCACGGACATGACGTAGCTGAAGGCGTAGGCGATCTTCGCGATCGGGGCGGACGGGGCGGCGCCGACGGGCGCGGCGCCCGGCGTTCGGGACGAGGCGGCGTCTGCGGCGGCGGGGGCGGAGGCGGAGGCTGCTTTTTCCGCATGGCCGGCCTGGGCGGTTCGCTCCGCCTCCTGGCAGGCGCCCAACACCAGCAGGCTCGCCGCGGCGAGCATCAGAGCCTTGCGCATCTTGTCTCTCCCTGTCCCGTGCTGATCACGGTTTCGTGATGACGCGCGCCGATCACGACGGATTCAGGGCGGGAAACGAGCCAAAGCGCGGCTTGCCAATCGCGGGCGCGTGGCGTTCAACGGGTGGACGCCGGCGGGGAGCCGGATCGGGGAAATGCGTCCATGTTCAGCGTCCTGAACCTGCAGAGCCTGCTGGGGCTGGCTGTCATCGTCGCCGCGTGCTGGGCCCTGTCGGAGAACCGGCGCGCCTTTCCGTGGAAGCTGACGCTGGGCGCAGTCGCGGTGCAGGCGGGGCTGGTGCTGGCGCTGTTCGTCATTCCCGGCTCGCAGACCGTGCTGGCGGCGATCACCGGCGCGGTCGACGGGCTGAATACGGCGACGCAGCGCGGGACGCAGTTCGTGTTCGGCTATCTGGCCGGGGGCGACCAGCCCTATGCGGTGACCAATGACGGCGCGCTGTTCACCTTCGCCTTTCAGGTGCTGCCGCTGATCCTGGTGATCTCGGCCCTGTCGGCCCTGCTGTGGCACTGGAAGGTGCTGAAGTGGATCACCCACGGTTTCGGCCTGCTGTTCCAGCGCACCATGGGGCTGGGCGGCGCGTCGGCGCTGGCCGTGGCGGCGAACATCTTCTTGGGCATGATAGAGAGCCCGATCGTGATCCGGGCCTATCTGGACAAGCTGACCCGGTCCGAGCTGTTCCTGATGATGGTCGTGGGGCTGGCGACGGTGGCGGGGTCGACCATGGTGGCCTACGCCGCCATCCTCGGGCCGACGCTGCCGAACGCCGCGGGCCATGTGCTGGTGGCCTCAATCGTCTCGGCGCCGGCGGGGATCCTGCTGGCGCGGATCATGATCCCGGAGACTCCGGGGCAGGGCGGGGCGCATGCGGAATACGATTCCGCCCTCAAGTACGACAGCGCCATCGACGCCATCGTCAAGGGCACGGCCGACGGCCTGATGGTGGTGCTGAACATCTCGGCCGTGCTGATCGTGTTCGTGGCGCTGGTGGCGCTGGTCAACGTCATGCTGGGCGGCTTCTGGCTGTTCGGCGGTGAGGTCACGGTCGAGCGGATGCTGGGCTGGTTGTTCATGCCGGTGGCCTGGCTGACCGGGGTGGAGTGGTCCGAGGCGGGCAAGGCCGGGTGGCTGCTGGGGGTCAAGCTGACCCTGACCGAGTTCGTCGCCTTCATCGAACTGGGCAAGGTCCCGGTCGCCGAGATGAGCGAGCGGACGCGGATGCTGATGACCTACGCCCTGTGCGGCTTCGCCAACATCGGCTCGGTCGGCATCACCGTGACGGGGCTGAGCGTGCTGATGCCCGAGCGGCGCGAGGAGGTGCTGGGTCTGGTCTGGAAGGCCCTGTTCGCCGGCTTCCTCGCCACCCTCATGGCGGCCTGCGTGGTCGGGGCCTTGCCGGGGCGCATCTTCGGCCTGTAGCGTTGCGAAAAGCAACGGAGTCCCGACATGAAGCTTTATACGTCCCACCGCGCGCCTAACCCCCGGCGGGTGCGCTGGGTCATGGCCGAGAAGGGCATTGAGGACGTCGAGGTGATCGAAGTCGATATCCTCGCGGGGGAGCACAAGACGCCGGAGTATCGCGCGCGGGTCGGGGCGCCGCATCTGCCGTCGCTGACGCTGGACGACGGCACGACGATCTCGGAATCGATCGCCATCGGCCGCTATCTGGAGTGGCTGTATCCCGAGCCGAATCTGTTCGGGCACGACGCGCGCGAACAGGCCGTGGTCGAGATGTGGACCCGGCGGGCCGAGTTCTACCTGGCCAATCCGATCATGCTGAGCGTGCGCCACTCGCACCCGGCGCTGGCCGCGCTGGAGGCGACCCAGCTGCCGCAGGTGGCCGAATACAACCGGGCGGCGGCCGAGCGCTTCATGAAGACGCTGGACCGGCATCTGGCCGAGCGGGAGTTCATGGCCCTGGACCGGCTCACCATTGCGGACATCGTCGCCGTGGTCGGTCTCGATTTCGCGCGGCTGGTCCGCTACCGGCCGCCCGAGGAGTTCGTCCATCTGGCGCGCTGGCTGGAAGCCTGCCGGGCGCGGCCAGCGGCGAAGGCGGGGGCCTGACGGTCGCCGCCGCCGCGTTGACCCTGCCGGGCTGCGGGGGCAGCATCGGCCGGCCATGACCCATGATACCGACGTCTACCCCGTCCCCTCCGCATGGGCCCGGCGCGCCTGGATGACCGCCGCCGGCTACGAGACCGCGAGGGCGGCGGCGCGGGAGCGGCCGGAGGCCTTCTGGAGCGAGCAGGCGCGACGGCTGGACTGGATGACACAGCCGACGACGATCAAGGACGTGTCCTTCGACCGGGCTGACTTCCGCATCCGCTGGTTCGCCGACGGGGTGCTGAATGTGGCGTGGAACTGCCTCGACCGGCATCTGGAAACGCGCGGCGACGAGACGGCGATCATCTGGGAGGGCGACGACCCGGCCCAGTCGGGGAAGCTGAGCTATCGCGAGCTGCACGCCGAAGTCTGCCGCATGGCCAACGTCCTGAAGGGGCTGGGGGTCGTGAAGGGCGACCGGGTGACCATCTACCTGCCGATGATCCCCGCAGCAGCTGTTGCGATGCTGGCCTGCGCCCGTATCGGGGCGGTGCATTCGGTGGTCTTTGGCGGCTTTTCGCCGGACAGCCTCAGCGGGCGGATCGAGGACTGCGGCTCCAAGGTGGTGATCACCGCCGACGAGGGGCTGCGCGGCGGCAAACGGGTGCCTCTGAAGGCCAATGTCGACGCTGCGCTGGCGAAGGAGGCCGGGGCCATCGTCGAAAAGGTGCTGGTGGTCTCGCACACCAACGCCGATATCCCGATCGTCGAGGGCCGCGACGTGCGCTACGGCGAGGCCAAACACGGCGTGTCGGACGACTGCCCGTGCGAGCCGATGAACGCCGAGGACCCGCTGTTCATCCTCTACACCTCGGGCTCGACCGGTAAGCCCAAGGGGGTGCTGCACACCACAGGCGGCTATCTGTTCTGGGCGGCCTGGACCCACGAGCTGGTGTTCGACTACCGGCCGGGCGAGGTGTTCTGGTGCACCGCCGACGTCGGCTGGGTCACCGGCCACAGCTATTGCGTCTATGGTCCGCTGGCCAATGGGGCGACGACCCTGATGTTCGAGGGGGTGCCCAACTATCCGGATTACAGCCGCTTCTGGCAGGTGGTCGACAAGCATCAGGTCGAGATCTTCTATACCGCGCCGACGGCGCTCAGGGCGCTGATGCGCGAGGGCGACGGGCCGGTGAAGGCGACGTCGCGCAAGTCGCTGCGGTTGCTCGGCAGCGTCGGCGAGCCGATCAATCCGGAGGCCTGGCGCTGGTATCACGAGGTGGTGGGCGAGGGGCGCTGCCCGATCGTCGACACCTGGTGGCAGACCGAGACCGGCGGGGTGCTAGTCTCGCCGCTGCCGGGGGCCACCGACCTCAAGCCGGGCTCGGCGACCAAGCCGCTGCCGGGGGTGGAGCTGCAACTGGTCGACGCAGATGGGGAAGTGCTCGAGGGTGCGGCGTCGGGCAATCTGTGCATCACCGACAGCTGGCCAGGGCAGATGCGCACCGTCTGGGGCGATCACCAGCGTTTCTTCGACACCTATTTCAGCGCCTATCCGGGCAAGTATTTCACCGGCGACGGCTGTCGGCGGGATGCTGACGGCTACTACTGGATCACCGGGCGGGTCGATGACGTGATCAATGTCTCGGGCCACCGGATGGGCACGGCCGAGGTCGAGAGCGCCCTGGTGCTGCACGAGGCGGTGGCCGAGGCGGCGGTGGTCGGCTTCCCGCACGACATCAAGGGGCAGGGCATCTACGCCTATGTGACGCTGACGGCCGGCTATGAGCCCGACGAGGCGCTGCGGCGGGAGCTGATCGCCCAGGTCCGCCGCGAGATCGGGCCGATCGCCGCGCCCGACGTGATCCAGTGGGCGCCGGGCCTGCCCAAGACCCGGTCGGGCAAGATCATGCGGCGCATCCTGAGGAAGATCGCCGAGAACGAGGTCGGTTCGCTGGGCGACACCTCGACCCTGGCCGATCCCGCGGTGGTCGAGGATCTGGTGCGGAACCGGGCCGGAGCCTAGGCGGCCACGGGCATCCGCGCCACGTTGCAGTGAGTCCACAGCCGGTCCATGGCGCGGACGAGGTCGTCCATCATGGCGTCGGTGTGGTTGGGCGACGGGGTGAAGCGCAGCCGCTCGGTGCCCTTGGGCACGGTCGGATAGTTGATCGGCTGGACGTAGACGCCGTGCTCTTCCAGCAGCATGTCCGAGATCATCTTGGTGTGGACCGGATCGCCGACG
>NZ_JAKFDS010000028.1:0-1844 GCF_036676055.1 Brevundimonas sp. | reverse complement strand
GGCACGGTCCGCCGGGCCCTGCCGTTCGGTCTCGGCGGCGCGGACGCGCCCCAGGCCACCGCCACCGAGGGTCAGCGCGTCTCGGTGCTCGAGTTCGAACAGCAGCTCGCCCCGTCGGCGGCCCTGTCCGGCCGCGACTTCTTCCTGCCGGGGCCCCAGCCGGCCACGGCCTGGACGCAGCCCGGCGGCAACCCCGAGAACGCGGTCGAGCACGTCGCCGCGGCCCCGGACTTCGCCGTCGCCTGGCGTCGCGACATCGGCGCCGGCTCGTCCAACACCCGCCAGGTGATGGCGCCCGTCGTGGCCGACAACGGCCGCGTCTTCGTCCTGGATGGCGAGGCCACCGTCACGGCCGTCGATTCCGCCAGCGGCTCGGTCGCCTGGAAGGTCAGCGTCAAGCCTGACGAGAAGGAGTTCCGCCGCAGCATGTTCAGCCTCGGTCTGGGCGGCAGCTCGACCGGCGGCGGTTTCGGCGGCGGCGTCGCCGTCGGCGGCGGCAAGGTCTTCATCGCGTCCGGCTATCGCACCGTCACCGCGGTCGACCAGGCCACCGGCGCGGTGCTCTGGACCACGCCCGTCGACGTCCCGGTCCACGGCGCGCCCACGGTGGCCGGCGGGCGGGTCTATGTCGTCGACGTCGAGAACCAGATCTTCGCCTTCGATGTGAACAACGGCCAGCAGGTCTGGGCCTATCGCGGCATCCCCGAGCCGGCGCGGATCATGCGCGCCTCCAGCCCGGCCGTGACCGGCGACACCGTCATTGCGCCCTTCTCGTCCGGCGAACTGGTGGCCCTGCGCGCCGCCACCGGCCAGGCTGTCTGGCAACAGGTGCTGTCGCGGACCAGCCGCACCAGCGCCCTGTCGGAAATCCGCGACATCGCCGGCCGTCCCGTGGTCAGCCGCGGCGTCGTCTACGCGGTCGGCCACTCCGGCCTGATGTCGGCCATCGACGTCCGCACCGGCCAGCCCAAGTGGCAACTGCCGGTCTCCGGCGTCAATGCGCCCCTGCCGGCCGGCGACGTGGTCTACGTCGTCTCCAAGGCGGGCGAGCTGACCGTGGTCAACCGCGAGAACGGCCAGGTCTACTGGACCCGCGACCTCAACGAGGGCCGCGTGCGTCAGGAAGGCGGCTTCTTCGGCTTCTTCGATCGCACCGTGCGTCCGGTCTGGTCGGGTCCGCTGCTGGCCTCCAACCGGCTGGTGCTGACCAATTCGGACGGCGAACTGGTGGCCTTCGATCCGAAGACCGGCCTCCAGACAGCGTCCTTGAAGCTGGGCGGCCCCGCCTTCATCGCTCCGGCCGCCTACAACGGCGCCCTGTACGTGCTCACCGACCGGGGCCAGCTGGTCAGCATTCGCTGACGGATCACCCCATTCTGCGTTAGAAGGCCGACATGGCTCTCAAAGTCGCCATCGTCGGCCGCCCGAATGTGGGCAAGTCGACATTGTTCAACCGCCTCGTCGGCAAGCGCCTCGCGCTGGTCGACGATCGCCCCGGCGTGACCCGCGACCGGCGCTACGCCGACGGCAACATCGGCGACATCGACCTGACGCTGATCGACACCGCCGGCTATGAGGACGTCACCGACGAGAGCCTCGAGTCGCGCATGCGCGAACAGACCGAGGCGGCGCTGGAAGACGCCGACCTGATCCTGTTCATGATGGACGCGCGCGAGGGGGTCACGGCGCTGGACCGCATCTTCGCCGACCGCCTGCGCCACCAGCACAAGCCCGTCATCCTGCTGGCCAACAAGTCCGAGAGCCGCGAGAGCGGCGGCGGCATCGGCGAGGCCTACGCCCTGGGCTTCGGCGAGCCGGTCGCCATCTCGGCCGAGCACGGCGAG
>NZ_JAKFDS010000027.1:0-7429 GCF_036676055.1 Brevundimonas sp. | reverse complement strand
CCCGCCGCGCCCGGCCCGCAGGACGGACCGCCGGCGTCCCGGCCGCCGGGGCGGAGCGACGCGCGGATCGCCGCGGAGGCCGACGCCGCCAAGGCCGACTTCCTCCGCGCGGCCGGCGCCCCGGGCGGTCCCCAGGCGACCGGCCCCCGATCCGGCCGCTCGGCCGTCCTGCAGGCCTTCTTCACCGCAAACGCCGGCCGCGCCCTGCTGCCCGGCAATGAGACCAGCGGCGCGCTCTCGCCCCAGCTCAAGTCCGAGGAGCCCTGACCATGCATCCCTTCTTCCGGCCCAAGCGGGTGCTCGCCTCCGCCCCGGAGGCCACGCCCTATCAGCGGGCCGGCCAGGCCTGGGACGAGCGCACCGGCCTGGCTCTGGCCCACGCGCGCAACTGGCGGCGCATGGCGCTGGCCAATTTCGCGCTCGCCGCCTTCCTTGGGGCCGGCTGGTGGGTCCAGGCCGAGCGCGCCGTGGTCAAGCCCTTCGTGGTGGAGGTGTCGACCTGGGGCGAGACCCAGAGGATCACCGCCATCGACGGACGCTATGAGCCCAGCGAGGCCCAGATCGGCCACGCCCTGGCCGCCTGGGTGCGCGACGTGCGCTCCAAGTCCATCGACCCCATCGTCATCCGCCAGAACTGGCTGCGGGCCTATGACCTGCTGACCCCCAAGGCCGCCGGTTTCCTCAACGCCTGGGCCCAGACCCACGACCCCTTCGCCGAGCTCGGCCGCGAGGCGGTCAATGTGGAAATCCTCAATGTCGTCAGACGCTCAGAGCGGACTTTTGATCTGCAATGGCGCGAGACCCGCTACGTCAACGGCCAGAAGGCCTCCGCCGAGCGCTGGCGAGCCCTGATCACCACCAAGCTGCAGCCGCCGCGGACCGAGGCCGAGCTGATGAAGAACCCCCTGGGCCTGAAGATCGAGGATGTCTCATGGACGCTGGACGCCTCCTGAGCGCGGCCGGCGCCCTGGCGCTCGCCGCCGGCTCCGCCTTCGCCGCCCCGCCAGATCTTCTCTCCGTGGCGACGCCGGGGCCGGAGGCCATCGCCGCGGCCAATCTCGCGGCCCGCGAGCGATCCCGCTCCGACCGGTTCGTGGGCGGCCTGCAGCTCTTCGACTACGCCCCCGGGCGGGTCTACGAGGTCTGGACCGCGCCGCTGCGGGTCACAACCCTCACCCTCGCCCCCGGCGAGACCGTGACGGCCATGTCCGCCGGAGACACCGTGCGCTGGCAGATCGGGGAGACGGCGTCGGGCGAAGGCGCGGCGCGCCGCGTCCACGTCCTGGTCAAGCCGCTCGAGCGGCAGCTGGACACCAACCTGGTCCTGGCCACCTCCCAGCGCCTCTACGCCCTGCACCTGCGCAGCGGCCCGCCCCAGACCTTCAACAACCTGGTGGCCTGGGACGCCGGCGTCCTCGCCGTGGCGCCGGGCGCACCGCCGCCGCCCGCATCCGAAGCCGCGCCCCCGGAACCGCCCGTCGCGCCGGTGCTCGACGGCGCCTACAGGATCAAGGCGCGCTGGCCGCGCCCGGCCTGGACCCCCACCGCGGTGATGACCGACGGGGTGCGCACCTACATCGCCTTCCCCTCGCGCATGGCGTCCGGCGAGGCCCCGGCTCTCTTCGCGGTCGCCCCGGACGGCGAGGCCCAGATGGTCAACTACCGCCAGCAGGGCGGGCTCTTCGTGGTCGACCGCGTGCTCGAGGCGGCCGAGCTGCGGCTCGGCGATCGCCGCCCCCAGGTGGTCCGCATCACCCGCCAGGCCGGAGCCCGTCCATGAGCGGCGATCCCAAACCCGACACCCCCGCCGCGAGCCCCGCCGCCAAGGAGCCGCCCCCGGAACTCGCCGCCCGCGCGGCCCGGCCCCGCGTCATCCGGCTGCGGCGCTCGGTGGCCCAGGGCGTGGCGCTGGGCGCCGCGGCCCTGCTCGCCGGCGCGCTCACCTGGGCCTTCGTGGTCCAGCCCGAACTGCGCGCCGCCGCCCGGGCGCGGGCCGCCGAGATCCGCACCGACGAGGCCCGCGGCTCCGTCCGGCCCGCCGAGATCGTCACCGACCAACCGGCCTCCTACGACCGCCTAGCCCAGGATCGATTGATCGAGGATCACCTCCCAGAAGCGCGAACGCTCGGCTCCGCGCCTCCCACCCCCTCCGAAACCGCGGCCGCGCCGCCGCCGCGGCGCCCTGCCCACCCGGCGCGCCCTCGCGCGGCCGGCCCTTCGCCGGACCGAGGCCTCACGGCCGAAGCGCGCCAGTCCGGACTGTTCTTCGCGGCCTTTCGCGCCGCCGACCCGGCCATGCCAACCCCCGCGTCTGCCAGGCCCGCGACCGCCGTCACCCAGGCCGCCACCTATGGCGGCCACAGCCTGACGCCGCCTCTATCGCCTTTCGAGCTCAAGGCCGGCGCGGTGATCCCGGCTGTCCTGCTGAGCGCCGTGGACACCGCCCGCCCCGGACCCGTGGTGGCGAGCGTCACGCAGAACGTCTTCGACACCGTCACCGGCCGGCATCTCTTGCTGCCGCAGGGCGCGCGGCTCATCGGGCGTCACGAGGGCGAGAGCCGCTATGGCGACCGCCGCGCCTTCCTGACCTGGGAGCGGCTGATCCTGCCGAACGGCAAGAGCCTGGTCCTCACCGGCGAGCCGGGGGTGGACGCCCAGGGCGCGGTGGGCGTGCGCGGCCGCGCCGACCGCCGCCTCCTGCCCCTGGCGATGGCCTCCCTGTTCGCCGGCGCGATCACCACCCTGGGCGAGATCGCTCGTGACGATGATGACAGCGGCGGCGGGCTGCTCGGCGACGCCGGCGACGCCGCGGCCATCGAGGGGGCGCGGGTCGGCGGACGTCTCATCGACCGCGAACTCACCGTGGCGCCCTCGATCCGACTGCGCCCCGGCGCCCCGGTGCGGGTGTTGATCACCCGCGATCTGATCCTGGAGCCCTACCAGCCATGATCCGCATCCCCCGACCCGCCTGGACGGAACTCGCTCTGCTCGGCCTGGCGGGCCTGGCGTGGTCAAGCCAGTTCACGCCGACCCTGGCCCTGGTCAATGAGAGCCCGAGCCTGCCGCGCGGCCTCTATCTGCGCGTGCCCGGCGCCCAGGCCGCGCGCGGCGCCGTCGTGGCGGTTCCGGCGCCGCCCACGGCGCGACCGTATCTCTCCCAGCTGGGCGCACCGGCCGACGCCAAGCTCCTCAAGCGCGTGGCGGCGGTCGGCGGCGAGCAGGTCTGCGCCGACCCGGACCAAGTCCGGACCCCGGAACGGCGGGTCGCCGTCGCCCGCCGCGACCATCGCGGCCGTGACTTGCCCGCCTGGCGCGACTGCCGCCGGCTCGCCCCCGACGAGCTCTTCCTGCTGGGCGACACGCCCACGAGTTTCGACAGCCGCTATTTCGGACCGGTCCGCCGGGCCGAGGTGGACGGCGTCTATCGGGAGGCGCTGACATGGTGAAGCCGAGCCTGATGGTCCTGATCGCCACGGCCTGGCCGGTCTGCGCCCAGGCTGAGGCCGCCGACTGGGGCCGCGCCGGCGGCAACCTGTTCGTCGGTCCGCCAGTCGCCGCGTCCGCCGACCCCGGCGCCCTCATGCCGGGCCTCGCCCGCCTGCAGGCGCCAAACCAGCCGTTCGCCCAGGCGGTCGCCGCCGCTGCCGAGCGGCACGGCCTGGACCCCAAGCTGCTTCACGCCCTGGTGGTCGTGGAGAGCGCCTACCGGCCCGACGCAGTGTCGCCGCAAGGCGCCGGCGGCCTCACCCAGCTGATGCCCGGGACAGCCGCGGATCTGGGCGTCCGCGACCGCTTCGATCCCTTGGAGAACCTCAACGCCGGCGCCGACTACTTCGCCCGGCAGGTCCTGCGGTTCGGCGACCTGCGCCTGGCCTTGGCGGCCTACAATGCGGGGCCGGCGCGGGTCGCCCGCCTCGGAGGCGTCCCCGACATCGCCGAGACCCACGCCTATGTCACCACGGTCGTGGACTGCTATCTCGCCCTCTCGGCGGGACGCAGCGTCCGCACCGCGAGCCAGTGCCGGGCCGCGGAGGTCCGCCCATGAACGCCGAGGAAACCGACACGCCGCCGGACGCGGTCGAGCGCGACGAAGACCTGCTCACCCGCGCCGAGGCCTCGGCGTTCCTGGCCAGATTCATGATCAGGCTGAAGCCCGCGAGCCTGGCCCGGCTCTGGTCGGTCGGCGGCGCGGGACCGCCCTGCACCCATATCCGCGGCAAGCCCTACTATCCCCGCGGGGTCTTGCGCGCCTGGGCGGAGAGCCAGCACAGCGGCCTGCGGCGGTCTGGCCGCGACGCCAGGTCCGCCAGCGAGACGCGCTCATGACCAGCCTCGCGGCGCCGCCTTCCCCTCGCGGTTCGCTCCGCGATCCGCGCCCGAGCGTCAGGGCCCTGCTCGCAGATCCCGCCGTTCGCACCCCGCTGAAGGCGGTGCTCCGAAGCTGGTCCGGCCGCGATCCGGTCGACGCCGCCGAGGACGCCGCGCTCCTGGCCCTGGCCCTCGAACGTATCGCTGACGAGGCCTGCGGCCGCAGCTCATGGGCGCCCGCCCCGTTCGGACCTGGAGGTTGCGATGACCGCGAACCCGCCTGACGCCTTCGATCCCTCCGGCGCGAACGACCGGCTCCTGCCCTGGCGCAAGGTCAAGGAGCTGACCGGCATCAGCCGCACCACGGCCTGGCGCATGCAAAACGCCGGCGAGTTCCCGCGTCCCGTGGTAATCTCGCCGGGACGGGTCGGATGGCGCGAGCGCGAGGTGGCCGCCTGGAAGGCCGCCCTGGCCCCCCGCGGCGCCCGCAACCTCCCGACCCAACCGCGCTTGTTCGAACCGGAGCCGGACCTCACCCCGCCGCCGGAACCGGTCAGGCCCTCGCCGGAACAACCGACAGCCTTGGCCTCCGCGCGAGCCGCGAAACGGAGCCCGCGCCGCCGTCGGGTCGCCGCCAACCAGCTGAGCTTCAACTTCTGACCCCTTGGCCGGTCGTCTGGCCGGGGTCAGCCTCAGCGCCCCCGATAGGGCTCGCAGGCCAAGCCATCCCCGTCGCCGTCAAGGTTAGGATTGTACCCTGGATCCCCCCGGGACACGGGCGCCACGCCGGCGGCGCGCGCCGCCGCGCACGACGGATAGGCCCTCGGACCGGGCGCCACCCGCGCCGGCGCAGCCGCTGGCCTAGGGCCTCCGGTCCGGTCGCCGCTCGCGGCGACGCCACCCTCCGCGACGCCCGCGCTGCGCATCAGGTCCCCCAGCGGCCGTCCATCGATTCTGCAACGCGCGGCGATGCGGTCGTAGGTTCGAAGATTGGCGACGCAAACGGCCCGTTGGCCAAGCGCGAGCTGTGAGAGCGCAGCCCTCGCCGCGGTTCCGCCGGGTTGGCTCAGTTCCGGCGCGTAAAAGTCGGCCAGGCGCACCTCGACCCAGTCCGGCGCATTCGGACCGACGGCGACGCACATCGAGTCTCCGTCGATCACATGGGACACCGCACCGGAAAAGGTCGCGCCGAAGGCCAGATAGGCCGGCATCGGCCCCCGCTCGGGGATCGCCTCGCAAGGATCGGCCCAGGCCGGCGTCGACCAGACGAGCGCCAGAGACACGGTCGGGACCAGGAACCGGAACATCAGTCGATGCTAAGGCGGCCGGCCTCTTGCGCAAGCCGTTGAAGCTGCCCTCAGGCCAGGTCGAGATCGAAGGCGGGCGGTTTCCTTGAAGGTCGAGGCCGCGGCCTGCCCACGGCGGCCGGTCGATCGAGCCTGGCCGAACAGGGCCGCCTAGCGCCGCCGATGAGTCCGGAGATACTCGAAGCGCGTGATGGCTTCGGGATGCATCAGGCGACGACGCTCGCTGATCAGCTCGTTGTAGTGCGCGATTTCACCCTCGGTCGCCGAACCGTCGACGATCTTTCCGATGAGGTCTTCCATCTCACGGTCGAGTTTGGACTCGGGCGAGACGGGTGTGTCAGCCGCGATCTGCATGAGCATAATATAGCACCTTCTCGGTTAATCCGCAGTGCACGCAATCCTTAACCTTTGTTTACGTCGGCCTTTGCGGCGGCCAAACCACTTTCCCCTCGCTGGATGTGTTGCGCCGCCACCGCGAGCGCAACCATGCCCGCCAGGGCGCGGATTGCCTCATCTGTCCGCACGCCCGGCTTCCCGTCAGGAGAGAAATGCCCCGGCCGATCGCTGGTTGCGCAAATGACGCCCCAGGGCTCGGCCTGACCCGCAATCCGGATCGGGGCGGCGGCGAGCGACCGATAGCGCTGAGCGTCATGGGGAAGCCCGATTGAACCGAGCTCGTGCATATTGCCCGTGCGAGACTCCGCCATGTCCGGAACGATCACCTCTTCGTTCTTGGCGAGACAGATGCCGGCGACGCCGATGCCCTCGGGCAGGACTCGCGCTTCCTCGACCTTGCACGGCATCGATCTCTTGAAGGCCAATGCACGGAGTTGCCTGCGGCCGGATACCGCCTGTTCCGTCTTGTAGATGGTGAGGGTCCAGTGCTCCATTAGGTTGAAGTCGAGCGCCAGGAGCAGGGACCTGTCGGCGACCCCAAGCAGCCGTTCTGCGAGTTCCGTATCGCTGAGGGCCACGCCAATCATCCGCTCGACGCCGGCCCCAAGGGCGTTGGTCGCGAGGTAGAGCTCGATCGCCCGGCTGAGCGATGTCGCATCGCCTTCGAAGAGCTGCACGGACTCCGACAGAGCTTCCTCAAACTCACGGGCTTGTTCGATCGCCTGCGCCGCGAGCGCCAGTTCATGGGATGCGTCCTGATCGACAAAGGCCATATAGAGGCCTCCGCACCCGGCCAGGATGACCGCCGCGACCCCGGCGATTCCCCAGGTGGAAATCTCTTCGCCGGCCGGTATGGCCATGAACTGGGCCGCGCCGGCTACGGCCGACCCGCCGACGATCAGGACCAGCTTGATGAACAACGAGCCGGCCCACACCCGGCGGGCACGTCTCGTTAGGCTCTCGACAAGCGACGCCGCGATTTGGCTCAAGTCCACGAGTGCTGCCCCCCGACGCACGCTACGGGCGCATTGGTAGCACTTCCAATCATTTGGCGAGACAATTCTTCAGAGCAAGCCGACCGCTAACGGACGCGCCTCCGATATTCGGCGGCGCCCCCGACTCGGAGCCCGCAGGCTCGTCCAGCTCAGTCCGTTTCACCCAGTTTCAGGGCAAATCACACTCGGACAAGGCGCCTTCGAGCGGCGCAGCGATGAGAACATGCCCGGAATTCTGTGCCCCATGTGTGCCCCAATCGTAGGCGAGGCCGGGCGATGAAATGCTAAATCATTGATTTTATTGGTAGCTGGGGGCGGGATCGAACCGCCGACCTGTGGGTTATGAATCCACCGCTCTAACCATCTGAGCTACCCAGCCGCCGGGCCTTTCGGCGAGGGGCGGGTTATAGGGTGGCTTTTTCC
>NZ_JAKFDS010000026.1:0-1749 GCF_036676055.1 Brevundimonas sp. | reverse complement strand
GTCCACCAGGCCGCGTTTGGCCAGGCGGGTCAGCACGGTGGCGATGGTGGTGTGGGCCAGCCCGCGCGAGGTGACCAGGGCCGCGGCGACGTCGGCCACGCTGGCCTCGCCGCGCCAGAGCACACGCATGACGTCGAGCTGCAGCTCGCTCAGGGCGATGTCGTCGGTGTCGGGCTCGCGGGCCATGGCCTTTCTCTACAGGTGTCGTACGACAGTTGTAGAAGATGGGAGCCTGGGAAACATGGGCCGGAAGTCATGGCCAGTCCGGCCGGGGCCGGTGACGGCCCCGATGGCCACCGCCCGAACGGGCGACCGGCCCCGGCGTCGGTGCGCCAGGGCCGGCCGATCCCTGGTCTTACTTGCCGTTGGCCAGCGAAACCACCGTGCTGACCGTCTCGGTCACGTTGCCGCCGTAGTTCGGGTCATAGGCGCCGACGGTGGCGTCGAGCTGTGCCTTGCCGCTGCCGAAGGGCACGCCCATCGAGCTGACCACGGTGCTGAAGCGGGTCGGGGTCGGGCCGCAGGCGGTGTTCGCGTAGAAGTTGGCCTGGGCCAGGCTGAAGCGGTTCACCCGCTGCACCAGGGCGCCACTGAGGTTGGCCGTGGTCGGCGACGAGCAGGTAACGGTGCCGGCGACCGTGACCTGGCCGGTCTGGCGCTTCACGGCGAACTTCGGGTCGAACGTCACCGACACCGACAGCGCTTCCGGCGGCGGCGGATTGTTGATCACCACCTCGCCGTAGGCGGCGGTCTCGCCGCCTTCGCAATGCTGCTCGAAGCTCGCGTGGAACTTGACCAGGTAACCGAAGGGACCGTATTCGGCCTCGTGCACTTCGAAACGTCCGGTCAGCGTATTGCAGCCGCGGCCGTCGCCCGAAAGGCTCAGGCCCGGCTCGTAGGCCTCGTTGAACGGATAGCGGGTCGCCGCCTCGTATACGCCCGGCAGCAGCTGCGCACCTTCGGGCGCCGCGAACTCGAGGTTCCACCAGGTGTCGGTCCAGACGCTGATCGACACGACGCGCTGGTCGGAGCTGGCCGTGCCCTGCACGCCCTCGGTATAGGACCAGGTCTGGCCCTGGCTGATGTAGTCGCCTTCGTCGCCGCTGAAGACCAGGGTGGACTGCGCCGAAGCGGTCGTCGCCGCGGCCAGCCAGAGCGAACCGGCCGCCAGCAGCACGCGGGCGCCATTGAACAGGGAGGAAGTGTTTCGGGTCATTCGGGACATCTCCGGAAGGATGCGTCGCAGGGGGAAACGCCGGCGGCGACGCCGCGCCGGCGCATGGAACAGGGACGGGTGGCGGAGTCGGTCCGCAGGGAAACGAGGATGGCAGCCGTGGGTATCAGGGGATGCGACACGAAGACCAGGGCGTGGGCGACCCGGGCTCGGGTCGGCGCATCTTCACGGAACGCCGGTGCGAACCATGCCGGACCGGCACGGTTTGTCTTCAGGCACCAACAGGGTTAGCCGGCTTCACGCCGGGGCCGGGATCAACCGACGGTGTCGTGTTTGCCGGCGAGCCGGCGCCGGCTCAGATGGCTTCGGCCTGGTTCTTGAGGATCAGCTCGGCCAGCCAGGGTTCGCCCTGCTCCATCAGCTCGAGCGGGGTCTGGGCCCAGCCGGTCAGTACCATGGCTTCGGCGATGGTGAACTCGAGCTGGGCCTTGGTGAACTTGCGCTCGCCGGCGATGACCGCCTCGAGCACGGCGCGGCCGGGCATCGGCGCATCCATCTCGGCGGTCTTGGCGGCC
>NZ_JAKFDS010000025.1:0-52723 GCF_036676055.1 Brevundimonas sp. | reverse complement strand
CCGACGAATACGCCGTCTGGCTCAGCCAGCTGCTGACCATGCGCGGCCTGTCGATCGGCCAGCTGGACGGCTGCATCATATCCAGCGTTGTGCCGCAGTCGATTTTCAACCTGCGCAACCTGTCGCGGCGCTACCTGAACGTCGAGCCCTTGGTCATCGGCGACAATGTCGATCTCGGCATCCCGGTGCGCATCCTGAAGCCGAGCGAGGCGGGCGCCGACCGGCTGGTCAACGCCATCGGCGCGCATCTGGTCTATCCCGGCGACCTGATCATCATCGACAGCGGCACGGCGACCACCTTCGACGTGGTGGCCGCCGACGGCGCCTTCGAGGGCGGAGCCATCGCGCCCGGCATCAATCTGAGCCTCCAGGCCCTGCACGAGGCCGCCGCGATGTTGCCCCGCATTGCTATCCAGAAGCCGGAACGGGTGATCGGCAAGGATACCGTCTCGAACATGCAATCCGGCGTCTTCTGGGGCTATGTCGCCCTGATCGAAGGCATGGTCGCCCGCATCAAGGCCGAGTGGGGCAAGCCCATGACCGTCGTCGGAACCGGCGGGGTCGCCTCGCTGTTCGAGGGCGCGACAAACTCTATCGACCGGTTCGACCCGGACCTGACCATCCGCGGCCTGCTCGAAATCTGGCGGCGGAACACCCACATCAAGGACGTATGAAAAAGAATCCCAACGACGAACTCGTCTTCGTCCCGCTCGGCGGGTCGGGCGAGATCGGTATGAACCTGAACTGCTACGGCTACGGGCCGGAAGCGAACCGCCAGTGGCTGATCGTCGACGTGGGCGTGACCTTCGGCGACCTGTCGACGCCCGGCGTCGATGTGATCGTGCCCGATCCCGCCTTCCTTGAGGGCGAAACCATCCGCGGCATCGTCCTGACGCACGCCCATGAGGACCATATCGGGGCGCTCGGCTGGCTGTGGAGCCGGATGAAGGCGCCGCTGTACGCCACGCCCTTCACCGCCTTCCTGATCCGCGAGAAGCTGCGCGAGGCGGGCATCCTCGACCAGGTCGAGATCATCGAGGTGCCGCTGGGCGGCACGGTCGATCTCGGGCCGTTCACGGTCGACTTCATCACCATGACCCATTCGATCGCCGAGCCGAACGGTCTGGCGATCCGCACGCCCCTGGGCACAGTGCTGCACACCGGCGACTGGAAGATCGACGACGAGCCGATCGTCGGCGAGGTCACCGACGCCGGCGCCATCAGCCGCCTCGGCGACGAAGGCGTGCTGGCCATGGTCTGCGATTCCACCAATGTGTTCGTCGAAGGCGTGGCCGGATCCGAGGGCACGGTGCGCGACGCCCTGGCGGAACTGATCGGAGGTCTGAAGGGCCGCGTCGCCGTCGGCTGCTTCGCCTCGAACGTGGCGCGCATGGACAGCGTCATCCGCGCGGCCGAGGCCGCCGGACGGCGCGTGTCGCTGGCGGGCCGGTCGATGCATCGCATCACTTCGGCCGCCAAGCACGTCGGCATGATGCAGGACATCAAGCCCTTCCTGTCCGAACAGGAGGCCCGGGTCTGGCCGGCCGACGAGATCCTGTATCTGTGCACCGGCAGTCAGGGCGAGGCCCGCGCGGCCCTGTCCCGGGTGGCCGAGGGTACCCACCCGTACATCAAGCTGAGCAAGGGCGATCACTGCATCTTCTCGTCGCGGGTCATCCCGGGCAACGAGTTGTCGATCGGCCGTCTGCAGGACAAGCTGACCGACCGCGGGGTGCGGATTTACACCGAGAAGGACCACCCCGGCATCCACGTCTCCGGCCACCCGTGCCGCGAGGAGCTGCGTCAGATGTACGCCTGGGCCCGCCCGAAGATCGCCGTGCCGACCCACGGCATGCGCCGCCACCTGGCCGAACACGCCAACCTGGCCAAGGATATCGGCGTGCCCGAGACGGTGACCCCCCGCAACGGCGACATGGTGCGTCTGGCGCCCGGACCCGCGGCCATCATCGACGAGGTGCCGAACGGCCGTCTCTATGTCGATGGCGGGCGTCTGGTCACTGAACAGGGCGAGGCCCTGCACGAGCGTCGCCACGCCTCGACCAACGGCGTGCTGATCGTCAGCTTCGCCATGGACAAGCGCGGCAAGATCGTCAGCGACATCGACGTGCGCGCCATCGGCCTGCCGGGGGACGCGGAATCGCCGCTGGGGGATGCTCTCGACGACCTGGCCGAGCGGGCCGAGGCGGCGGTGATGAAGCTGAAGGGCGAGGCGCTGGATGACGAACTGGTCATCGAACAGGCCGTCTCGCGGGCCCTGAAGAAGGCCAGCCAGCAGATCTGGGATCGGCGTCCGATCGTCGAGACAATCATCCTGAGGCTTTGAACCCACGGTCGGCCTTTCTATAAGGAGCCGAATCCGCGCCTGACGCCCCAAGGACCTCCCATGCCCGACGCCCCGCCCGAGTTTCGCTACAAGCGCGTCCTGCTGAAGGTGTCGGGCGAGGTGCTGATGGGCGATCAGGCCTACGGCATCGACATGAAGACGGTCGCCACCGTGGCCGAGGCGGTGGCCCAGGTGGCCCGCGAGGGCGTGGAGATCTGCCTCGTCATCGGCGGCGGCAACATCTTCCGGGGGCTGAGCAAGGCCGCCGGCGATATGGACCGGGCCACCGCCGACTACATGGGCATGCTGGCCACGGTGATGAACGCCCTGGCCATGCAGGCGGCGCTGGAGAAGATCGGGGTCCAGACCCGGGTGCAGAGCGCCCTGACCATGAACGCGGTGGCCGAGCCCTATGTCCGCCGCCGGGCCCTGCGCCATCTCGAGAAGGGCAGGGTGGTGATCTTCGCCGCCGGGGTCGGCGCGCCCTTCTTCACGACCGACTCGGGGGCCGCCCTGCGCGCCGCCGAAATGGGCTGCGACGCCCTGCTGAAAGGCACCAGCGTGGACGGCGTCTACACCGCCGACCCCAAGAAGGACGCCTCGGCGACCCGCTACGACACCCTGACCTATCACGACGTTCTGGCGAAGGACCTCAAGGTCATGGACGCCTCGGCGATCGCCCTGATGCGGGACTCGGGCATTCCGATCGTGGTGTTCTCGATCCGCGAGGACGGCTCGCTGCGCAAGACCCTGACCGGCGAAGGCACCTTCACGGTCATCACGTCCAAAGCTAAATCAGCCTGACAAGTCCTTCGAGAACGAGAGAAAAGACAATGGCCAAGCCTGATCTCAAGACCTATCGCGACCGTATGGACAAGGCGGTCGGCGCCTTGCGCGAGGAGTTCGCGGGCCTGCGGACCGGCCGCGCCAACGCCGGCCTGCTGGAGCCGGTCCAGGTCGAGGCTTATGGCTCGATGTCGCCCCTGCATGCCGTCGCCGCCATCAGCGTGCCCGAGCCCCGCATGATTTCGGTCAGCGTCTGGGACAAGAGCATGGTGACGCCCGTCGAGAAGGCCATCCGCGCCGCCGGCCTGGGTCTGAACCCGATCGTCGATGGCCAGACCCTGCGCATTCCGGTCCCGCCCCTGACGGAGGAGCGTCGCAAGGACCTGGCCAAGCTGGCCGGCAAATACGCCGAGCAGCAGAAGATCGCCGTCCGCAACGTCCGCCGCGACGCCAATGACGATCTGAAGAAGGCCGAAAAGGCCTCCGAGATAAGCCAGGACGAGCAGAAGAAGATGGAAGCCGAGGTCCAGAAGGACACTGATGCGGCCATCAAACGGATCGACGAGACCTTGAAGGCCAAGGAAGTTGAGATCATGCAGGTTTGACGGCGCGTTTTGCCGTAGGATACGCGCCGGTCATGCCCGTCGAACCCCTTGATCCCCAGCCCGCGTCGGACGGGCCGCGCCACGTCGCCCTGATCATGGACGGCAATGGCCGCTGGGCGCAGGCGCGCGGCTTGCCGCGGGCCATGGGCCATCGCGAGGGCGTGCAGGCGCTGAAGCGCACGGTGCAGGCGGCGCCGGCCCTCGGCATCCGCTGCCTGACGGTGTTCGGCTTCTCGACCGAGAACTGGCGGCGCCCGGCCGAAGAAGTGTCCGACCTGATGGGACTGGTTCGCTCCTACGTCGCCAGCGATCTGAAGCGGCTGGCGCGAGAGGGCGTCCGGGTCAGAATCCTCGGCCGCCGGGCGGGATTGCCGGCCGACATCGCCCGGATCGTCGAGCAGACCGAGGCGAGCACCGCCCACAACGACAAATTCCTCCTGCAAGTGGCGTTCAACTACGGCGGCAGGGCCGACATCGTCGACGCCGCCCAACGTCACGTCGAACGGGTGCTGGCCGGGGAGGCGGTCGGCCCCCTCGACGAGGAGACGCTCGGCATGGGCCTGTCCACCGCCGGCGGCCCGCCTGTGGACGTCATCGTGCGCACCTCCGGCGAGCAGCGGCTGTCGAACTTCCTGCTGTGGGAGGCCGCCTACGCTGAACTGGTGTTTCAGCAGGTGCTGTGGCCGGACTACGGAGCGGAGGCGCTGGCCGACGTCGTCGAACAGTACCGCAACCGCGACCGGCGCTTCGGCGGCCTGTCGTCCACAGCTGCGCTAGCGGCCGGCTGATGGCGGTTCGAGCCGGCGATATTGGCCTGCGAGCTGCGTCGGCCATCGTGCTGGCGCCGGCGGCGGTACTCGGCATCTGGGCGGGCGGACTCTGGTTCCTCACCCTGATGCTGCTGGCGTGCGCCTTGCTGGCGGTTGAGTGGGCGATGATGAGCGCGGCGACGGCGTGGCGGCTGATGGCCGGCGCGGTCGCCTTCGGCCTGTTCGCGGCGGTGATCTCGGCCCACGTCGAACAGCTGTCGCTCTCGCTGGTCATGCTGGTTTTCTGCGCCGCCGCTGCGGGCCTGTTCGCCCGCAGCCGGGGCCAGGAGGCGCTGGATGCGGCCTATGGCGTGCTCTATCTCGGCTGGCCGGCCGTGCTGCTGATCTGGCTCCGGGACGGTTCCTCGGCCAGCGGCCTCGCCTGGACGGTGTCCGCCTTCGTCATCGCCTGGGCCTCCGACATCATGGCCTATCTGGTCGGCAGCCTGATCGGCGGTCGCAAGCTGTGGCCGCGCTTCTCACCGAACAAGACCTGGTCCGGCTTCATCGGCGGCCTGGCGGCCGGCACCGGCGCCGGCGCCCTGCTGGCGACGTGGCTGGATCTCGGCATCGGCCCTGCGTGGGGCGCCGTCCTCGGCCTCGCCGCGGCCCTCGCCACCATGGCGGGCGACCTGTGGGAATCGGCGCTCAAGCGTCGTTACGGGGTCAAGGACGCGGGCAAGTTGATACCCGGTCACGGCGGACTCCTGGACCGGGTCGACGGGCTGATGTTCGCGGTCGTCGTCGTGGCCTGCGGGCGGCTGCTGTTCGTGACCTTCGGGGCAGGCGCGTGATTCGGCGCCGTGTGACGGTCCTCGGCTCGACCGGTTCGGTCGGAACCTCGACGCTGGAGCTGATGGAGCAGGCCGAGGCGGGCGGGACCGGCGTCTTCGAGGTTGAGGCCCTGACAGGCGGGGCCAATATCACCCGGCTGGCCGAGCAGGCCCGGCGTTGGAAGCCGAAGCTGGCGGTCACGGCCGATCCGGCCCGCCTCGACGAACTGCGGCAGGCGCTGGCGGGAACCGGGGTCGAGGCCGCGGCCGGGGAGGGGGCGGTCATCGAGGCCGCCGCCCGCCCCGCCGACTGGGTCATGGCTGCTATCGTCGGCGCCGCGGGACTGCGTTCGGCGTGGGCGGCGGCGGATACAGGGGCCACCCTGGCGCTGGCCAACAAGGAAAGCCTCGTGTGCTGCGGCCCGGCCCTGATCGAGCGGGTTCGGCGCGCGGGCGGGCGCCTGATTCCGGTCGATTCCGAGCATTCGGCGATCTTTCAGGTGTTCCCGCACGATGCGCCGCATCAGGTCGAAAAATTGGTCCTGACCGCGTCCGGGGGCCCGTTCCGCACCACGCCGCGCGAGGCGCTGGTCGGAATCACGCCGGAACAGGCCGTGGCCCATCCCAACTGGAGCATGGGCGCCAAGATCTCGGTCGACAGCGCCACCATGGCCAACAAGGGTCTGGAAGCGATCGAGGCCGCCTATCTGTTCGCCATGCCCGCGGATCGCATCGATGTCGTGGTGCATCCGGAATCGATCATTCACAGCATGGTCGAATACATCGACGGCTCGACGCTGGCCCAGATGGGGCCGCCGGATATGAAGACGCCGATCGCCTGCGCCCTGGCCTGGCCGGACCGGATCGCCTGGTCGGCGCCGAAGCTGGATCTGGCCGCGCTTGGGCGGCTGACGTTTGAGGCCCCGGACGAGACGCGATTTCCCGCGCTCAAGCTGGCCCGCGAGGCGCTGCGCGCGGGCGGTGCGGCGCCGATCGTGTTCAACGCAGCCAACGAGGTCGCGGCCCTCGCATTTCTTGACCGTCGCCTGGCCTTTCTCAATATTGCCGCAGTCGTCGCCGACACCTTGTCGCGCGTGACGGCCTCGGGGGTGGATTCCGGTTCCCGCAACGCCTGCGATGCGGCCCTGGCCGTAGACGAGCAGGCGCGGCGGGTGGCGGAGTCGATCGTTCGGGGTCTGGCCGCGGCGGCCTGAACGGCGGAGGGTTTCATATCGGCATGACGGGCTTCCTGGGCCAGGCGCTGCTCTACATCGTGCCGTTCCTGCTGGTGCTGACGTTCATCGTCACCATCCACGAACTGGGTCACTTCCTTGTCGCGCGCGCATTTGGCGTGAAGATCGACCGGTTCTCCATCGGATTCGGCAAGACCATCATCAGCCGCGTCGACCGCCGCGGGACCGAGTGGCGGCTCGCCTGGCTCCCGCTTGGCGGTTACGTCAAATTCTCGGGCGACCTGGACGCTTCCAGCGTGCCGGACGAGGCGGGTCTGGCCGAACTGCGCCAGCGCGTCATCGCCGAGAGCGGTCCGGGCGCCGAGCGCGACTATTTTCACTTCAAGCCCATCTGGCAGCGTGCGCTGATCGTGGCGGCGGGCCCGGCGGCGAATTTCGTGCTGGCCATGGCGCTGTTCACCGTCCTGTTCAGCGTCGTCGGTGAGCGCATCGTCGCGCCACGGGTCCTCAACGTGGTCGAGGGCACGCCGGCGGCCGCCGCGGGCTTCCAGCCGCGCGATCTGATCGTTGCGGTCAACGGCCGCCCGGTGATCGAGGACGCGGACGTCACCCGCCTGGTGGTGATGAGCGCAGGCGATCCTCTCACCTTCACCGTCGAACGGGCAGGCGGCCCGGTGACACTGACGGCGACGCCCGAGCGCCGCCTCGAGAATGATGAGATCGCCGGTCGGGTGCGCATTGCCCGTATTGGCCTGGGCCTGGGTCCACTCGTCAGCAGCGACTACCGCTTCCGCCGCCTCAATCCGATCGAGGCGGCCGGCCGTGGGGCCGAGACCATTGGCGAGACGGTTGGCACCACGGCGACCTATATCGGCCGGATCTTCATCGGCAAGGAATCGGGCGATTTGCTCAACGGCCCGATCGGGATCGCCAAGGCGGCCGGCGGGGTGACCCGTCTGGCGGTCGAGGCCGATCCGGCCCCCGCTGTGATGGCCCGCAACCTCGCCCTGACCTTCCTCAGCTTCGCCGCGCTGGTGTCGATCGGCATCGGCATCGTGAATCTGCTGCCGATTCCGGTTCTCGACGGGGGGCACCTTCTGTTCTACGGCTATGAAGTTGTTGCGCGCAGGCCAGTCCCCGCGCGCGTTCAGGAAGTCGGATACCGCGTCGGTCTTGCTTTGCTGGCGGGATTGATGTTGTTCGCCACCTGGAACGACCTGCAGAAAAACGGCCTGTTCACCTTCCTCGGCGGGCTCGCATGACGAGCCGACGCCAGCCCCCGATGGTTTCCCGCATGATCCGACAAGACGCGTCCGCCCTTCGTTTCGCCCGCGGCCTGAGCCCGAGCTTGCTGGCCCTCGCCGTCGCGGCCGGCCTGTGTGGCCCGGCCCTGGCCCAGACGCCGGAACCGACCGTGGTGATCCAGGATGCGCCCGCGGCGCAGCAGCCGGCGGCGCAGGAGCGGTTGGTGGTCAACCGCATCCTGGTGCGCGGCAACCAGCGCATCGACCAGACCACCATCCTGTCCTATCTGCCGATCCAGCCGGGCGACCCGGTCGATGACGCGGTTCTGGACGTGGCGGTTCGCACCCTGACCCGCACCCAGCTGTTCGCTGACGTCCAGCTTGGCGTTCAGCCGAACGGGGACCTGGTCGTCGAGATCGTCGAGAACCCGATCATCAACCAGGTCGTGTTCGAGGGGAACGGCGCCATCGCCGAGACCAAGCTGCGCGAGGAAGTGACCCTGCGTCCGCGCGGCATCTACACCCGCGCCCGGGTGCAGGAGGACGTCGGCAAGATCGTCGAGCTGTACCGCCTGTCCGGCCGTATCTCGGCCACCGTCACGCCCAAGCTGGTCCAGTTGGACCAGAACCGCGTCGACGTCGTCTTCGAGATCGACGAGGGCCCGGAAACCGGCGTGCGCGCCATCACCTTCCTCGGCAACACGGCCTTCTCGGACGGCGACCTGCAGGAGGTGATGGTCACCAAGCGGTCGCAGTGGTGGCAGTTCTTCAGCTCCAACGACAACTACGACCCCAACCGTCTCGACTACGACCGGGAACAGCTGCGGAAATTCTACACCAACCGCGGCTACTACGACTTCCGCGTCCTGTCGGCGATCGCCGAACTGGCCCCTGACGACAGCGCCTTCGGCATCACCATCACCGTCGACGAGGGCGACCGCTACAATTTCGGCACGGTCGAGGTGGTCACCGAGAACGACCGGCTGAACCCGGACTTCCTCAAGCTGCTGCTGCCCATCCGCACGGGCCAGCTCTACGAGAGCGACAAGATCGAGTCTGCGGTGGACGCCCTGACCTTCGCGGCGGGCTCGGCCGGCTACGCCTTCGTCGAGATCGAGCCGTCGTATCGGGCGAACCCCGAGACCGACACCGTCGACGTCACCTTCAATGTTCGCGAGGGCCAGCGGGTCTACGTGGACCGCATCAACATCATCGGCAACACCCGCACGCTCGACAACGTCATCCGCCGTGAGATGATGCTGACCGAGGGCGACGCCTTCAACCGCACCCTGCTGGAGCGGTCGCGCAATAACCTCCGCGGTCTCGGCTTCTTCAAGGACGTGACCGTCGAGGAAGCGCGCGGCTCGGCGCCCGACCGCTCGATCGTCAACGTCACCGTGCAGGAACAGCCGACCGGCGAACTGTCCGTCGGCGCCGGCTTCAGCTCGGTCGACTCTTTCGTAGTCAACCTGGGCATCACCGAGCGCAACTTCCGCGGCCGCGGCCAGAATGTCGTCGCCCGGGTCGAGTGGGGGTCGCTGCGCCAGCAGATCGATTTCCGCTTCACGGAGCCGAAATTCCTCGGCCGCGACCTCCGGGCCGGCTTCGACGCCTTCCACTCGCGCTACGATCTGAGCGAATATTCCTCGTACGACTACCGCTCGACGGGCGGCGGCGTGCGCCTGTCCTATCCGCTGAACGCCTACACCCTGTTCAGCACGCGCTACTTCCTCAAGGCGGACGAAATCATCGTCCCGACCAATTTCTGCAGCGGGGCCGGGGGCGGCTCGACCGCCTTGTGCGACCAGGTCGGATCATTCCTGAACTCGTCGGCGGGCTACACCCTGTTCGTCGACCGCCGCAACGACCCGATCCGACCGACCCGCGGCTGGACAGGCCGACTGATCCAGGACTTCGCCGGCATCGGCGGCGATGTGAACTATGTGAAGACGGAGGCTGAGGTCTCGGCCTACTGGGGCATCACGCCGAGCTGGGTGGTCAGCACCTCCGCCTCGACCGGCTATGTGTCGGGCTGGGGCGGCGATCCGATCCGGATCAATGACCGCTTCTTCAAGGGCGGCAACAGCTTCCGCGGCTTCGAGACGGCCGGCATCGGGCCGCGCGACCTGAACACCACGGACGCCTTGGGCGGCAATTTCTACGTCATCGGTACGATGGAGCTGACAGTCCCGAACGGCCTGCCGGAAGAGTATGGCATCCGGACCTCGCTGTTCACCGATGTCGGCACCGTCGGGGCGCTCGACGACCGCTACACCCTGGACGCCAACGGCAACCCCAGCACCCGTATCGTCGATGACCTGGCCCTGCGGGCGTCCGCCGGCGTCAGCATCCACTGGCGCTCGCCCATGGGCCCGATCCGCTTCGACCTCAGCCACATTCTCGGCAGTGAAGACTACGACAAGACCGAGACCTTCCGCTTCTCGACTTCAACCCAGTTCTAACCGACGGGCCCCTGGCCCGCTCAAAGGCACAACGATGAAAATCCTCGCTTTAGGCGCCTTCTCCCTCGCCATGCTGGCCGGCTCGGCTGCGGCCGCCCAGGACCAGAATTTCGGCCCGGCCATCCCTGGCGTCTGCATCTATCACCACGACCGCCTGATGGCCCAGTCGACCGCCGGCCAGTCGCTGGTCACCGGCCTGCAGCGCCTGCAACAGGAAGTGCAGGCCGAACTGTCTCCCTATGAGCAGTTCATCCAGACGGAAGGCCAAGCCCTGCAGCAGGGTCAGGCGACCATCCCGCAGGACCAACTCCAGCAGCGCGCCCAGGCCCTCGAAACCCGCTACCGCGAGTTCGAAACCCTGCGTCAGACCCGCACCGGTGAACTGCGCTACACTCTCGCCTATCAGCAGCAGCAGATCGGTCAGGCGACCGATCCGATCCTGCAGGCGCTCTACACCGAGCGTGGCTGCGGCATCCTGCTGAGCGCCGACGCCGTGATGCGGGCCAACCCGCAGATGGATCTGACCGAGACGGCCATCCAGCGCCTGAACGCGGCCCTGCCGACCCTGCCGGCCTTCTCGCGTATGGCGGTTCCGGCTCAACCGGCTCAGTAATATGGGCCGAGGCCCCGATGCGCGGTTCTTCGAGGCGCTGCCGACTCTGACGGTCGGCGAACTCGCGAGCCGTATCGGCGCAGACGTCGCGCGCGGCGGAGACCGGTTGGTCTCCGCCGTTGCGCCATTGGCGACCGCCGGAGCCGGCGACGTGGCCTTTCTCGGCGATCGCCGCTTCCTGCCGATGCTGACCGACTCCGGCGCCGGTTGCATCATCGTCCCGCCGTCGGCAGTCGAGGCGGTGCCTGCCGGGGCGGCGGTGATCGTCTCTGGCGAGGCCCAGGCGTCCTGGGCCCGGGCGTCGCTCCTGTTTCACCGACCCATCCCCCTCGACCGCGCCGTGGCGGCGCCCGAGGTGGTTGAAGACGACTCGGTCGTGCTCGAGCCCGGCGTGGTTCTCGGCGCCGGGGCCCGCATCGGCCGCGGCAGCCGCGTCGGCGCCAACACCGTGGTCGGCCCGGGCGTCCAGATCGGCCGCGACTGCGTGATCGGCGCCAACGTCAGCCTCGGCTTCGCCCTGATCGGCGATCGGGTCCGCGTCCTGTCCGGCGCCCGGATCGGCGAACCCGGGTTCGGCGCGGCTGGGTCGCGCACGGGACCCATCGACATCCCCCAGCTGGGCCGGGTGATCCTGCAGGACGGCGTCAGCGTCGGCGCGAACACCACCATCGACCGCGGGGCCTACGACGACACGGTGATCGGCGAGAACACCAAGATCGATAACCTCTGCATGATCGGCCACAATTGCGTGATCGGCCGCAACTGCCTGATGGCCGCCCAGACAGGGCTGTCGGGGTCGGTGACGGTCGGCGACGGCGTCATGTTCGGCGGCAAGGCGGGCGTGGGCGATCATCTCAGCATCGGCGAGGGCGCCCGGGTCGCCGCCGGGGCCGGCGTGCTCCAGAACGTCCCGGCCGGCGAGACCTGGTCCGGCTATCCGGCGAAACCCCTGCGACAGTTCTTGCGTGAAGCGATCTGGCTCGCCAAACAGGCGTCCGGAAAGGCACGTGCAGGGAAGACCGGGAATGAGTGACGCAACGGCAGCCGGGGGGACCATCGACTACGCGGAGGTGATGCGGCGCCTGCCGCACCGCTATCCCTTCCTTCTCGTCGACAAGGCCATGGACTTCGTGCCGGGGACCTCGATCACCGGCATCAAGAACGTCAGCCATAACGAGCCCTTCTTCCCGGGCCATTTCCCGATCGATCCGGTGATGCCGGGTGTGATGATCGTTGAGGCCATGGCCCAGACGGGGGCGCTGATGATGTCCAAGACCCTCGACGTTTCGGTCGAGGGCAAAATCATCATGTTCATGTCGATTGATGGCGTCCGCTTCCGCAAACCGGCCCGCCCGGGCGACCAGCTGCATATGAAGGTGGTGGTCACGAAGCAGCGCGGCGACATCTTCAAATTCCGCGGCGAGACTTTCATCGACGGCAAGCTGGCCGCCGAGGCGGACTTCGCCGCGATGGTGGTCACCGTCGACCAGCCGGCCGCCTGATGGCGATCCATCCGACAGCCCAGATCGACCCTGCCGCGCGGCTGGGTGAGGGCGTCGAGATCGGGCCCTGGACGATCGTCGGACCCAATGTGGCGCTGGGCGATGGCGTCCGGGTCGCCGCCCATGTCGTGATCCAGCAGGACACCACGGTCGGGGCCGGAACGACCATCCACCCGTTCTGCCTCCTCGGCGGCGACCCGCAGCACGGCGGCTACAAGGGCGAGCCGGTGGCGCTGGAGATCGGTGAAAACAACACCATTCGCGAGCACTGCACCTTCAATCGCGGCACGCCGGGCGACCGGAAGTTGACCACGATCGGCTCGAGCGGCCTGTTTATGACCGGCGCCCACGTCGGCCACGACTGCATCGTGGGCGACAACGTCACCTTCGCCAATAACGCCACCCTGGGCGGCCACGCCCGGGTTGGAAATCGCGTCTTCCTCGGCGGGCTGGCGGCGGTACACCAGTTCGGACGGATCGGGCAGGGGGCCATCGTCGGCGGCCTGTCGGCCGTGACCCGCGATGTGATCCCCTATGGTTCGGCCTGGGGCAACCATGTGCGCCTGCACGGGCTCAACCTGATCGGCCTGAAGCGCAAGGGCTATGGCAAGGACGAGATCCGCCGCCTGCTGGCCGCCTATCGCGATATCTTCGAAGGTGAGGGCGTGTTCTCCGCCCGGCTGGACGCCGCGGCCGCGACCTATGCGGACTTGCCCGAAATCCAGGAGATCATCGCCTTCATCCGTGAAGACACCCGGCGCCCCGTCGCCCTGCCGGAACGATGACGGGCAAGCTGGGCCTGATCGCCGGGGGCGGGGCTCTGCCGCTCTCGGTCGCCGCCCGCTGCGAGGCCGAGGGCCGCCCGGTGTTCGTGGTGCGGCTGGCGGGGTTCGCCGATCCCCATCTGGCGCGCTATCCGGGCGTCGACGCGGGCATGGCCGAGATCGGCCGGGTGCTTTCGGCGCTGAAGAAGGCCGGTTGCGAGGCGGTCTGTTTCGCCGGCACGGTCAGCCGCCCCGACTTCAAGGCGCTGAAGCCCGACTTCAAGGGCATGACCCTGCTGCCCGGCATCATCGCCGAGGCGGCCAAGGGCGACGACGCCTTGCTGCGCAAGATTCTGTCGGTGTTCGAGGGCGAGGGCTACGCCATCGAGGGAGCTGACGACATCCTCGGTGGGGAGACGCTGCCGTCCGGCGCGCTGGGGGCGATCATACCCACGCCTGAACAGATTCAAGATCTGAGGAAAGCGCTACACGTCGCGGAAAAGGCCGGAGAACTCGACATCGGTCAGGGGGCGGTCGTGTGCGACGGCTTGGTCTTGGCGGTTGAGGCCCAGGAGGGCACCGACGCCATGCTGGCCCGGGTCGCGGCCCTTCCTTCAGACCTGCGCGGATCGCCGGTCGACCGCAAGGGGGCCTTGGGTAAGGCTCCGAAGCCGATCCAGGACCTTCGCGTCGACATGCCGGTGATGGGGGCCCGGACGATCGAATTGGCCGCCGCCGCCGGCCTGGCGGGCGTCGGCGGCGTCGCCGGCAAGCTGATCCTGATCGACCATGCAGCCATCGTGGAAGCCGCCGACCGATTGGGGCTGTTCGTCTGGGGCGAAACCCGGTGAGCCGGCCCCTCAAGGTCATGCTGGTCGCGGCCGAAGCCTCGGGCGACGCGCTCGGGGCCGGTCTGGCGGATGCGCTCAAGGCGCGTCTGGGCCAAGATGTGGTCTTCGTCGGCGTCGGCGGGGCGAAGATGGCCGAGGCCGGCGTCGCCAGCCCGTTCGACATCACCGACCTGTCTGTCCTGGGCTGGCTGGAGGGCCTGAAGGCCTATGGGGTTGTGAAACGGCGGGTCGCCGACACCGCGGCTCTTGCGGTCGCCGAACGCCCCGACGCCGTGGTCCTGATCGACAGCTGGGGCTTCACCATCCGGGTGGCGAAGGCGATCCGCGCCGTTCTGCCTGACGTCCCTCTGATCAAATACGTCGGTCCGCAGGTCTGGGCCTCGCGCCCGGGCCGGGCGAAGACGCTGGCGGCCTCGGTCGACCACCTCCTCGCCCTCTACGCCTTCGACGCGCCGTGGTTCGAGCGCGAGGGGCTGCCGACGACGGTCGTGGGCTCGCAGGCGCTGCACGTCGACATGAGCGGGGCCGACCCCGCCGCCTTCCGGTCTTCGCGCGGCATCGCCGCCGCCGCGCCCCTGCTGCTGGTCCTGCCGGGCAGTCGCCCGTCCGAGATCCGCCTGATGACCCCGGTCTACGAGGCCGCCGTGGCGCGCCTCAAGAAGGCCGACCCCGCGCTCGAGGTCGCCGTGGTGGCGGCCGGGGCCGTGGCCGACCGTGTCACAGCCGAGGTCGCGTCGTGGCCGTTCCGCGCCCATCTGGTCCCCGAGGCCGAGAAATACTCGGCCATGAAGGCCGCCACCGTGGCCCTGGCCACCAGCGGCACGGTCTCCACCGAACTGGCGCTGGCCGGCGCGCCCATGGTCATTTCCTACCGCTTCCAGCCGCTCAGCTATGCGATCATGAAGCCGTTCTTCACCGGCAAATACGCGACCCTGTTCAACCACGCGGCGGACGAGGAGATCGCCCGCGAGCTGATCCAGAACGACGCCACGCCGGAGAAGCTGGCGGCCGAAGTCGGGCGCCTGCTCGCGGACCCCGGGGCGCGCCTCGATCAGGCCGCCCGCCAGACGGCGGCGTTGGACCTGATGGGTCGTGAGGGCAGGGACCCGTCCGAGATTGCGGCGGATGCGGTGCTCAGGGTGATCGCGGCGAAGGCGGCTGCATAGGCCGCTGACGTCAGCGAGCTTACCGATCCTTCACTTGAGGAACTGTCGGGCGACCCCCTAGCTTGCCGTCCGAACGGAGCTTCACCATGGTTCGCCGCCTTCTCACCAGCGTCGCCCTGGGCCTCGCGCTCACTTCGCCGGCCTGGGCGCAAGAGGCCCGATCCAGGGTGGAGATCGAGGCCTTGGATGCGACAGGCCCCGGTCGTCTGCTGCTTTTCGCCGAGCGGGCGGGTGCGCCGGGCGCCGAAGCGCCGCAGGCGGTTTCCGCTGACCCGTTCTTCAAGAAGGACAACTTCGTGGCCGCGCGCGAAATCCCTGGCCTGTCCGCGGGCGCGCGGACCGGCGTGGACGGAGACGACCTGGCCTATCCGGGCTCGATGGCCGATCTCGCCCCCGGCGACTACTGGGTGCAGGCCGTGCTCGATCGCGATCACAACTACGCCTACCGGGGCGGTCCGGACGGAGGCGACCTGATTTCGCCTGTGACCCGGATCAGCCTGCCCGGGACCGGTGACACGCCGATCCTGCGCCTGTCTGAAACCGTGCCGGAATACGGTCTGTGGGAGTCGGCGCGCGGGCCCATCATGAGCGCTGAGGATCGCGCGATCGTCGACGCCCGGATCAAGCCATTCGAGTTCATCAGCCCTGCTCTGAGCGCCTTCCAGGGGCGGCCTGTGACGATGCGGGGGCTGGTCGTCACTCCCGAAGCCTATGACGGCGGGGACGAGCGGTATCCGGTCGTCTACTTCACCCACGGGTTCACGGCAGGAATGACGTCGTTGAGCGACTCGGCGGTCGGCATCCTGACCGCAACCCATGCGGGGCGTCTGCCGCCGATGATCTGGGTTCTGCTGGATCAGAGCGGCCCTTTCGGAACCCATGAGTTCGCCGACAGCGTCAACAACGGGCCGTGGGAGACGGCGCTGACCCGCGAGTTGATCCCCGATCTGGAAAGCCGCTATCGGGTCGATGGAGGCCCGGCGAGCCGCTTCCTCATGGGTCATTCATCCGGCGGCTGGGCGATGCTCTGGCTGCAGGTCAACTATCCCGCGACCTTCGGCGGCGCCTGGATCAGCGCGCCCGACATCACGGACTTCACCGATTTCGAAGGCGTCGATATCACGCAGCCCGACGCCCGGGTCATATCTGAAATGGGGCGGATGGAGGCGGTTCTGGGGGACTACGGCGGCCAGGCTTCGTCCTTCGAGGCCGTGTTCTCGCCGCGCGGGGACAATGGCTTGCCGATGCCTCTTTACGACCGCCTGACCGGCGAGGTTGATCCTGCGGTGGCCCGGCACTGGCGCGAGAATTGGGACGTATCGCAATTGGTCCGTCGCCAGTGGCCGGCCCAAGGGCGCGATCTCGACGACAAGCTGCATGTCTGGGTCGGCGCGGCGGATCAGTTCGGCCTGGATCGGTCTGTGCGTCATCTGCAAACCGCTGTGGAGGCGGTCGGAGGTCGGGCCGACTTCACCTACCTGGCGGGCAAGGGGCATTTCGACCTCTATGCCGATGGGGCGGAGCGTCAGGCGCTGCGCCGTGTCATGGCCTGGCAGATGTGGCGGCGGGCGCGGCCGGACTCGCCGCTCAACGATCCCGGCCCCTTGCCGGCGGCCCCCGCTCACTGAGAAGCCGGCATAAGAAAAGGCGCCGGAGCTCTCGCCCCGGCGCCTGTCTTTCCGCGAACCTCGCTTCCGCCGAAGCCTCAGCCCCGGTTCTGGATCGGAACGAAATCGCGCTCGGTCGGGCCGGTGTAGAGCTGGCGCGGGCGGCCGATCTTCTGGGTCGGGTCGCCGATCATCTCCTGCCACTGGGCGATCCAGCCGACGGTGCGGGCCAGCGAGAACAGCACGGTGAACATCGAGGTCGGGAAGCCCATCGCCGACAGGGTGATGCCCGAATAGAAGTCGACGTTCGGGAAAAGTTTGCGCTCGATGAAATACTCGTCGTTCAGGGCGATCCGCTCCAGTTCCTTGGCGACCTGGAACAGCGGATCGTTGGGGTCGCCGACGGCCGCCAGCACCTCGTCGGCGCTTTCCTTCATCACCTTCGCGCGCGGGTCGTAGTTCTTGTAGACCCGGTGTCCGAAGCCCATCAGCTTGTATTTCTTGGCCTTCACGCCCTCGATGAATTCGGGGATGCGGTCCGGCGTGCCGATCTCCTTGAGCATGTTCAGCGCCTCTTCATTGGCGCCCCCGTGCGACGGGCCCCACAGGCAGGCGATGCCGGCGGCGATACAGGCGAACGGGTTGGCGCCCGAAGATCCGGCCAGACGGACGGTTGAGGTCGAGGCGTTCTGCTCGTGGTCGGCGTGCAGGATGAAGATGCGGTCCATCGCCCGGGCCAGAACCGGATTGACGACATACTCCTCCGCCGGAACCGCGAAACACATGCGCAGGAAATTCTCGGCGTAGCTCAGATCGTTCCTCGGCGAGATGAACGGCTGGCCGATGTGATATTTGTACGCCCGCGCCGCGATCGTCGGCATCTTGGCGATCAGGCGGATCGCCGAAATGTTCCGCTGCACCGGATCATGAATGTCCAGGCTGTCATGGTAGAAGGCCGACAGCGCCCCCACCGTCCCGACCATGATCGCCATCGGGTGGGCGTCGCGGCGGAAGCCCTCGAAGAAGCGGTCGAACTGCGAGTGCAACATGGTGTGCATGGTGATGTTGCGCTCGAAGGCCTCGTACTGGGAGGCGGTCGGCAGCTCGCCGTGCAGCAGCAGGTGGCAGACCTCGACGAAATTGGACTTCGAGGCCAGCTGGTCGATGGGGTAGCCCCGGTGCAGCAGGACGCCCTTGTCGCCGTCGATGAAGGTCAGGGCGCTCTCGCAGGCCGCGGTCGAGGTGAAGCCGGGATCGTAGGTGAAGGCGTCAGTGGCGCCGTACAGCTTGCGGATATCGATCACATCGGGGCCGGTCGAACCCGACAGCACCGGCAATTCCACGGACTTGTCGCCGTAGGTGAGGGTTGCCGAGCCGGCGGGTTTGGCGAGTTCAGTCATTTGAGCCCCTTGGTCAGACGGCGGCCCCGCACGAGGGAGGCGGCGGGTCGTGTTTCGATGTGGAAGTCAGATAGTCTGTTGCAGCGCATCATTCAAACGCCCGAGGCTTTCTTCCCGCCCGAGCGCCGACAACGTCCGGGCGATATCGGGCGAGGTCGAGCCGCCTGTCAGGGCGGCGCGGGCCGCCGGGCCGATCTTACCGAAACCGACCCCTTCCTCTTCGGCGAAGGCCTTGAGTTCCGCTTCGAGCGCGAACACATCCCAGCTTTCGAACAGAGCCAGCCGGTCGCGCAGGCGCCCGATCCGTTCGCCTGAGTCTCCGGCCAGCGTCTCGCGGGCCTTGCCCTCGATCAGGATCGGCCGGGCCTTCAGTACGAAGGCGGTCTGGTCGGCCAGCTCCAGCGTGGTCCTGGCCCGGTCCTTCACGAACGGCATGGCTCGCGTCAGCCGCGACTCGTCGTCAGGGCCGAGGGCGTGGCCGCGGGCCAGATGCACATCGAGCGTCAGCTTGGCCAGCCTGTCGTCGTCAGCGAGGCGGATCCAGTGGGCGTTGACGTGGGCCAGCTTGTCGAAATCCAGCCGCGCCGGCGCGCGGCCCACGCCTGAGAGGTCGAACCACTCGACCGCCTGGGCGTCAGAGAACAGCTCGTCGTCGCCATGGGCCCAGCCGAGGCGGGTCAGGTAGTTGCGCATCGCCTCGGGCAGGTAGCCCATCTCGGCGTATTCATGCACCGCCTGGGCTCCATGCCGCTTGGACAGCTTGGCGCCGTCCGGGCCGTGGATCAGCGGGATGTGGGCGAAGGTCGGCCGGGTCCAGCCGAGGGCGTCGTAGATCAGGCTCTGGCGCGCGGCGTTGTTCAGGTGATCGTCGCCCCGGATCACATGGGTTACGCCCATGTCGTGGTCGTCGACCACGACCGCGAGGTTGTAGGTCGGCGCCCCGTCCGACCGCAGGATGACCAGATCGTCCAGCGACGCCGAGTCCCAACGCACCGGGCCCTGCACGGCGTCCTCGACGACGACGGGAGCGTCGGCGGGACGGCGGAAGCGCACCGTGTGCGGTTTCGCCAGGTCGTCGACCGTCGGACTGCGGTCGCGCCATGGCGACTCGAAGGTCCGGCCCTCGGCCTTGGCGGCGTCGCGCAGGGCGCCCGTCTCCTCGGCGGTCAGGAAGTCGCGATAGGCGTGACCTGTCTCCAGCAGGATGTTCGCCACCTCCCGATGTCGGTCCGCCCTCGAAAACTGGAACACCGGTTCCTCGTCCGCGAACAGGCCGAGCCAGCTGAGGCCGTCAAAGATGGCCTTGACCGCAGCCTCGGTGGATCGCTCCCGGTCGGTGTCCTCGACGCGAACAAGGAACTTCCCGTTGCGTCCCTTGGCGTAGAGGTAGTTGAATAACGCCGTTCTGGCGCCGCCGATGTGCAGGTAGCCGGTCGGCGAGGGGGCGAAGCGGGTGACGACTTCGGGCGCGGATGTGGATGGGGAGGTCATGGCGGGCGTTATACCGTCCGCCTCGCTGCTGCACAGGGGGCGCGGGCGTCTCTCCGGCTTTCTGCGGGCCCAGCTGGACCGGCAGACGCTGCGGTGGCGGCTGTGGGCGCCGGTGGCCTTGGGCGGCGGCTGCGCCGTCTACTTCTCGCTCAAGGTCGAGCCGCCGACCTGGCCGCTGCTTGTCGCCGCCCTGTTGACCGCCTCCCTCTGGCTGGGCGCACGGCGGCTCAGTCTGGGGCGGGGCTGGACCCTGCCGTTGATGCTGCTGGCCTGCTTCGCCCTCGGCCTCGCCGTGGCCAGGTTGCGCACCGATGCGGTCACAGCGCCGATCGCTCCTGCGATGGCCGAACCCACCGTGGTGGAGGGATGGGTCGTCGACGTCGACAGCCCCGGCGCCGCGGGACCACGCGTCGTCATCGCCCCGGTTCGGATCCGCGGGCTGGCTGCCGAAGACACGCCGGTGCGCCTGCGGGCCACGGTGCGGGGTGTCGCGCCGGAACCGGGGGAGGCGGTGCGTCTGTTCGCCATTCTCAATCCGCCTCCGGCCCCGGCCAGCCCCGGCGCCTACGACTTCGGCCGCAACGCCTTCTTTCAGGGCATGGGCGGAGTGGCCTTCGGGCTTGGGGAGACGCGGCCCGCCTATCTACCGATCCCGCCCTGGCGGCTGCGCGCGGCAATGTGGGTCAACGGCGTCCGCTACGCCCTCGCCAGACGCATCGTGGCGCGGCAGGGCGAGCGGGCGGGCGGCGTCGCCGCGGCCATGACCACTGGCCACGAGGCCTGGCTCGATCCCGACGAGGTCGATGTGATGCGGGACTCCGGCCTCGCCCACATCCTGTCGATCTCGGGCCTGCACATGGCGGTCGTCGGCGGTTTCGCCTTCTTCCTGGTGCGTCTCCTTGTCGCCGCCTGGCCATGGCTCGCGCTGCGCGTGCCGGGCAAGAAGGTGGCGGCGGGAGCGGGCCTGCTTGCGGTAGGGCTCTATCTCGTCATTTCGGGGGCCCCGGCGCCGGCCGAGCGGGCCGCGATCACCGCCTCCATCGCCTTCCTCGCGATCCTGCTGGATCGGCAGGCGATCACTATGCACGCCTTGGCCGTGGCGGCCTTCGTGGTCCTGCTGCTCCAGCCCGAGGCCATCGTCACGCCGGGCTTCCAGATGTCGTTCGCCGCTACGGCGGCGCTGGTCGCCCTGGTTGAGGCCTGGCCGCGGCGGCCGCGCGAGATTTCGGCTCCATGGCCGATCCTGCTAGTCCAGCGCACCGGCGCCTGGCTCGGCGCGGCAGTCCTCGCCAGTCTGGTCGCCGGGGCGGCCACCGGGCCCTTCGCCATGCAGCATTTCAACCGCACGGCCATGTACGGTCTCGCCGCCAACCTCGCCACGGCGCCTGTTTCGGACTTCCTCATCATGCCCGCGCTGGCGCTCGGGGCGTTGCTGGAGCCGCTCGGTCTGGGCGGGCCCTTCCTGTGGCTGGCGGCGCGCGGGATCGAGCTGATGATGGCCGTCGGCGCCTGGACGGCGGGCTTGCCAGGCGCGGTGCGGACCGTGGCCAGCGCGCCGGACTTCGTTCTGCCCGTCGCCTTTCTCGGCGTGCTGTTCTGCTGCCTGTGGCGCGGGCCGCTGCGCTGGACCGGTCTGCCGTTCGCGGCTGCGGTGATGTTGTGGCCACGCGCGCCGACGCCGGACCTCTGGATCGGTGATGGCGGCACGAACGCCGCCTGGGTCGAGGCGGGGGAGGCGGTCGTCGCCCGTCCCGGCGTGCGCCAGTTCGCGGTCGATGTCTGGTCCCGGCGACGGGGCGTGACGCCGGTCGAGCGACCGCAGGAGGGTTGGACCTGCACACGCGCGTCCTGCGCGCCGGAGACAGCCGATGCGGGCCCGATCGCGCTGTGGTGGGGCAAGCGCGGGCCGTCGGCGGACCAGATGGCGGCCTTGTGTCGTGTGGCGCCGGTCGTCAGCGTGCGCGCGCCCGTTCACGACCTTCCGGCCTCATGCGACGGGCGACTGGTTCTCGACGGCGTCGACTATGCGCGCGGTGGGGCGGTCGAGCTGTGGCGGGACGGCCCGACGGCGCAGAATCGCTGGCGCGCCGTCTGGTCGGCCCGGGTGCGTGGCGACCGGCCGTGGAGCCGGATCGGCGATCCAGACGTCAGTGATAGCGGCGGATGAGCCCGACCAGCTTGCCCTGCACCTCGACCTGGTCTGGGCCGAAGATACGAGTCTCGTAGTTTCGGTTGGCGGGCTCCAGGGCGATCGAACCGCCCTTCTTCCTCAACCGCTTGAGAGTCGCTTCCTCACCCTCCACCAAGGCCACGACGATCTCGCCCGACGAGGCGGTGTCGACCGATTTGATGATGACCAGATCGCCGTTGAGGATGCCGGCCTCGATCATGGAGTCGCCCTCGATCTCCAGCAGATAGTGTTCGCCCACGCCGAGCATGGCCTCGGGCACCGGGTAGCGGGCCGTCTCGTGCTCGATGGCGGCGATCGGCGTGCCGGCGGCGATCTTGCCCATCAGCGACAGTTCGCGGGTGTCGTTGGCCGGTTCGGCGGCCATCGGCCGGCCCCCGCCCTCGATGACGTCAGGCCGGAAGGGTTGCCTCCCGCGCTGGGCCATAGTCGCCTGTTCCGGCAGCTTGACCACTTCCAGCGCCCGGGCGCGGTGCGCCAGGCGACGGATGAAGCCGCGCTCCTCCAGCGCCGTGATCAGGCGATGGATGCCCGACTTGGACGCCAGATCCAGCGCCTCCTTCATCTCGTCGAACGACGGAGACACGCCGGTCTCCTTGATCCGTTCGTGGATGAACATCAGCAGTTCGTGCTGTTTGCGCGTGAGCATGGAGACCTCTGGGCGAATCCCGTTTCGGGAACGCTAGCGGAACAAACCGCAAACGTCCACAAGGTGTTCCTGTGCTGTTCCGGTTAAGGTCCGGTTAGCGGAGCAGCGCCCGCGTAGCCGCCTCGACGTCCGCCTGTCGCATCAAGCTTTCGCCGACCAGCACCGCCTGCGCATGGGCCGCCGACACCCGCGCGACGTCGTCCGACGTGAAGATGCCGCTCTCGGCGACCAGCAGGGCGCGGACGGGGCTGAGGATGGCCAGCCGTTCGGTCACGGCCAGGTCGACTTCGAAGGTCCGCAGCGAACGGTTGTTGATCCCGACCAGATCGCCGCCCAGCTTGCAGGCCCGCGCCATCTCCGCCTCGTCATGGGTCTCGATCAGTGCGTCCATGCCGAATCTCCGGGCCTCGGCGAGCAGATCCGCGGCGAGGGCGTCGTCGATCATGGCGAGGATGATCAGGATGCAGTCGGCGCCCAAGGCCCGGCTCTCGGCCACCTGCCACGGATCGACGAGGAAATCCTTGCGCAGACAGGGCAAGGTGGTGGCGTCGCGCGCCTGTCGGAGGAAGGCGTCGTCGCCGTGGAAGCTGGGGCCGTCGGTCAGCACCGACAGGCACAAGGCCCCGCCGCGCTCGTATGCCTTCGCCAGAGCCGGGGGATCGAAGTCCTCACGAATCAGTCCCTTGGACGGGCTGGCCTTCTTGATCTCGGCGATCAGGGCCGGGCGCCCGGTCGACTCGGCGTGGCGCTCGAGCGCGGCGCGGAAGCCGCGGGGGGCCGAGGCCTGTCGCGCCCGCGCCTCGACGGCGTCCTGGGACAGGGCGGCCTTGCGCGCCGCGACGTCCTCGCGCTTGTAGGCGGCGATCCGCGCCAGCACATCGGTCACGCGGGGTCTTCCTCGATCGGGGTGTTGGTGGCCTCGACCAGCGCCGCCAGCGCCTTCGCCGCCCGGCCGTCGTCGATGACCGCCGCCGCCAGCGCCGCGCCCTCGGCCAGGTCGGCCGCCCTGTCCGCCACCACCAGCGCCGCGGCGGCGTTGAGCAGGACGATATCGCGATAGGCCCCCTTGGCGCCGCCAAGCAGCGCCCGAAGGGCGGCGGCGTTCTCCTCGGCGTCGCCGCCGCGCAGGGCGGCGATGTCGGCGCGCGGCAAGCCGGCGTCTTCGGGGCGAACGGTGAAGCGGCGCACCGTCCCGTCCTTCCACTCCGCCACCTCGGTGTCGCCCGTGGTGGTGAGCTCGTCGAGACCCTGTCCGTGCACCGTCCAGGCGCGCTCGGCCCCGAGCCGCCCCAGCACCTCGGCCAGCGGCTCCAGCAGGCGCGGATCATAGACGCCCATCACCTGACGCTTGGCCGACGCGGGATTCGAAAGCGGGCCCAGAAGGTTGAAAACCGTGCGGAAACCGATCTCCGCACGCACCGGCCCGACGTGGCGCATGGCCCCGTGGTACGATGGGGCGAACAGGAAGGCGATGCCGGCCCGGTCCAGCGCCCGCAACTGCTGAGCCGGCGTTGCGGCCAGGTTGACCCCCAGCGCCGCCAGCACGTCGGACGAACCGGACCTCGAGCTCAGCGCGCGGTTGCCGTGTTTGGCCACCTTGAGTCCCGCGCCGGCCAGCACCAGCGCGGCCGCTGTCGAGATGTTGAACGTGTGCTGACCGTCGCCGCCGGTGCCGCAGGTGTCGATGACGTCGTACGGATGGTCCAGCGTCAGGGCGGCGTCGCGCATCGCCGTGGCGAAGGCGGCGATCTCGCCCACCGTCTCGCCGCGGATGCGCAGGGCGGTGACGGCTGCGGCGACCTGGGCCGGCGTCGGCTCGCCTCTCAGGCAGGCGGCGAAGAAGGCGTGCGCTTCCGCGTCCGACAGCACCTGGCCGTCGACCAGCTTGGCCAGCAGGGGCTTGAAACCGTCCGCCACCTCAGACCATCGCCGTGCGTTTGACGTTTGCGAGATCAAGGAAGTTGGCCAGCAGGGCGTGGCCGTGTTCGGTGGCGATCGACTCGGGGTGGAACTGCACGCCGTGGATTGGTCGCGTCTTGTGAGCCAGCCCCATGATCTCGCCGTCGGCGGTCCAGGCGGTCACCTCCAGCACGTCCGGCAGCGTCTCGCGCTTCACCGCCAGCGAATGGTAGCGCGTCGCCGTGAACGGGGAGGGCAGGCCGGCGAAGACGCTCCTGCCCTCGTGCTCGATCGGCGAGGTCTTGCCGTGCATAAGGCTCTTCGCCCGGATCACGTCGCCGCCGAACGCCTGGCCCATGGCCTGATGACCGAGGCAGACACCGAAGATCGGCATGTCCAACGGCGCTGTATCGATCAGGGCGAGGCAGATGCCGGCCTCGTTGGGGGTGCACGGCCCCGGCGACAGGAGCAGCGCCTCGGGCTTCAGGGCGAGGGCGTCTGCCGCCGTCAGGTCGTCGTTGCGCACCACGCGCGTCTCGGCCCCCAGTTCCGCGAGGTAGTGGACCAGGTTCCAGGTGAAGCTGTCGTAGTTGTCGACCACGAGGATCATGCCCCGGCTTCTAGGCGGTGCGCGAGGCCGCGCCAAGCCGGTGCGACCGTAAGTGTTTCGTTAACCACGATCGGGCGAACTGGGGTCTCCAGCGGAGGGGCTCGCATGGCCGACACCACGATCGACAGGGCGCGCGCCTTGCTTGCGCCGCCGGCCCGGCGCAGCAGCCCGTGGACGGTCTTCGCCGCGGCATCGCTGGCCGCGATGGCCGCAGTGCTGATGGCGGGCGTGATGGTGCTCGGGCCGGGCGTCCGGTTCGAGGAGCCGCCCGTGGCTCAGCCCCTGTTCCCGAACGGGTAGCGCCAGGCGTCCTCGGCAGCGCCGATCGGGGCGTGCGCCTTGGCCTGGGTCTCGGCGTATTCAGCGGCCGGATCGCTGTCCGCGACCACCCCCGCGCCGGCCTGCACATGGATCTTGCCATCGGCGAACAGGGCGGTCCGCAGGACGATGCAGATGTCCGCCTCGCCGCCAGCTGAAATATAGCCGACGCCGCCGCCGTAGCCGACGCCCCGCTTCACCGTTTCCAGCTCGTCGATGATCTCCATCGCCCGCACCTTTGGCGCCCCGGAAAGGGTTCCGGCGGGCAAGGCGGCCAGCAGGGTGTCGACGGCGTCCAGGCTGGGGTTCGCCTGCCCCTGCACGTCGGAAACGATATGCATGACAGAGCTGTAGCGCTCGACCTTGAAGCTCTCTGTCACCTCGACCGTGCCCGGGGCGGCGACCCGGCCGACGTCGTTTCGGCCCAGATCCAGCAGCATCAGATGCTCGGCCCGTTCCTTGGGATCGGCCAGCAGTTCGGCCTCCAGCGCACGGTCCTGCTCGGGCGTCTCGCCGCGCGGCCGCGTGCCGGCCAGCGGACGGATGGTCACCCGGCCGTCCTTCAGCCGCACCAGAATCTCCGGGCTCGATCCGGCCAGCTGGAAATCGCCGAAGTCGAGGAAGAACAGATAGGGCGATGGATTGCGCCGCCGCAGCGAGCGGTAGAAGGCGAACGGATCGCCCATCCACGGCGCGGCGAAGCGGTGGCTCAGCACCACCTGGAAGATATCGCCGGCGGCGATGTAGTCCTTGGCCCGGGCCACCATGTCGCCGAAGGCCGCCTCGTCGACCGGCGAACGGAACGGCGGCGCGGCGGCCGGAACCGGGGCGGGCATGGCTGGAAGGGGCGCGCGCAGCTCGGCTTCGAAGGCGTCCAGCCGCGCCACGGTGGCTTCGAACGCGGCCTCGGCCGACAGGCCGCTGTCGGGGAAGGCGGCCGAGACCAGCACGATCTCGTGCTTCACCGAATCGAAGATGGCCACCAGCGCCGGCCGGGTCAGGACGGCGTCGGGCAGGTCCAGCGGGTCGGGATTAGGCGGGCCGAGCGGCTCGAGCAGCCGCACCATGTCATAACCAAATACGCCGAACAGGCCCGCCGCCATAGGCGGCAAATCTGCGGGCAATTCGAGGCGGGACGCCGCGATCAGGCGGCGGAGCGACGCCAGCGGATCGCCAGGTTCGGCTTCGTAGGCCCCCGCGGCGATCGCCTCACCCCGCGCCAGTTCCGCCCGCCCGTCCCGGCAGCGCCAGACCGCGTCCGGCTCCCGGGTGATGATCGAATAGCGGCCGTTGACCGCGCCGCCCTCGACTGATTCCAGCAGGAAGGCATGGGTGCGGCCATGCCCGACCTTCAGGAAGGCCGAGACGGGGGTCTCGAGGTCGTCGACCAGACGCCGGACCACCACCTGCGGCCGTCCATCGGCCCAGCCGCCGGTGAAACCGGCCGGAGGCGGCCCGCCGGCTGGGGTCATCGACCCGCGGGCGGCGTGGGCGTCGCGGTGACGCCCAGCGCCTGGCGGGCCAGATCTTCGTCGTACCTGGCCTTCATCCGCTCCGCGGCGGCGGCCACGGCGGCGGCGAACAGCGGATCGCCGCTGGCGGCGCCGAGGCGGGCGCGCCACTGCTGCGCCTCATCGACCACCACGGCGGCGGTCGGGGCCGAGACGCGGTCGACCCGGCCGATGGCGAGGCTGTTTTCGGACTGGGGCTGGGCGAAAATCTGCCCCGCCTTGCCGTTGAACAGGCCCGACATCACGCCCTGGCCGAGGCGGCCGAGGGTGTCCTGATCCTGCTTGACCCCGGAACCGGTGACAACGGTCGCGCCGACCGAAGCCGCCACGGCCGCGATATTCTCGCCGGCCCGAAGCCGCGTCGCCAGGGCGTCGGAGCGGGCCGACAACAGGCGGAAATTCTCGCGGGCGATCCAGGCGGGGACGATCATGTCGCGCACCTCGGCCAGCGGCGGCATGGCGGCGGGGACGACCTCGTCGACGCGGACCACATAGTAGTCGCCGTCGCCGAGCGCCGTCGGTTCACTGGCGCGCCCCTTGGACAGGGACCACATCGTCTCAAGCACCTTGACCGGGACGTTCAGCTGCTGGCGCTGGCGGTTGCGGCCCTCGCGGGTCACGGCCGGGATGGGGACCATCCGGGCGCCGACCTGACGGGCGGCGTCATCGACGCTCTTGCCCTCGCGGCGCGCGGCGTCGAAGGCCTCGACCCGGCGTGCGATGGCGCCGCGCGCTTCCTGGCCGCGCAGCTCCTCGACGATTTCCGGTCGGGCGTCCTCCAGCGTCACCTCGCGCCCCGGGGCGATGGCGCTGACCCGGGCGACGACAAAGCCTACGCGAGCCTGCACCGGGGCCGACACCTCGTCGACGCCCAGGCCGAACACGGCGGCGGCCACGGCGGGATCGGCCACCGCGCTGCGCGGCGCCTCGTTGTAGTTCGCCGGCTGCAGGTCATTGGCCTGGCCGACGGCTTCCGGCGTCTGGCCAGCCCGCAAGGCGGCGGCGATGCGATCGGCGGCGGCGCGGGTCGAGGCCGTCAGCGTAGTGAAGGTGCGGCGTTCCGGCAGCGACAGGCTGTCCTTGCGGAACTCGTACCGGGCCCGGATCTTCTCTTCGCTGATGGCGATGTTCTGGTCAGCCGGAGTCCGGAAGATCACCAGCATGCCCGAGCGGAGCTCGGGCATGCGCAGTTCGGCGGCGTTCTGGCTCATGAACGACGTCAGTTGGGCGTCGGTCGGGGTCGGCGCAGTGCCCGCCATCTGCTGGGTCAGGATGAACCAGCGACCGTCGCGCGTCTGCTGATTCACATTGGCGTAGAGGGCGCCATAGACCCGCGGCAGGCGCATCCCGGCGACGAGCGCCGAACCGAAGTGGGCGCGGGCGTAGTCGTTCCGGATTTCGCGCTCCAGGATCTCCGGAGTCATTTTGGCCTCGCCCAGCTTGGTCGCGTAGAGGCTCTCGCTGAACTGGTTGGTGACCGGATCGAAGAAGGCCGGGAAGGAGCGGATCTGACGCAGGATCAGCTCATTGCCGGGCCGGATGCCCGCCTTCCAGGTCCAGGCGAAGAAGCCCAGTTCATCGGCGCGCCCTTTCAGGATCGCGGCCAGAGGGGCCTGGGCGAGCAGTTCTTCGTAGGTGATGGCGCGTTGCTGTTCCGTCTGGATCTGTTCGAGACGGCGATCCATCTCGGCGCGGAATTCGACCGGGCTCAAGCTGCGGTCTCCGGCAGAGACGACCTTCGGCGCCTGCAGGCTGCCCAGCAGGTCCGTCTGCGTGCCGCCGGTGACCAGCAACCCGATGGCGGTGAGCACCAGCAGGCCGATCGCCCACTTCGACTTCGCGAAATTGCGGAACATGGAGATCATGGGAAGCGGTCCTGGGCGGATGGCGGCGACAATAGTCGCTTCGGCCTATAGGGGGTGACGGGCCGACACGGCAAGACAATGGCGACGCAACGGGCTGACACAGACGTCTTGGCTTGGCGAAAAGCTCCGCCTAGAGAAGCCGGATGAAACAATCCGTGAAGCTGATCGCCGGCAATTGGAAGATGAACGGTCTGGGCGCGAGCCTGGCGGAGGTCGCGTCCTTGCGCGGGACTCTCGAGGCGCAGACGGCCGCCTGCCGCGTCGCCCTGTGTCCGCCCGCCACGCTCGTCGAGCGCATGGCCGCGGCCGTGAAGGGAAGCGTCATTGAGGTCGGCGGGCAGGACTGCCGGGCCGAGACCCACGGCGCCTTCACCGGCGGCGTGTCGGCAGGGATGCTGAAGGACGCCGGGGCCACCCTCGTCATCGTCGGTCACTCCGAACGGCGACAGGAATTCAGCGAGACCGATCGCCTCGTCGCCGCCAAGGCGGAGGCGGCGGTGGCCGCTGGTCTTTCGCCCATTGTCTGCGTGGGGGAGACTCTTGAGCAGCGCGAGGCGGGCAGGGCGGTCGAGGTCGTTCGCGATCAGGTCATCAACTCCCTGCCGCAGGCCGTTCTCACCGGCGATTTCGCCGTGGCCTATGAGCCGGTCTGGGCCATCGGCACCGGCCTGACGCCGACGCTCGAGCAGATCGAGGAGGTCCATCGCGCCGTCCGGGCCGCCATGATCGAGCGTCTCGGTCTGGGCAGCTCCGCCGCGCCGATCCTCTACGGCGGCTCGGTCAAGCCGGACAACGCGCGTGACATCCTGGCCGTGCCTGAGGTCGGCGGCGCACTCGTCGGTGGCGCCTCGCTGAAGGCGGCCGACTTCTTGCCGATCATCCGCGCCGCGTAAGGCTCTCCGGCCCCCGTTTGCTCCCGCCCCGCATCAATGATAGACGCCGCCGCTTGATCGGCGCGGCTTCGCGCCACACATATCGGCCGCCATGCTCCAGACCATTCTCCTCGTCGTCATGATCCTCATCTCGGTTGCGCTCGCGGGCGTGATCCTGCTTCAGCGCTCCGAAGGCGGCGCGCTGGGCATGGGCGGCGGTCCGTCGGGCTTCATGACCGCCCGGGGCGCCGGCAACCTGCTGACGGTGACGACCTGGTGGCTGGCGGTGGCCTTCTTCGCCTGCGCCATTGGCCTGACCATCGTCGGCAACATCAACCGTTCCAATGCCTCGATCGTCGACCGCGACGCCGTCGGCGCCCTCGCCACGCCGCCGGCCGGCGCCGCAGAGACCCCGGCTCCCTCCGCCCCGGTCCCGGCTCCGGCGCAACCGGCCGGCCCGTCGCTGGACGATTTCCTCGGTTCGGCCCCCGCGGCCCAGCCCGCTCCGGCCCAGCCGGCGCCCGCACCGGCGCAATAAGGATGGGCGGGGACCTTATCCCCGCCTTCCGCTCCCGCCCTCATAGTCTCCGCAGTACGCCGCTCGAATCAGCGGTAGAGTGATCTCCCATGGCCCGTTACGTGTTCATCACCGGCGGCGTGGTTTCCTCATTGGGAAAAGGCCTCGCCTCCGCCGCTCTCGGCGCGCTCCTGCAAGCGCGCGGCTACAAGGTGCGTCTGCGCAAGCTTGACCCCTATCTGAACGTCGATCCGGGCACGATGAGCCCGTATCAGCACGGCGAGGTCTTCGTCACCGACGACGGGGCCGAGACCGACCTCGACCTCGGTCACTACGAGCGCTTCACCGGCGTCTCGGCGGCGAAGTCCGACAACATCACCACCGGCCGCATCTATTCCACCATCCTCGAGAAGGAGCGGCGAGGGGACTATCTGGGCGCGACGGTGCAGGTGATCCCGCACGTCACCGACCAGATTAAACAGTTCTGCCTGACGCCCGCCCTGACGGACGATGGCGACGACGTGGACTTCGTGCTGGTCGAGATCGGCGGCACCGTCGGCGACATCGAGGGCCTGCCCTTCTTCGAGGCCATCCGCCAGCTGGGCCAGGACCTGCCGCGCGGCCAGTCCTGCTTCGTGCACCTGACCCTGCTGCCCTTCATCAAGACCGCCGGCGAGATGAAGACCAAGCCGACCCAGCACTCGGTCAAGGAACTACGCTCGATCGGCATCCAGCCCGATATCCTGCTGTGCCGTTGCGAATACCCGATCCCGCCAGAGGAAAAACGCAAGATCGGCCTGTTCTGCAACGTGCGCGAAAGCGGCGTCATCCAGGCCATGGACTCGGCCGACATCTACGCCGTGCCGCTGGACTATCACCAGGAAGGCCTAGACGCTGAGGTGCTGGCCCATTTCGGCATCACCGACGCCCCCGCTCCCGACCTGTCGCGCTGGCAGGAAATCGCCCGCCGCCGCCTGCACCCGGATGGTGAAGTCACTGTCGCCGTGGTCGGCAAATACACGGTCCTCAAGGACGCCTACAAATCCCTGATCGAGGCGCTGCACCACGGCGGGGTGGCCAACAACGTCAAGGTCAACATCGACTGGGTCGAGGCCGAGACCTTCGAGGGCGACCGCGAGGCCTGCGAGGCCCGGCTGCAGGGCGCCCACGCGGTGCTGGTCCCCGGCGGGTTCGGCGAGCGCGGCTCGGAAGGCAAGATCGAGGCGGCCCGCTTCGCCCGCGAGCGCAAGATTCCCTATTTCGGCATATGTTTCGGCATGCAGATGGCGGTGATCGAGGCGGCCCGGAATCTGGCAGGCTTCCCGAAGGCCTCCTCCACCGAGTTCGGCCCCACGTCCGAACCTGTCGTGGGTTTGATGACCGAATGGACCCAGGGCAACCAGCGCGTACTGCGCCAGCAGGGCGGCGACATGGGTGGGACCATGCGGCTGGGCGCCTATGACTCGACCCTGAAGGCCGGATCGAAGATCGCTGAAATGTACGGCTCGACCACCATCAGCGAGCGCCACCGGCACCGCTATGAGGTCAACATCAACTACCGTGAGGCCATCGAGCAGAAGGGCGGGCTGACTTTCGCCGGCCTGTCGCCCGACGGCGTCCTGCCCGAGACGGTGGAGCGCGAGGACCATCCCTGGTTCATCGGCGTCCAGTACCACCCCGAACTCAAGAGCCGCCCGTTCGCGCCGCACCCGCTGTTCGCCGGCTTCATTGAGGCCGCCGTGGTGCAGAGCCGACTGGTCTAGGATTCGGCAGCCGGGTCCTGGTCCCGCGACCCAGCCGAGTTCGGCGCAAGTCCCTCGAAGGGTTTGCGGAGGCGGCAACGCACGCAGACTTGCGATCCCGGCTGGCTCCGGCTGTCGACGAACTGATGGCCTTTCCGGGCGCAGCGCAGAGCCTCAAACATCGCTACGTTCTCCAGCTCCACGGACCGCCGCGCCGGATCCTGACGCCATCGCCTGGAACCTGAGCTAGGCCGCGGGCGGCGCCGCGGGGCCGACAAGCAGGCCGTCGACCGGCTGCATGACCCCGTTGGTGGCGATCCGCTCCTCGCCGGTCAGCCGCCCGCGGGCGCCGCTCTCGGCCGCAACCATGATGGCTTCGCCGTCGCGCGAGAAGGTCAACAGGGTATTGGCCACAGTCCTCATCTGGACCTCGCCGTCAGGGTCGCCTGCGATTGCCGCGGTGATGTCCTGTCGCGTGAGCGCCCCGGGGACGATGTGGCCCCGCAGGAGGGCAGCGCTCTCGGCCCGCATGGCTTCGTCCGTGAAGTCGACCGCCGAGCCGCTCGTCGTGAAGGCGGCATCTGCCGGCGCGAACAGGGTGTAGGGGCCGACTCCGTCCAGCACGTCCCGCAGGCCGGCGTTGGTCGCGGCCCGGCCCAGCGTGCCGAAGCCATCCTCAGCCTGAAGTGTCGCCGCCAGGGTGCGGGTGGACGGCTGGGCCTGTTCGGCTGTTTTGGTCCCGACCTTGTCATCGTCCCCTCCGCACGCGGCGAGCAGGAGTACGGCGAGGGGCGTCAGCGCCCGGCGCATGAAGGTTCGCATGTCGATATCTCCGGTCGTGGATTCAGGTGAGCAGCTGGATGGCGGCCTGGACCAGCCGGGTGGTGGGGTCGACCTGATAGACGTAGCCGTCGTTGTACCGGTACTGGCTGGTCGCGCTGTCGGCATACCGGTCGCGATAGGCGTACGGCACGTTGTAGACATCGTAGCCGGCGGGCATCGGCTGCCCGACCGAGATCGGCTGGCCTGTCAGCAGGGCCACCACCTGGGTGATCGCCTGCGTTTTGGGATCGACTCCGTACAACGCACCGTTCGCGTAGCGGTAGTCGTACGGAGCGTTCAGCCTGAAATAGTCGGTGTAATACTGCGGGGCCGGCTGGTAGGCGTACTGCTGAGGCCACGTCGCGCCCGGCGCCAGAGCCCCGCCCAGAGCCGGCAGCCATCCCAGGATCGAGCCGCTCCGGTCCATCTGGTAGAGATAGCCGTCGTCGTAGCGCCAGGCCGCGTCGCGGTCGCCGCCCCAAAGGTAGTCGTGGCGGGCGCGCTCGATCTTGCGCTCCTGCCCCGGCGGCAGGCAGCCGTTGTCCCGCTTGGCGAGCCCGGGTGGGCAACCGACGATCAGACCGCGGTTGGGCTCGACCCGGAAGATCGCGGGGGCGCGATCAGAGGCAGCGGCGATAGCGGGACCCGAACGCGCGCCGGGACGATCGTCCCTCTCATCGGCGTTCCGGCCCTTGCTGCGGATCTCGGCCCCGCGCGGCGCCTCGCGCACATCGGGCGAAATCGGCCGAGAGTCACGCGCGGCGCGTTCCTGACCCCGCCCGGGGGGATTGGCGGCGCTCTGACCGCGGTTGCCAGCCCGGTCCGGCTTGTTCTCGGCCCCACGGCCGCCGCCCCTGTCCTGCGCCTGTTCACCGCCTTGTCCACGGCCCTGGTTCTGCGCCTCGGCGACGAGGGGCATTCCGATCACCAGGGCGAAAGCGGCGGCGGCGGGAAGGAACTTGTTCATGACGGGAACCTCTGTTGGAGGCTCGTCAAACGTCCCGGACGGTCTGGCGTTCCCCGGTCGGCGTTCAGCGGCCCCGGAAGCCCAGCGTCTCCACCGAGGACAGCCAAGCCTGCCGCCGCGTGGGCGTCAGGCCCTCGATGTTGCCAATCAGCGTGTCGTAGACCGGCCGGAAGCCCACAAAGGCGAGGATGTTCCTCTTCATCGCGTTCAGGCCGTGGGCGCAGAACCACAGCCGGTAGATGAGCGCCGGCATGCCCATGGTCACGATGATCCGCGCGGACCGCCCCGTCAGCCGGCCGGTCAGACTCCGGCCCGCCTTGAAGGCGAAGCCGGGCCTGAACACCTGCTCCAGAAGCGCCTTGAGCCGGGCGGGCGCCGAGCCGAGCCACAGGGGGTGGACCAGCATCAGATGCTCCGACCACGCCACCAGATCCTGCGCCTCGGTCAGGTCCGGACTGGCGTGAGGCGCCTCCCAGCCGGTCCGGTCGAGCAGGATCGGGAAGGCGAGGTCGGCGAGACGCAGCATGCGGACCTCATGTCCGCCTTCGTGCGCGCCCTTGGCGTAGGCGTCCGCCAAGGCGTGGCAGAAGCGCCCCGGATCGCCGTCCGGGTGGCCATCGATGATCCCGATCCGCATGGCTCAGAGGGCCCGAAGCTGCGCCACCCGGAACGTGTGCATCGCGCCGTCCGGAGCCTTCATGGATACGTATTCGCCCAGCATGAAACGCTCGTCGCCGAAGCGGAAGCCGGTCTGATCGTCCCCGTCGCCCGGGAAGTCGAGGATCCAGCCCTCCCGACCCGCATGGCTGAGTTGGCCGGTCGCCACCGTTTCATTCCGGTCGAACCGCCGAACCCGACAGGGCTCGGTCAGCGCCCGGGCTGCTCCGGGGTCGAGACGACCGTCGGCGTGGAGGGGGACGACCAGATCGTAGCCGCTCTCGGGATCGCCGGCCGGCTTGCCGGGCTCACGGGCGAGTTCGAGGCGGATGTGGTGCAGGGGGCTGGTCACAGGGTGAACTCCAATATCAGTGGGCCAGAAGTAGGCAGAGATCGCTCTCCGCCAGAAGGGTTCGGGTTACGCCGCCGAGCGCCCATTGGCGCAGCCGCGCGTGGCCATAGCCGCCGGCCACGATCAGCCCGGCCTTCCGTTCATGGGCGAAGTCCAGGATGGCCTGTCCCGTCGAGCGGCTGTCCCTCGGCATGATGACCGAGTCTGCACGAATCTCGTGACGGCCGAGATAGCGAACGACGTCGGCGGCGACGTCGTCGGCCTCTTCGTTCCCGTCCTCGGCGCAGAGGCTCAGCAACAGGACCCGCTCGGCCTTTCCGAGCAGGGGCAGGGCGGCGGCGATGGCCCGGCGGGCTTCGCGGCTGTCGTTCCACGCAATCACGGCGGGCCAGCCGACCGGCGAGCGCGCGGGAGCAGGGGGAACCATCAGGACAGGCCGGCCTGATCCCATCAGGACATCGGCGGGGTCCGGGGCGTGGTACGGGATCCGTTCTCCACGGCTGCCGACAATGACAAGGTCGGCGGCGCGCGCCGTTCGGGTCGCGAGGTCGGATGGAAAGCCTGCCTGCCCCCGCCATTCGGCCTCGACGCCCCGCGCCGCGGTGACCTCGCGAAATCGCGCTTCTGCCTTCTTCACATCCGTTTCGGCCATGTCGCGGTACAGGCTGAGGAGTTCGCCGGTCATCGCGCCCCCGACCATGGGGTCGAACAGCGGCGGCTGGGGAGCGCTCGCCGACAGGCCTATGAGCAGCGCATTGAAGGTCACCGCGAGGTCGCATCCGAGCTCAAGGCGGGCGTCGCTCTCGATGCCTTCTTCGACGGCGACAAGCAGGCTGGCGTAGGTCATGGGCTTTTCCTCTCGGGGCGCAGACAAGCCCGCCTCGGGAGCCCGCGCCTTGATCGGGATCAAAGTCCGTCTCCCGTGGTAGGGTGCAGGATCGGTCCGTTGCCGAGGAGGCCCGCATGATCCGACTCCCCCACGCCCTGGCGCTGCTTGCTCTTCTGGTTCCGGGCTGCGCGGCGCCTTTCGCCCAGGACGTCCCGTCCGCAACCGCCGCGGCGCCGGGTTGGCGGCTGGAGTCGATCGAACGCGGCCGGGCGATCACCGCCCGGACCTGCGCCGGTTGCCATGCCGTGGGACGCACCGACGTCAGCCCGATGCCCGACGCGCCGGCCTTCCGCGACGTGGTCCGTCAACGTCCGCTCGACGAAGTCGAGACAGCCTTCGCCGAAGGCCTGGTCACAGCTCACCCCGCCATGCCCCGGTTCGCCTTCCGCGCAGGCGAGATCGACGACCTGATGGCCTACCTCGAGTCCCTGAGGGCCGAACCGTGACCGGCGACATTCCCCCGATCCATGACCGCGCCGTAGAGGCCGTCGCCGCCCTGCTGGAACGGGAGCGACTGATGAGCGTGGCGACCAACCGTCCGGACGGCTGGCCCCAGGTCACGACTGTCGGCTATATCGCGGAGGGGCTGCGCCTCTATTTCGTTATTGCCCGGAAGAGCCAGAAATTCCGCAACCTGCAGGCGGATCCTCGCATGTCGGCCGCCGTCCGCGCGGGGCATGGCCCAGCCGGGGACGCCGTCGGGGTCAGTTTCGCCGGCCTGGCGGAGGAGGTGGTCGAGCCTGCCGCCGTGGAGCGGCTGAACCAGCAGGTCATCGCCCGGTTTCCGGATGTGCACATCTACTGCCCGGGCGACGATTCCGTGGCCGTGATGGCCTTCAGTCCGTCCATCGTCACCGCGGTCTCGGTCATCGGCGGCCGCAGCCACGCGGAGACGTTTTCGATCGGCGACCCTCCGGGGTCGACCCGGTCGCCGGAGACTGTGCTGTTCTGAGCCGGGATTGACGTCGATCAACGCAGCTTGGCCGGGAACCCTGCACTCTGGGTGTCGGAAGGAGCCATTCATATGAGTCTCAAGCACATCGTCGCCATCGCCGGGGGCGGCCCCGAAGACCTTCAGACCTTGAGTTTCGCCGCCTGGCTGGCCGCCCAGCACGACTCCACCGTGGACATCCTGCCCGCCTATCCGGACACGGCCATCGACATGGTCACCCTGGGCATGACGCTCGGCGCGACGCTCTCGCACGAGGCCATCGAAGAACTGGCGGCGGCGGACCGCGAGTTGCACCATCGGATCGAAGCCGTGGCGCGCCAGACCGCCGGGGCGGCCGATGTGGTGTTCGGCCCTGGCGAGGGCGCGCCCCGGATGGCGCTGATGGAGCGCGGGCTCCGTCCCTCCCTGTCCCTGGCCCGCGCGGTCACCCTGTCGGACCTGGTCGTCATCGGCCAGGGCTATACGACGGGCGCGGGCCGCGACGGCGAACTGCTGGGTCAGACGCTGCTTCACCATCGCGCCCCCACCCTGATCGCCCGGGGTGATCCCGATTCCCTCTCTGGCCCGGCGGCCATCGCCTGGGACGGCAGCGCCCAGGCGGGCCGGGCGGTCCGAAGCGCGCTTCCCTTGCTGGCCATGGCCTCTGGCATCTACATCCTCCAGTGTGTGGAAGGCCTCGACCGTGTCACGACCGATCCCGACATCACCCACTTGAACGCCTATCTGAAGGCTCACGGCGTCGGGGCAGGGGTCACGGTCCTGCTGGAGGGTCCGGATGAGGGCGCCGCCCTGATGGCGGGGGCGGCGTCTCACGGCGCCGGTCTGCTGGTCGCCGGCGCCTACGGCCATTCCCGGCTGAGGGAAGTCGTGTTCGGCGGGGCCACCCGCACCTTCCTGCACGACGCCGCCGGGCCCAGCCTGTTGCTGGCCAACTGATCCGTGTCCGGCATGCTGTCGCCGGGCCTGCCGATCGACCCGACCGTTCTCCCGGCCTTTGTGCTGGCGATGGTGATGGTCGAACTGACCCCGGGTCCGAACATGGGCTATCTGGCCCTGGTCGCCGCACGCCAGGGCCGGGCGGCGGGACTGCTGGTCGTGGCCGGCGTCACCCTCGGCCTGATCGCCTATCTGACTGTGGCGCTCTACGGGCTCACCGAGACTCCGCTCCGCTCTCCCGCGGTGCTCAACACCCTGCGATGGGCCGGCGCGGCCTATCTCGTCTGGCTGGCCCTGGATGGGCTCACCGGTGATTCCAGCCGCGTCTCGATTCCGCTCGACCGACGCTCGGCCAGCGGGCTGTTCGTCCGCGGCGTCATGGCCAATCTGCTCAATCCCAAGGCGGCTCTCTTCTATCTCGCTGTTCTCCCGGGTTTCCTGCGTCCCGAGGTCGGGCCGTTGCCCCTCCAGATCCTGATCCTCGGCGGGACCCACATCGTGATCAGCGTGTTGGTCCATACGACCATCGTCCTTGGCGCCGACGGGGCGGGCCGGCTGTTGCCGGTCGGGCGGCGACGCACCTTGACCGTCCTGCTGGCCGTCGGCCTGTTCCTCTCAGCCCTCTGGCTGGTCCTTACGCCCTTTGACGGAAGCCTGACCTCATGACTCCGATCCTGACCTTCCACGGCGCCGCGGAATGCGTCACCGGCTCCTGCATGCTGCTGGAGACCGACCAGGGCCGGTTCCTGATCGACTGCGGCATGTTCCAGGGGCCGAAGACCCTGAAGGCGTTGAACTACGAACCGTTTCCCTTCGACGCCTCGTCGATCGACGCCGTCTTCCTGACTCACGCCCACATCGACCATTCGGGCCTGCTGCCCAAGCTGGTCCGGGCCGGCTATCGGGGGCCCATTCACGCCACTCGCGGCACGCGCGACCTGTGCGAGGTCATGCTGGCCGATTCCGCCGAGATCCAGGAGAGCGAGGTCAGCCAGCTCAACCGGCGCAACGCCCGCCGCAACATCAAGGTGGTAGAGCCGATCTACACCACGGCGGACGTCGACCCGACCCTGCGCCTGTTCGAGACCGTCAAATTTCGCGAACCGTTCCAGCCGAAGCCCGGCCTCGAGGTGACCTACTGGCCCGCCGGACATCTGCTTGGCGCGGCATCGATCGAAATGAAGGTTGAGGCTGACGGGGAGGAGATTCGCCTGCTGTTTTCGGGAGATCTCGGGTCCGGTCGCCAGCCGTTCCTGCCGACACCCGACGGCCCGACGGGCGTGGACCATGTGGTGCTCGAGAGCACCTATGGCGACCGGGAACGGATCGACCCCGACCTCGACGCCCGCCGCGAGGCCCTCGCGGAGGAGCTTCGATTGGCGAAGGCGGCGGGTGGGCCGCTTCTCATGCCGACCTTCGCCGTGGGCCGGGCGCAGGAGCTGATCCTCGATCTCCTCGCGGTTATGGAGGCGTGGCCGGAGCTGGCCGGTGAAATCTTCCTCGATTCCCCGCTGGCCATCGAAGCTACTGACGTCTTCCTGCGCCGCGGCTGGAATCCGGACACGGGCGACAATCCCTATGAGTCGCTGAGGCATGCGGGCCGCCTCCATCATCTGATGCGTCCGTGGGAAAGCGATGGCCTTGAGCGGCTCAGGGACTGGCACGTCGTCCTCGCCGGCAGCGGCATGTGCGACGCCGGGCGCATTCGCCGTCATCTCAAGCGGCTGCTCTGGCGCAAGGAGACCACGGTCCTGATCACCGGCTTCCAGGCCGCAGGCACGCTTGGCCGTTTCTTGCTGGAAGGACGATCCACGATCCGGATTCAGGGAGAGGACATTCACGTCGGGGCCAGGATCCGGTCGCTCGATTCCTATTCGGGCCATGCGGACGCGACCGGTCTGGTGTCGTGGCTGGAAGCGCGCAAGCCCGTCGGGGGCCATGTGCTGCTTGATCACGGCGAGCCTGACGCCGTCTCGGTCCTGGCTGCCCGTCTCGGGGCCGCGGGCTATCGCACCCGGTCGCCCGAGATAGACCAGGCCTTCGCCTTGTCGAAAGCCGGGGTCGAACCGGTTCGGGCCGGTTCGGGCCGGATTGCGCCCGGGCAGGCGGCGCGTCCCGACTGGCACAACGACCGCGCCGCCTTCCTGGTCTCGTTGAACGAGACGCTGCAGGCGCTGCCGACCGACGTCGAAAGAACGGCCCTGCTGGAACGGCTGGCCGGGGGGCTTTCAGCGCCGGGGAGGGCGGGGCGCCCCGGTCCGGCGCCGGCGACGGATTGAGGCACATCAAGGCCGGCCGAGGACGGGCCGTGCTAGGATCAACATATGACCGTCTCCACCGTTCCGACCCGCATCGCCCTCGTCCTGGTTCACCCGAGGAAGCGGAGCTTCACGGCCACGATGGCCGGGGCCTTCGCGCAGGCCGCCCGCGAGGCCGGGGCCGGGGTCGAGGTCCGCGATCTCTATCGCCTGCGCTTTGATCCGCGCCTGCGCGCCAGCGAAATGCCGGACCACCCGGGGTTCCGCCCGCGCGCCGACGTCCTCGCTGAACGTGAGGCGATCGGGAAGGCGGACGTGTTCGCCTTCTTCTACCCCCTCTGGTTCAATGGCCCTCCCGCCATGTTGAAGGGCTATGTGGAGAGGGTTTTCGGCCTCGGCTTCGGCTATTCGCCGATCCGTCATGGCGGCAACCAGCCGATGCTGGAGGGTCGCCGGCTGGTGGCCTTCACCTCGTCCGGCGCGCCACAGGACTGGGTCGAGTGCAGCGGCGCATGGACCGCCCTGCGGGAGAATTTCGACAATCATCTCGCGGCCATGACCGGCCTGGAACTGATCGGCCATCACAATTTCGGCGACGTCGGCGCGGGCCTGTCGCGTAAGCGGATCGAGGCCTGCGCGGCCGAGGTCGGGGAGTTGGCCAGGCGGATCGTGTCGATGTGCGCGGCCGGCTAGCTCAATGGGCGGTGTAGCCGCCGTCGATAATCAGCTCTGACCCGGTGACGAACGCCGCTTCGTCCGAGGCCAGATAGACCGCGCCCCACGCGATGTCGTCCGGCTCGCCGATCCGGCCCAGCGGATGCAGGGCGGCGGTCGCCTTGCGGCCCTCTTCCAGATCGCCCTGGGAGGACAGGTGGGCCTCCACCATCGGGGTCCAGATGAAGCCAGGGTGAATCGAGTTCACACGGATCCGGTCGGGCGCATAGATCATGGCGTCGGTCTTGCTCATCAACCGGACCGCCCCTTTCGAGGCGTGATAGGGCGGAACGTCCGGTGCGCCCACCAGCCCATAGATCGACGACAGGTTGATGATCGACCCGCCGCCGGCCTGCTTCAGATGGGGGATGGCGTGTTTGGTGCAGAAGAAGACGCCCTTGACGTTGACCGCCTGGACCCGGTCCCACTCGGCCTCGGTGATCTCGTGCGTCGGCTTGTTGACCCCGGCGATCCCGGCGTTGTTGACCAGGATGTCGATGCGCCCGAAATGTTCGACGACCTCCCGCATAACCGACTGCACCTCGCGCTCGCTCGAGACGTCGCAATGCCAATAGGCGACCGGAAGCGATCGCTCCCTCAGCATTTCGATCAGTTCCAGACCCTCGGCGTCCAGGACGTCCAGCACGGCCACCGCCGCGCCTTCTTCCGCCATGCGCAGGGCGGTCGCGCGGCCGAGGCCCACGGCGCCGCCGGTGATGACGGCGACCTTGTCGGAAAGGCGATTCATGACGTCAGGACTCCGGCCGGATGATGCGGGACGTTTCGGGGGCCATGTCGGGCCTCCTCAGGCTCGCGGGATCGAATTTGAGGACGGGGCTTCAGGCTGCGGCGAGCCGCATCAGGTTGCTCCGTTGCCGGACGCGGAAGTGCCGGCAGCCTGCAAGCTCCACCACGCCGTCGGCCTGCAGGCGGCTGAGCATCCGCGAGACCGTCTCGATGGTCAGCCCCAGATAGTCGGCCATGTCCTGCCGGCTCATCGGTAGCGTCACCAGATCGCCCCGGAACCGGTCGGCCAGGTCCAGAAGGAAGCGGGCCACCCGTTCGCAGGCGGTCGCCCGGCCGAGCAGCAGCATGTGCGCCTGGGCGCGCCCGAGCTCCGTCGCCGTCGCGGCCCACACCAGCTTCTCGACCCGTCCCGACGCGAAGGCGACCGATCCGGAGCGCTTCACCACCATGACCTCGCAGGCCGTCAGGGCTTCGGCCGTAAACCTGTGCTGCGGTCCCGTCTCCACGCCGAAGACGTCGCCGTCATAATAGAAGTCGCCGACCTGCCGTCGCCCGTCGGCCAGCAGATAGCTTGTCCTGATCGAACCCTTCACCAGACGATAGATCAGATCGGAGGCCTCTTCCTGGCCGTAGATCTCCTCACCGGCGGCGAACTCCATCCGGAGCGCGCCGTCCCATTCGTCGCCGGGGCCGGCGGCGAAAGGAAATGTCGTGGGGTTGGGCGACTCCGTCCGCGTCATGTTGAATTCCCCTGCCTTCAGGTATCAGGGTTAGGCCGTTAACCAGCGGAACGACATTCGGGGCGTCTCCCTAGGCGCTGCCCCCTAGGGGAATGACCGTAGTCAAAAAATATGGTGCTGATCACAGGATATTCCGCGGTTGCGGTCACGCCTGCACAGCCGCGCACGCCGGGGGAAGGTGGCGGACAGGGTGGGATTCGAACCCACGGTAGGCTTGCACCTACGGCGGTTTTCAAGACCGCTGCCTTAAACCACTCGGCCACCTGTCCGTGTCCTGCGAGCGGACCCGCCGCATAGCGCCAAACACCCCGTTAACCAAAGCGGAAATCTCTTCCGGCCATTCTTGCCGCCATCAAGGGCAGGGCCATGGCTTCAAGACTACTCAAGGGGCTGATCGCCGCCGGACTTTTGTCGCTGCTGGCCGCCTGCGCCGGCGGGCCCAAGCCGGACGTAGGCGCCATGCCCGTGGTCACCGACCCGGCTCCGATCGTCTCCGGCACCATGCGGCCCTACCAGATCCGCGGCCGCTGGTACCGGCCGGAGGAACAGCCCCGCTATGACGAGACCGGCCTGGCCTCATGGTACGGCGACCAGTTCCACGGCCGCCCCACCGCCACCGGCGAGCGATTCGACATGAACGCCCTGACCGCGGCCCACAAGACGCTGCCGCTGCCCGGACTGGTCGAGGTCACAAATCTCGCCAACGGTCGCCGGGTCGTCGTGCGCGTCAACGACCGCGGTCCGTTCGTCGACGGCCGCATCATCGATCTGTCACGCGGCGCCGCCGACGCCCTCGACCTGCGCCGGGCCGGGGTGGGGGAGGTGAGGGTCCGCTATCTCGGTCGCGCACCGCGCCTCGGCGGCGGCGGCCCGGTGCAGTACGCCCAGGCGGCCTCGCCGGCTCCGCCTGCAAACTCGTCAGCCCCTGTTCCGTATCTTGCCGTCGCGCCGACGCCGCCGCCCACCGTGCCGTCCGTGACGCCGGCGCCTGCCCCGACCGGCGTGTGGGTCCAGGCGGGAACGTGGCCCGACGCCCGTCAGGCCCGCCGGGCCGCGGACCATCTGGGCGGCGGGGCGAGGGTGGACGAGGCCCGGCCCGGCCAGTTCCGGGTGCTGGTGGGGCCTTGGCCGGACGCCGGCGCCGCCGAGCGCTCGCGCCGCGCGGTGATGTCGCGGGGTTATCCCGAAGCGACGACGATTTCCGGGGTCTAGACCCTTCCGCAACCGGGCCGGCGCCGCCATGGTGCACCGGTGACCCAAGGCAGATTCATCACATTTGAAGGCGGCGAGGGGACCGGCAAGTCGACACAGGTGGCGCGGCTGGTCGAACGCCTGCGCGCCCGCGATCTGGAGGTGGTCCAGACCCGCGAGCCGGGCGGCTCCCAAGGCGCCGAGGAGATCCGCAACCTCGCCCTGAACGGCGACGCGGGCCGTTGGTCCCCCATGACCGAGACCCTGCTGATGTACGCCGCCCGCTCGGATCATCTGGAGCGCACCGTGCGCCCGGCGCTCGAGGCCGGGCGCTGGGTCGTCTGCGACCGCTTCGCTGACTCGAGCCGCGCCTATCAGGGCGTCGGCGGCGGCACGGCCGCCACCTTTATCGAGACGCTGGACGCCGCCGTCGTCGGCCAGACCCAGCCGGACCTGACCCTGATTTTCGACCTGCCGGTCGACGTCGGGCTGGAGCGGGCCTTCGGCCGCGGCCTGTTCGAGACCCGCTTCGAATCGAAGGGGCTGGAATTCCATGAGCGTCTGCGGCGCGGCTTCCTCGACATCGCCGTCGCCCACCCCGATCGCTGCGTCGTCATCGACGCCGACGGAGATCAGGATACGGTCGAGGCCCGCGTCTGGGCCGCCGTCGAGGCGCGACTGCCGTGAGCGAACACCCGCGCGACCGTTTCGACCTGGTCCCCGACGCGGCCGCTGAGGCGGCCTTCCTCGACGCCTTCGACAAGGGGCGGCTGCATCACGCCTGGCTGCTGTGCGGGGTCGAGGGCTCGGGCAAGGCCACCTTCGCCTACCGCGCCGCCCGCCGCCTGCTCGGCGCCGCGCCCGACCCGTCGCGCGGCCTGCTTGGAACCCGCCCTGATGATCCGGTCGCCCGGCTGATCACCGCCCAGTCGCACCCCGACCTGCTGATCCTCGAACGCGCCGTCGAGGGCGGCAAGACGAAGAAGTCCATCTCCGTCGACCAGGCCCGCGACCTGCCCGAGTTCTTCTCCAAGAGCCCGTCGCAGGCGAAATACCGCGTCGCCATCATCGACGCCGCCGACGACCTGAACCTCAACGCCGCCAACGCCTTGCTCAAGGTGCTTGAGGAGCCGCCGGAACGTGGCGTGCTGTTCCTCGTCGCCCACGCGCCCGGCCGGCTGCTGGCCACCATCCGCTCGCGTTGCCGCCGTCTCGCCTTCCCGGTCTGGCCGCAGCACGCGCTGGAAGAGCTGGTCCGCAACCAGACCGGCGTGCCCTCGGCCGAGGCCGTGCGTATCGCCGGCATGGCCGCCGGCTCGCCCGGTCAGGCCCTCGCCTTGGCCTCCGGCGCGACCCTGGAAGCCGACCAGCTGGCCCAGGCCTGGGTCGCCGCCCCGGACCTCGACCGCGCCGCCGTCATGGCCGTGGCCGACAAATTCCGCGGCCCCGAGGGGCAGGAGCGGTTCGAGACCCTGATGGACCGGCTGATCGCCGCGGTGAAACTGCGCGCCCTCGAGGAAGGCAAGTCCGGCGCCCGCTGGGCCGAGCTGTGGGAGCGGCTGTCGGAGCTCCCCGACCGCGCCGCCGCCATCAACCTCGACCGCGCCGACGTGCTGACCGGGGCCCTCGCCGACCTGCAGCGCACCAAGGCCCGCGCCTGATGCTGATCGACAGCCACGTCAACCTGCACGCGCCCCAGTTCGACGACGACCGCGACGCCGTCATCGCCCGCGCCCGCGCGGCCGGCGTCGGCCTGATGGTCGAGATCTCCGACAAGCTGTCGACCTTCGAGGCCACCCACGCCCTGGCCATGGCCCACGACGACATCTGGGCCACGGTCGGCGTCCATCCGCACGAGGCGAAGGATCACGCCGACCTGACCGCCGACCGCCTGGTCGAGCTCGCCGCCCGCCCGAAGATCGTCGGCATCGGCGAATGCGGCCTCGACTTCCACTACGACCTCAGCCCGCGCGACGTGCAGGCGGATGTCTTCCGCCAGCATATCGCGGCGGCCCGCCGGACAGGCCTGCCGCTGGTCGTCCACACTCGCGAGGCCGACGCCGTCATGGCTGACATCCTCGCCGAGGAGCAGGCGAGGGGCCCGTTCCGCTTCCTGATGCACTGCTATACCAGCGGCCATGAACTGGCGGAAAAGGCAGCAGAATTGGGCGCGTGGTTCTCCATCTCCGGCATCGCCACTTTCAAGGCCGCCGCCGACGTGCGCGAGATCATCGCCGGCATGCCCGCCGACCGCATCATCGTCGAAACCGACTGCCCCTACCTCGCCCCCGTGCCCCACCGCGGCCGGCGCAACGAGCCGGCCTACGTCGGCCACGTCCTCGACAAGCTGGCCGAAATCCGCGGCTGGTCCCGCGACGAGGCCGAGGCCCGCACGACCGACGCCTTCTTCGCCCTGTTCGACCGCATCCCGAGGCCAGAGGGCGCATGACCGGGGCGGCAGGCGAGCTCGAAGTCGTCATCCTTGGCTGCGGCTCGTCCGGCGGCGTTCCGCGCGGCGACGGCGACTGGGGCGCCTGTGATCCGGCTGAGCCGAAGAACCGGCGCAGCCGGTGCTCCCTGCTGGTCCGCCGCCACGGTCCCGAAGGCGTAACCGGCGTCCTGATCGACACCTCACCCGACCTGCGCCAGCAGATGCTGGCCGCCGATGTCCGCCACATCGACGCCGTCCTCTACACCCACGACCACGCCGACCAGACCCATGGCATCGACGACCTGCGCGTGTTCGCCCTGCGCGCCCGCCGTCGGCTCCCGGCCTTCATGGACGCCGCCACCCATCAGGCCCTGTACGGCCGTTTCCGCTACATCTTCGAGAGTATCGAGGGCTATCCGGCCATCCTCGACGCCCGCCCGATCCCGCCGCACGGCCAGCCGTGGTTCGTCGATGGCCCCGGCGGCCCGGTCTCTGTCGTCACCTTCGACCAGGCCCATGGCCCGATCCGCTCGGTCGGCTACCGGATCGGCGGGATCGCCTATTCCAGCGACGTCTCCGACCTCGACGAGACGGCGTTCGAAGCCGTGCGCGGCTGCGACCTGTGGATCGTCGACGCCCTGCGCTGGACGCCCCACCCGACCCACGCCCATGTGGAGAAGACGTTGGACTGGATCGCCCGCGCCGGGGTGAAGAGGGCGGTGCTGACCAATCTGCATCTCGATCTGGATTACAACGTCCTGTCGGCGGCTGTTCCGCCGAACGTCGAGGTGGCCTACGATGGCTGGACGACCCGACTCTGAGGGCTAGCTGGATGTCAGCGACAGCGTTCAAGCAGATCCGGACGCCGCTCGGAGCGCTCGTCCTCGTGCTGGCGGTGGCGGCGGCTGTTCTCGGAGTGTGGCTCTTGAACCAGGACGCCGGCGACCCTTCGCCCGAGGCCGCGCAATTCGTTGCGGAGCAACGCGCCCGGCTCGAAAGTGAGCAGCACGCTCGCGGGCTGGTAGAGGTCCAGCCGGCGCGACCCGTGGCGCCCCCGCGATAGTCTGCGACCTCAGCCCAGAAGCCGCGCCGCCTGCGGGGCGAAATAGCTCAGCACCCCGGCGCATCCCGCCCGCTTGAAGGCGTGCAGGCTTTCGAGGATCGCTCGCTCCTCCTCCAACCAGCCGTTGGCCATCGCCGCCCGCATCATCGCGTACTCACCCGACACCTGATAGGCGAAGGTCGGAACCTTGAACGTCTCGCTGACCCGCTGAACGATATCGAGATACAGCATGCCCGGCTTGACCATCACCGCATCCGCGCCCTCGGCGATGTCCATGGCCACCTCGCGCAGCGCCTCGTCGCTGTTGGCGTAGTCCATCTGATAGGTCTTCTTGTCGCCGGTCAGCGCCTTCGCCGACCCCACGGCGTCGCGATACGGCCCGTAGAAGGCCGAGGCGTATTTGGCCGCATAGGCGAGGATCATCACGTCCTGCAGCCCGTTGGCCTCGAGCGCCTCGCGGATGGCCTGCACCCGTCCGTCCATCATGTCGGACGGGGCCACCACGTCCGCGCCGGCGTGGGCGTGGATGAAGGCCTGTTCGGCCAACCGCTCCAGCGTCGTGTCGTTGACGATGCGGCCGTCCTCCAGCACCCCGTCGTGGCCGTGGTCGGTGTAGCAATCCAGCGCCACGTCGGTGATCACCCCGATCTCCGGCGCCGCGTCCTTGATCGCCTTGATGCACTCGGGGACCAGCCCGTCCGGATCGGTCGCGCCCGTCCCGATGCAGTCCTTGATCGCACCGTCGACATTGGGAAACAGCGCCACCGCCGGAATGCCCAGGTCTCGCGCCTCCACCGCGGCCGCCGCCGCCGCCTTGGGGCTCAGCCGGAACACGCCCGGCATCGAGGCCACCGCCACACGGTCGTCGACCCCGTCATGCACGATCAGCGGCCACACCAGATCCGCAGGCGTCAGCGTCGTCTCGGCCACCAGCCGCCGCACCCAGGGCTGGCTGCGCAGCCGGCGGGGGCGGGCGTAGGGAAAGGCGGCGGGGGCGAACGGCTGGGTCATGCGGCCTCATAGCTCCCTTCTCCCAATCGGAGAAGGTTTGCCCTAGAAGGCCGCAACACGCCGACAGATTCCGGAACCGCCCCATGGACTTCGCCCTCACCGACGACCAGCGCGCCATCCAGGACGCCGCCCGCGCCTTCGCCGACGCCGAACTGGCCCCGCACAGCGCCGAGTGGGACGAGACCAAACACTTCCCCGTGGATGTCATGAAACACGCCGCGGAAATGGGCTTCTGCGGCATCTACACCGGCGAGGAGCACGGCGGCATGGCGCTCGGCCGGGTCGAGGCCGCGGTCATCTTCGAGGAACTGTCGCGCGGCGACGTCTCCACCGCCGCCTTCATCTCGATCCACAACATGGCCACGTGGATGATCGACAAATTCGGCTCCGACGACCTGCGCGCCCGCTATGTGCCGTCGCTGGTCACCATGGAGAAGATCGCCTCCTACTGCCTGACCGAGCCCGGCTCCGGCTCCGACGCCGCCGCCCTGCGCACCACGGCCCGGCTCGACGGCGATCACTGGGTCCTCAACGGCTCCAAGGCCTTCATCTCCGGCGCCGGGACCTCCGACGTCTATGTCGTCATGGCGCGCACCGGCGCCGAGGGGCCCAAGGGCATCTCCACCTTCGTGGTCGAGAAGGAGGCGCCCGGCCTCAGCTTCGGTGCCCAGGAGAAGAAGATGGGCTGGAATTCCCAGCCCACCGCCATCGTCTCGTTCGACGACTGCCGCATCCCCGCCGCCAACCTGCTCGGCAAGGAAGGCGACGGCTTCCGCTACGCCATGATGGGCCTCGACGGCGGCCGTCTGAACATCGCCGCCTGTTCGCTGGGCGGGGCCCGCCTGGCGCTGGAGGCAGCCCTCGACTACGTCTCCAGCCGCAAACAGTTCGGCAAGCTGATCGCCGACTTCCAGAACACCCAGTTCAAGCTGGCCGACATGGCGACCCAGCTGGAGGCGGCCCGGCTGCTGGTCCTGCGCGGGGCCTGGGCGCTGGATACGAACCATCCCGAAAAGACCAAATGGTGCGCCATGGCCAAGCGCTTCGCCACCGACGCCTGCTTCCAGATCGCCGACGAGGCCCTGCAGCTGCACGGCGGCTACGGCTATCTCAAGGACTATCCGCTGGAGCGCATCGTCCGCGATCTGCGCGTCCACCGCATCCTCGAGGGCACCAACGAGATCATGCGCGTGATCACCGCGCGGGAGATGATGCGGCAGTGAGTGACTCCATGACCCCCGAACCCGAGGTCCTTATCCGCGTCGCGTCCGGCGTCGGCCATCTCACCCTCAACCGCCCCAAGGCCCTGCACGCGCTGAACCGGGCCATGTGCGAGGCCATGATCGAGGCGCTGCTGGCATGGCGGACCGACGACGCGATCAAATCTGTCCTCATCGACCACGCCGGCGAGCGCGGCTTCTGCGCCGGCGGCGACATCCGCATGATCGCCGAGAGCGGGGCAGGGGACGCGTCCGAGGCCAAGGCCTTCTTCGATACCGAATACAAGCTCAACCACCTGCTGTTCGACTATCCCAAGCCGGTGACGGCCCTGGTCGACGGCATCGTCATGGGCGGTGGGGTCGGTATCTCCGAGCCGGCCGACGTCCGCATCGCCACCGAGCGCACCATCTACGCCATGCCCGAGACCGGCATCGGCCTGTTCCCCGACGTCGGCGGCGGCTGGTTCCTGCCGCGCCTGCCGGGCCAGACCGGCGTCTGGCTGGCCCTGACCGGGGCCCGGCTCAAGGCGGCCGACACCGTCTTCCTCGGCATCCACACCCACTATCTGCCGTCTGATGCGCTCGAAGCCTTCCGCGCCATCCTCGCCGCCGACCCGGCCCATCCGATCGACGTCGCCGACGGCCTGGAGACCGACGCCGGCGAGCCCCCGATCGAGCCGCACCTGCCGGCTATCGAACGCCTGTTCGCCTTCGACACGGTCGAGCAGATCTTCGCCGCCCTTGAGGCCGACGGCTCCCACTGGGCCTTGGCCCAGCTGGCGACGCTGAAGACAAAGTCGCCGCAATCGCTGAAGGTCACCTTGCGCCAGCTCCGCACCGGCGCGGCCCTCGAGTCCTTCGCCGACAACATGGCGATGGAGTACGCCCTCGGCGGCCGCGTGATCCGCACCCATGACTTCCAGGAGGGCGTGCGCGCCGTCATCGTCGACAAGGATAACGCCCCGAAATGGTCGCCCGCCGATCTGTCCGGGGTTACGGAAGCCGCTCTCGACACCTTGTTCGCGCCGTTGCCCGATGACGAGGATTGGGCGCCCCTGGGCCGGTAGCGAAGGGTGACGATGTGGACTCGCCCGCGAGGGGCTTGCCATCGACCCTAAACGGGAGCTTGGCTGTAGCCGCACGCTCAGGAGAAGACATGCTCAAGCCCTCCATTTCCGCCCTCGCCGCCGCCCTGGTCCTGTCTGCCGCGGTGGCCGCTTGCAGCTCCGCCCCCGACGCCGGTCGCGACGACCGTGCAGCCGGCGGAGTTCATGGAGCGGCGCAACTGGCGGATCTGCACCGCGCCGCCGTCGCTGACCCGCTGCGGCCGGCTGACGAGGTCGCCCGCGACGCGTTCCGTCACCCCGACCAGATGCTGGCTTTCGCCAGGCTGGAGCCGGGCGACAAGATCGCCGATATCCGCCCCGGCGCAGGCTATTTCACCCGGCTGTTCGCCCGCGTGGTTGGTGAGGAAGGCAAGGTTTACGCCTTCGTGCCCAACCGCACCGCCGAGCGCGAAAATCCCGGCGCCGACGCCCTGGCCGCCGCCTACCCCAACGTGTCGCGGGTCAATGGCGACCTGAACACGATGAGCTTCCCGGAGCCGCTCGATGTCATCTGGATGAGCCAGGAATATCACGACTTCCATATCCCGGCGTTCAACACCGACGTGGCGACCATGAACCGGGCGATCTACGCCGCCCTCAAGCCAGGCGGCTATTTCATCGTCATCGACCACGCGGGGCGTCCCGGCACGGGCCACAGCGAGGTCCAGACCCTGCATCGCATCGAAGGCGCCTCCCTGCGCGCCGAGATCGAGGCGGCCGGCTTCGTCTTCGACGGAGAATCGACCGCACTCGCGAACGCGGCCGACGACCGGACCGTCAACGTCTTTGACGCGGCGATCAGGGGGCGCACCGACCAATTCGTCTATCGCTTCAGGAAGCCGGCCTGAGAGTCCGGCCGCCACGACAGGAGTAAAGTCTGATGCATCGTTCCCTGCTGGTCGCAGCCTCGCTCCTGGCCGCCGTTTCGGTCGCCGCCTTTGCCCCCGCTCCGCGGCTTCAGGAGCCGTCGGCCTACGCTTCGGCGCTGGCTGATCCGGTCCGCCCGGCCGAGGATCGTGCGCGCGACGAAGCGCGCCATACCGCGGAGACCCTGGCCTTCGCCCGCGTCCAGCCCGGGCAGAAGATCGCCGACATGATCATCGGCGGCGGCTATTTCACCCGCATCTTCTCGGCCGCCGTGGGCCCGGAGGGCCGCGTCACCGCCTGGCAGCCTGCCGAATTCATCGGCTTTCAGGCCAGTTATGGCGAGAGCCTGACCGCCGTCGACGCCTTGGCCAATGTCGACGCCATCCGCTCGCCGATCGGCGACCCTGAATTCCCGTCCGGCCTCGACCTCGTCTTCACGGCCCAGAACTACCACGACCTGCACCTGGCCCCGTTCGCGGAGGACACCGCCGCGAAGGTCAACGCTGCGGTATTCCAGGCGCTCAAGCCCGGCGGCCTCTATGTCATCATCGACCACCACGCCGCCGCGGGTTCCGACCTCGCCGCCGCCGACAGCCTGCACCGGATCGACATTGAGGCGGTCAAGCGCGAGGTCACGGCCGCCGGCTTTGTGCTGGATGGCGAGAGCGATCTCCTCGCCGACCCCGCCGACGCCCGCACCGCCAACGTCTTCGATCCCTCCATTCGCGGCAAGACCAGCCAGTTCATGCTGCGCTTTCGCAAGCCGGGCTGAGCGAATTCCGCCGGCGCCGCTGGCGAGCGGGCAGGGGGCGGGCTATCCCTCCCGAAAATCATTCGGGAGACGACGCCATGACCCACACCATCGCCTTCATCGGCCTCGGCAACATGGGCGGCGGCATGGCGGCCAACCAGGCCAAGGCCGGGCACACGGTCCTCGCCTTCGACCTGTCGCAGGCCGCGCTGGACCGCGCCGCCGCCGCCGGCTGCACCCCGGTCGGCTCGGTGGCCGAGGCGGTCAAGGCCGCCGACGTGGTCATCACCATGCTCCCCGCCGGCCCGCATGTGCTCAAGGTGTACAGCGAGCAGATTATCGGCGCGGCCCCGACCTCGGCCCTGCTGCTCGACTGCTCGACCATCGACGTCGACACCGCCCGCAAGGTCGCCGGTCTGGCGAAGGACGCCGGCTACGCCTTCGCCGATGCGCCCGTCTCGGGCGGCACCATGGCCGCCGACGCGGGGACCCTGGCTTTCATGGTCGGTTGCGACGAGCCGGAGTTCGCCCGTATCGAGGCGGCGCTCGAACCCATGAGCCGCGCGACCTTCCGCGCCGGCGACCACGGGGCGGGGCAGGCGGCCAAGATCTGCAACAACATGATCCTGGGCATCACCATGCTCGGCACCTGCGAGGCCATCGGTCTGGCCGAGAAGCTGGGTCTCGATCCGGTGAAGATGTTCGACATCGTCGCCAAATCCTCGGGTCAGAGCTGGTCGACCACCACCTACTACCCCTGGCCCGGCCCGGTCCCGACCGCCCCCTCGAACCGCAACTACGAGGGCGGTTTCGCCGCCGCCATGATGCTGAAGGACCTGAAACTGGCCCAGGACGCCGCCGCCAAATCCGGCGCCTCGACGCCGCTGGGGGCCCAGACCGAAGCCCTGTTCCAGATGTTCAACGGCCTCGGCTACGGCGGCCGCGACTTCTCCGCCATCCTGCAGATGCTGCGCGGCAAGCTGGACGAACTGCCGAAGGGCTGAGCCCCTTCGATCGCGACGCAAAGAAACTGAGAACCATTATCAATTAAGGGTTTGCGGCGATTTGTCCGTGCCGTTTCATGGACAAATCAACCTGATCGGCGCATCACCGGGCAAGTTTTCGCCACGGTAGAGCTGACCCGTTGTACGACTACAAGGCCGCCTTCCAGACCGCCGTCGAGCAGGTCAAGAGCGAGGGGCGCTACCGCGTCTTCGCCGATCTGAAGCGCGTGTGCGGCCAGTTTCCGAAGGCGATCCGGCGCCGCG
>NZ_JAKFDS010000024.1:0-26649 GCF_036676055.1 Brevundimonas sp. | reverse complement strand
TCCGTCAAAGGCCCGGACGCAGGGCCGCCAGTCGGAGGGCGTGTGGAAAACGGCCGCGCGGGGCAGCCTGTCTCGTCGAAACGGTAATCACATTCTCAACCGGGCGAGGCCCGGCTGTCCCGCTCCCTCCCCAACCGCTTGGACACAAGCGGCGATCCGCCATGCCTTCTCCGCCAGCGACAGACCGGCTATGCACCGACCATGTTCAAATCCGTCCTGGTCGCCAATCGCGGCGAGATCGCCTGCCGCGTGTTCCGCACCGCCCACCGCATGGGCCTGCGCACCATCGCGGTCTATTCCGAAGCCGACGCCGACGCCCTGCACGTCCGCGAAGCCGACGAGGCCGTCCTGATCGGCCCCGCCCCGGCCCGCGAGTCCTACCTGGACGCCGCCAAGGTGCTGGCCGCCGCGAAGGCCGCCGGCGCCGAGGCCATCCACCCCGGCTACGGCTTCCTCAGCGAGAACGCCGACTTCGCCGAGGCCGTCATGGCCGCCGGGATCGTCTGGATCGGTCCGAAGCCCGCCTCGATCCGCGCCATGGGCCTGAAGGACGCGGCAAAGAGCCTGATGATCGAGGCCGGCGTGCCGGTCACCCCCGGCTATCTCGGCGAGGACCAGTCGCTGGAGCGCCTGCAAAAGGAGGCCGACGCCATCGGCTATCCGGTGCTGATCAAGGCCGTCGCCGGCGGCGGCGGCAAGGGCATGAAGAAGGTCGACCGGGCCGAAGACTTCGCCGACGGCCTCGCCTCGGCCCAGCGCGAAGGCCAGTCCTCCTTCGGCGACCCGCGCGTCCTGATCGAGAAATACATCACCCGCCCGCGCCACATCGAGGTGCAGGTGTTTGGCGACAGCCACGGAACCGTCGTCCACCTGCATGAACGCGACTGCTCCCTGCAGCGCCGCCACCAGAAGGTGATCGAGGAGGCCCCCGCCCCCGGCATGGACGCCGCCACCCGCAAGGCCGTCACCGACGCCGCCGTCCGCGCCGCGAAAGCCGTGAACTACGAAGGCGCCGGCACCATCGAATTCATCGCCGACGCTTCGGACGGTCTGAAGGCGGACCGGATATGGTTCATGGAGATGAACACCCGGCTCCAGGTCGAACATCCGGTCACCGAGGCGATCACCGGCGTCGACCTGGTCGAATGGCAGCTGCGCGTCGCCGCCGGCGAGCCGATCCCGCTGAAGCAGGCCGACATCCCCCTGAACGGCTGGGCCATGGAGGCGCGCCTCTACGCCGAGGACCCCGCCAACGGCTTCCTGCCGAGCATCGGCTGCCTGGAGCATTTCCACCTCCCGGAGAACATCCGCGTCGACACCGGCGTGACATGGGGCAGCGAGGTCAGCCAGTTCTACGATCCGATGATCGCCAAGCTGATCGTCCACGCCGACACCCGCGAGGCGGCGGCGGTCGGGCTGGCCGAGGCCTGCGGTCAGGTCGAGGTCTGGCCGGTCAAGGCCAACGCCGGCTTCCTCAAACGCTGCCTCGAACACCCCCGCTTTGTCGCCGGCGACGTCGACACCGGCTTCATCGCCGCCGAGGAGCCGGCCCTGACCGCCAGCGAACCCACTGCGGAGGTCCGGGCCGCCGCCCTCGCTGTCCTCGCCGCCGACGCGCACCATGCGGAAGAATGGGTTCGCCCGTCCGATCGCCCCGGTGGCGGCGGCCCCTGGGCCCCGACCGCCGCTGGTCTCTACGGCTTTCGCATGAACGGGGCCCGGCCCGCCCCCCAGCGCGCGCGGCTTAACGGCGCGCTGATCGAGGCCCGGGCCGTCCCGGAGGAGCACGGCAGCTATTGGAAGGTCGATCTCGGCGAGGCGACGGTGGACGCCTACGTCCTGACCGGCGGCGTGACCCTGATCCACGACGGTCGGCCTGACAGGGAGCTCAGCCGTGTCGTTGACGAGCCGGTGCTGTTCCATGACGGCGAGGCCTGGGCCTTCGAGCCCGTGACCCATCAGGGCGGTGCCGGGACGGGCCCCGCCTCCGACGGCTCTCTTCGCGCCCCCATGCCCGGCAAGATCGTCGCCACCCCCGCCAAACCCGGCGACACCGTCACGAAAGGCCAGCCCGTCGTCGTCCTTGAGGCCATGAAGATGGAGCACGCCCTCGTCGCCCCGTTCGACGGCGTGGTCGCCGAGATCGGCGTCTCCGTGGGCGATCAGGTCACGGACGGGACGGTGCTGGCGGTGGTGACGACAGCTGAGTAATCCGCTCACCCGGGCTTTCGCCGGAATGGGCGGATCAGGGCCGGACCAGCCCCGCCCCGCCCACCGGCGTCGTCACCTGCGGCGCGCCGAACGCGGCGATCAGCGGCCGTCCCTGACGGATCGCCTCCCTTACGGCGGGCAGTTGCAGCGAGGCCGAGTGCGCCGCCTCGTCGGCCCACACCTCGGTGATCCAAAGGACGTCGCCCTCGACGGGATCATGGGCGACGATGTAGCTAAGGCAGCCCGGCATGCCGGTCAGCCCCTCCAGCAGGATCGCCGTCAACGCGTCCCGCTGGCCCGGGATCGCGGTCATCTTGCCGATCAGTCCGTACATGGTGGTCCCGCCTCCCGCCCTCGCCGGCGGCGCGAGCCCGAGGCTGGCCAGCCCGGCCATCCCCGCGATCATGGTGCGTCGTCCGATTCTCATGGCCCTTTTCTACGTCCGGACCTCTGTCCTGTCTCTGCCCGATGCGCAAAGGATGCTACCCCCCGCCCATGTCCCTCCACATGATCAAGCTCTGCGTCGGCGTGGCGAAGGTCGAGACGCTGGAACGCCGCGCCTCGAAAGGGGAATGGCTCACCGTCCACACCCGGATGACGCCCAAGCGCGCCGCCGAGCTCGAGGACGGCGGCTCCCTGTTCTGGGTCATGAAGGGCTCGGTGGTCTGCCGCATGCCGATCCTCGACATCTCGACCCGGGGCGAGGGCAAGGCCTCCATGTGCCACATCCAGCTCTCTCCCGAGGTCATCCGCACCGCCCCACAGGCCCGCCGCCCCTTCCAGGGCTGGCGCTATCTGGAGCCGAAGGACGCCCCGCCCGACCTGTCCTCCATGGACGCCGGCGACCTCCCGGAGGACCTGGCCAGGCAGCTGCGGGAGATGGGCGCTTGGTGAGGCAGCGGGCAACGGGCTGCAGGCAGCAGGCAGCCGTCCGCGGTCTGACTGAGCGCATGATCGGATCGCGCCGCGCACGCCTCCTCTTCCTGTTGCCTGCTGCCTGTTGCCCGCTGCCTCGCGTCTCTCCCCCGACTCTGCTTAGCCTCCCCTGATGGCCCCCGTCCGCTCCGACCGGTTGGAAGACGCCCTGCACCGCATCTTCGAGGGCGGCAAGAACACGCGCGCCAGCTGGTTCGCCCTGACCGGCGGCGAGACCCTGTTCGCCGAGGGCGACGCCGCCGACACCCTCTACCTGCTACGCTCGGGCCGTCTCGGCGTGTTCCGGCGCGACCCCGCCGAAGACCGCGCGCCACAGTTCGTCGGCGTCATCCGGCCGGGGGAGCCTGCGGGTGAAATGGCCATGCTGGCCGGCACCCGGCACACCGCGGACGTCGTCGCCCTGCGCGACTCCGAAGTGCTGGCCCTGCCCCGCGACGCCTTCTTCGAGGCCGCTCGCACCGAGCCTGACCTGATGGTCGAGCTGTCGCGGCTGATGATCCAGCGCGCCCGCGACCGGCGCTCCGGCGGCGGCGAGCCCAGCGTGTTCGGCTTCGTCTCGGCCCGTCCGCGCCCCATCCGCGCCTTCGTCGAGCGCATCGCCGCCGCCATCGAGGCCGACGGCTTCAGCTGCCAGGTCATCGACCAGTCCGCCCTGTCCTCTGCCAGCGAATGGTTCAGCCGGGTCGAGGACGCCCACGACTACGTCCTCTATGTCGCCGAGATGGACGAACCGGCCTGGGCCGCCCTGTGCGCGCGCCAGGTCGACCGGGTCTTCGTCGTCGGGGCTGGGCTGATGGCCCCGCCCAACCGGCCGCTGGCCCACGCCGGCGTCCTGGACGCCCAGCGCCGCACCGACCTGATCCTGCTGCGCGACCCCCGCGTGACCCAACCCGTCAACACCGGGGTGTGGATCGACGCGATCGGGCCCGGCCGCTGGTTCCAGGCCGTCGAGGGCGACCAGGCCGACGCCGAGCGGATGGGTCGGGTCATCACCGGCTCCGCCGTGGGCGTGGTCATGTCCGGCGGCGGGGCCCGGGCCTATTCCCACATCGGCGCCCTGCGGGCCCTGCGCGAGGCGGGCGTGCCGATCGACTTCGTCGGCGGAGCCTCCATGGGGGCCGTGATCGCCGCCGGCCCGGCCCTCAACTGGTCGCAGGAAGAGCTGGAGGCCCGCATCCGCAAGGCCTTCGTCCAGAGCGACCCCCTGTCCGACATCACCTTCCCCATGCTGGCCATGACCCGCGCCCGCAAGGTCGACTGCCTACTGCAGGACGCCTATGGCGAGATCGATCTGGCCGATCTGCACCGGCCCTTCTTCGCGGTCTCGACCAATCTGACCAGCGGCAAGCTGGAGGTGCACCGGCGCGGCCTGATGCGGCGGGCCCTGCGGGCCTCCATCGCCATTCCCGGCATCCTGCCGCCGATCGTCATCGGCGGTCAGGTTCTGGTCGACGGCGCCGTGCTGAAGAACCTTCCGGCCGAGGTGATGCGCAGCATGAACGCCGGCCCGGTCATCGGGATCGACATGTCCGAGACGCGCGGCGTCGACCCCGGCATGATCGAACACCCGCCGTCGATCTGGCGTCTGATCGCCACCGGCGCCTGGCGCCGGGGTCCGCCGATCGTCTCGATCCTGATGCGCTCGGCTACCCTGACGACCGACGCCGACCTCGAGAGCTCCCGCGCCGCCACCGACCTGCTGATCCAGCCGACTCCCGATGGTCTCGATATCCGCGACTGGAAGGGGTTCGAACCCGGCGTCGAGGCCGGCTACCGCGCCACACGCAAGGCGCTGGACGGCCTCGACCGGCCCGTCACCCATCTGCGCCGCCGCGCGCCCCTCAGCGCCTGCGCGCCTTCTGAAGGAGACGAGCAAACGGCGTCAGAGGGGCCCCCTCCGGACGTCGTGCCCGTTAAAGCCAGCCGCCGGACGCGTCGAGGCAAGACCGCCGCATGATCGGATTGTCAGGGATCGCGCCGGCCGGTCGGCGGCGCGTCGACGCGCTTCCAGACCCCGGGGAGGATGGTACCGCCTCTCAGGCTTGAACTGAGGACCTCCGGTTCCACAAACCGGCGCTCTAACCAACTGAGCTAAGGCGGCGCGATGTCGCGAGCGGCGTGTCTAGCCGTGTCGCCGGCCTCGATCAAGTTGGATTTGACGGAAGAAGTTCAAGGGCGAAAGGTCGGCGAGAGAAAGCCGGCATCGACCGGCTCCCCCTTTCTCGATCGCCCCTCGCCTCTCATCGATGGCGCCTCCGATCAGGCCCAGCCCTGCCCCGCGATATACTGCTCCAGCGCCGCAATGCGGCTGGCGTCCGACGGGTGGGTCGAGGCGAACTCGGGCGTCGATCCCTGCCGCTGCTCCGCCATCAGACGCCACAGGGCGACGGCCTCCGACGGCCGGTAACCGGCGCGCTGCAGATAGTCGACGCCCAGACGATCCGCCTCCAGCTCATGGCGGCGCGAGAACGGCAGCAGCACGCCGAGCTGCGCCCCGAGACCGCCGATGGCCCCCGCGGCCTGGGCGTAGTCGCCGGCGGCGCTCTGCACGCCGCTCAGAACCAGACTGGTCGCCGCGGTCGAGGAATAGCGCTCGGCGGCGTGGCGGGCGACGACGTGGCCGACCTCGTGACCGATCACGGCCGCCAGCTGGTCGTCATTGCGCACGAGGTTCAGCAGGCCGGTCGTGACGCCGATCTTGCCCGAGGGCAGGACGAAGGCGTTCGGGCTCTGGCTCACGAAGACGGCGTAATCCCAGCTCCGGTTGGTCAGGCCGGCGGCTTCGACGATGCGGGTCCCGACACGCCGGACGCGCGCGTTGGCGGCCGCGTCGCTGGAGGTGGGCTGGGTGCGCAGCGCCTGGGCCCAGGCCGCCTCGGACTGCTGCGTCAGAGCCCCGTCGTCGACGATCAGGAACTGATTGCGGCCGAGAGTCTCATTGTAGGCGCAGGCCCCGACCGACAGGGCGGTCGCGGCGGCAAGAACGAAGGTCAGGGGGCGGGTCATAGGAATCATTGGGGACGGCTCCGTTTCGGCTTCACCGCAGAACGCCTGAGACGGCGTCGCGCTCCCCACAAACGAAAACGCCCCGGCCGCTGGGGCCGGGGCGTTCGTCGTGGGTCTTCGGTCGGACTAGTCCGCCAGTCGGAACCGGACGGTGAAGCGGGCGCGCCCGCCTTCGGCGACCCCGTCGACGGTCCGGGGCGAGAACCGCGCCCGGGACATCGACCGCAGGGCGGCCTGTCCGAAACCGGCGCCCGCCGGCTCTTCCGAGACGATCGAGCAGTTCGTCGCCGAACCGTTCGCGGCCACGGTGCACACCAGTTGCACCGAACCCGACTCGATGCCGCGGGAAGCGGCCCGTTCCGGGAACTCAGGCGCGGGCTGGCGTTGCCAGGTCACGTTGCTGATTTCCGGCGGACGCGGCGGGGGCGGCGGCAGCGGGATCGTCACCGGACCATCGATACGGCCAGGCGGGATCGTCGAGGCGATCCGGTCTTCCTTCGGCGTCGGCGGCACCGGAAGCGGCGGCACCGGCAGGGTCACCGGAAGAGGCGCGGGCACCCGGACCTGCAGCTTCGGCGGCGGAGCCGTTTCAGGCGGCGGCGGCGGAGGCGGCGGCGGGGGCGGCGGGGGCGGGATCGGTTCGATCAGCTCCACGTCGACCGCGTCGTCGGAATAGTTCACCTCGCGCAGCTTGAACTGGGCGTTGACGAAATAGAACGCCAGCAGCCCGAAGAACAGGCACACGACCACAAGGCTGGCGATGAACACGTGCGGGGGAACCCCGAAAATGCCCTTCGCCTTCGGCGGGTCGTAGCGGCTGCGATGATATTCGACGTCTGTCATGTTCTCACCGCTCCTACTTCGTCTGCTCTTCGCCGACCAGGGCGACGCTGTAGAAGCCACTGTCCTGAAGCGCGTTCATGACCTGCATGAAATCGCCGTACCGGGTCGTCTGGTCAGCTCGGATGAAGATCCGCTCGTCCGACGGCGTCTTGTTGCCGATCAGGCCGAGCAGCTCCGTACCGACCGAGTCGATGTCCACCTCGTTGTCACCGATGTAGACCCTGGAATCGGCCTGGATCGAGACAAAGAAAGGCTTCGGCGGGTTCTCCTGGGGCGGTGCGACCGCGACCGGAAGTTTCACCACCACCGACACGGTGGCGAGCGGCGCCGCCACCATGAAGATGATGAGCAGGACAAGCATGATGTCCACGAACGGCGTGACGTTGATCTCGCTGTTCTGCTCGATGGCGTACTTGCCGCCGCCGCCACCTGAAAGTTTGGCGGCCATCCGGGTTACGCCCCCTTGTCGAGGTTACGCGACACGGCGTTCATCAGCTCGGCGTTGAAGCCGTCCGAACGGGTGCCGTACGCCGCGATACGGGTGTTGAAGTAGTTGTAGAAGATAACCGCCGGGATGGCCGCGAACAGGCCGATGCCGGTGGCCAGCAGCGCTTCCGAGATACCCGGGGCGACCGAGGCCAGGTTGGTGGTGTTGGTGTTGGCGATGCCGATGAACGAGTTCATGACGCCGTAAACGGTGCCGAACAGACCGATGAACGGCGCGGTCGAACCGACGGAGGCCATGAACTGCTGGCCGCCCGACAGGCGCTTGGCCAGACCGGATTGCACGGCGGACACGGCGGCCTGGGCGCGGTTCAGGGCCGAGTCGCGGTGATCGCCGGTGACCGAGAGACCGGCCTGACGCGACAGTTCGACTTCGTCGGTGGCCGCGGCGGCCATGTCGGCCAGCGGGTTGCCTTCGAACTCTTCCGAGGTGGCCACGCGACGCATGTCGGCGATCGTGCGGGTCTGACGGAAGGCTTCCAGGAAGCGGTCGGTGGCGCGGTTCAGGGCGCCGAACTCGAACAGCTTGATGAGCAGGATCACCCAGGTGAACACCGAGGCGAGCAGCAGGCCGATCATCACGACCTTAACGACGATGTCCGCGTCCATGAACATGCGGGCGGGGGTCAGCTTGCCGTGGCTTTCGGCCGGAGCAGCTTCCTCGGCGGCCGGGGCGGCCTCCGTGGCGGCCGGGGCGGCTTCAGCGGTCGTGGCGGCGGGGGCCGTGGCCTCCGCGGCGGGGGCCGGGGTGGCGGCATCCTGCGCGAGGACCGGCGTACCGGCCATCAGCACGGCGGCGCCGGCCATGGCCAGGAGGATGTTGGTCTTCTTGATATCGAGCATAGTTCGCCAGTTCCTGCTTTTTTGGTCTGACTCGTGGAACCCTGAGGAACGGCCGCAGACGACGACCGCCCCTCCATGAAAATCTCGTCTGCAGCGCCGGGGAGATGTTGAACCCCGGTCTGCGGAACGCCTCCTGACGCTTCCGGTTGCCTTAAGGCTTCCGGGGCGATGTCGACGGCGTCGGGGATATGGATAATCCCCTGACCGCCGACCGCTCGCCTAGGAAAGCGGTCAAGCTCCTTTGGCGAACGCTTATCAGAGCGTCAAGTGCGCAACGGCGCTTTTCCCCTTGCGGGGGAGCAAGCGCGTCCAATGCCGAGGATTCAGGGCGAAAGCGACAATTTCATGATGGATGGACGCCGATTTCCGACAGAGCCGGAAGCGATGGTGCCTGGGGGCGGATTCGAACCACCGACACGCGGATTTTCAATCCGCTGCTCTACCAACTGAGCTACCCAGGCGAGGCGTCCATTCGCGAGAGCGGCGTCTATAGGCGAGCCGTTTTCAGGTGTCCAGCGGTCTTGTCAGGCTTCCTCATCGTCCCGGGACGGTGCGTCGTCGTCCGGACCGGGGATGGCGTAGGAGCCGACGAACCAGCGCTGCAGATCCACGTCGGCGCACCGTTTGGAGCAGAACGGCTTGTATTTCGCGTCGGCCGGCGCGCGCCGGCAGATGGGACAGGTCGCCATCGCTTCAGCCTTCCTCGATTTCCACGCCGTCGGACAACCCCGGATCGGCCTTCACCCGCGCCCGCGGTCCCAGTCGCGTGGCCAGCACTTCAACCCGTGGCGCGATGGTCGCGGGGCAGCGCAGGGTCAGCCATGGCGCGGCCGTGTCGCCCGCCAGCGCCTGTCTCAGCCGCCGCACCGCCTCGATAGCCCGGGTCTCCAGCGTCAGGCGCCCGTCTGGCCCCAACAGCCGTTCCTCAACCGGCGTCGTCCGCCACGGCAGAGACAGCATCAGCACGCCGAAACGGTTGACCGGCCCATAGGCGATTTCCGGATCCGTCCCGAACGCCGCCCGGGCCGCCGCCAGCATCGCCTCCCCGTCGTGCCCGGTCCCGACCAGATCGACGGCGACCAGTCCGCCCCAGCCCTTCAGCCGGATCAGCCGCGCCGCCTGCATCAGTCCGTCCCGGTTGGCCCGGCCCTTGTCCCGCCGGCCGTCGCGCCCCGGGACGGCGGCGTGGTCGATATCCACCGCGACCAGAGCCCGCGTCCGCTCCACCGCCAGACGCACGCCGAGATGAGCGAACTGGGCGCCGGGCGCCAGCGCCTCCTCCTCCGCCTCCAGGCTCGCCCGGATCGCCGCCGCCCCCGTGCGCGGCTCGACGCCCGGAGCCAGCCGCGCCAACATCTCCGCTACGGTCGGGGCGGGCCGCAACAGTCGGGACTCGCCCTCCCCGGCCCCGATCCGGCGCAGCGTCGGTCCCTTGTGTTCGCGGGGTTCGGCCGAGACCTCGACCTCGACCTTCTCTCCCACCGCCATCCGGTCGCTGGAGCGCAGCGGCAGGAATCCGAACGGCTCCGGCGCGCCCAGGTCGACGAAGGCCCCCTTCTGGCCCGGATCCACGGCGACCACGCGCCCAATCGAGCGAGCCCCGAGCCGCTGCTGCGCGACGTCGCTCTCTCTTTGAATAATGAGGGCGTCGAAACGCCCGTTGCGGACGACCATGCCCCGGACCTCGCCGGGCGTGTCGTCCAGAAAGGTCTCGAGCTCACTCACTCCGCCCGCCAGCCGGCTCCGGCCAGCAGGTTGACCGTCTCATGCAGCGGCAGGCCGACGATGGCGGGATAGCTACCGACAACTCGCGTTACGAAGGCCCCGGCCCGGCCCTGGATGCCATAGCCCCCGGCCTTGCCCCGCCATTCGTTCGAGCGGACATAGGCGGCGATCTCGGCGTCCGACAGCGCCTTGACGCTGACCCGGGCCTCGACGACCCGGTGGCGGATCACGCCCCCCGCCGCCACGGCGACGCCGGTGAAGACGCGGTGGTTGCGCCCGGACAGAAGCTTGAGGAAGCGAACCGCCTCGGCCTCGTCGGCCGCCTTCTCCAGCAGCCGGCGGCCGACTGCGACCACCGTGTCGGCGGCCAGCACCACCGCGTCGGGCGCCCGCTCCGCAACGACCGCCGCCTTGGCGCGGGCCAGACGGGCGGCGAGGCGCGGCGGAGTCTCGTCCTTCAGCGGAGTCTCGTCGATATCGGCGGGTTCAATGCGGTCGGGAACGATCCCGACCAGCGCCAGCAATTCCACGCGGCGCGGGCTGGCCGACGCCAGCACGAGGTCAGGGCGAGTCACGCCCCGCCCTTACTTGAAGCGATAGGTGATGCGGCCCTTGGTCAGGTCGTAGGGCGTCATCTCGACCAGGACCTTGTCGCCGGCCAGAACGCGGATGCGGTTCTTGCGCATCTTGCCTGCGGTGTGGGCGATGATCTCGTGGTCGTTCTCGAGCGTCACGCGGAACGTGGCGTTCGGCAGCAGTTCGCTGACGACGCCGGGAAACTCGAGCAGTTCTTCCTTAGCCATGCGGCCTCTCGCGCCCTGTGAATACAAGTCTGGACGCGCGCCGGGCGAAAGCGCGCGTCGAAAAGAGCGGGCCTAATGCCTGAAAACGTCGGGATAGTCGAGATCAACCGCGCCGATACAACGCCGTCACAAGGGTGAACAGCCGCCGGGCCGTCTCATGATCGATGGCGATCTTGCCCTCCAGCCGCGTCTTCAGCAGTTCGGCGCCTTCGTTGTGCAGGCCGCGCCGCCCCATGTCCACGGCCTCGATCTGGCCCGGAGAGGTGCCGCGCAGCGCCTCGTAATAGCTGTCGCAGATGGCGATGTAGTCCTTCACCACCTTGTTCAGCGGGTTCAGCGACAGGCCGTGGGCCTTGGCGAAATCCGGGCCCGCGATGTCGAACACCAGTCGTCCGTCCAGCAGCGACAGCTTCAGCCTGTACGGGCCGCCGGCCGCGCCCACGGGCTCGAAGCTGTTCTTCTCGACCAGGTCGAAGATCGCCACCCGACGCTCGTGCTCAATCTCGGCCGTCGCCGCCGGCAGGGTGGCCGCGTCCAGCTCGACCGAGGACAGGCGGTGCTCGCTCACGCGGGCTCAGGCCCGTCGGCCAGGTGGGTCGGCGCGACCCGCGCCGGCCAGCGCTCGGACAGATCGGTCAGCACCGCGTCGAGACATTCGACCTCGATGCGCAGGTCGCCCCCGCCCGCGAACATCAGGGTGATCCGGCCGCCCGGCGCCTCGCCCGGCTCGAAGTCCATGGCCAACAGCTCCAGCGCATGTTCCGGCCCGCGCGGCAGGCGCCGGCTCTTGACCGCGATCACGTCGCCGAACTGCATCGCCGACATCACCCGTGTGCCGCCGCATTCCCAGCAGAAGCGGCTGAGCTGCAGCGTGACCCGCCGCCACGACGGCTCCCACACAATGTCCACCGGCCGCATGATGGCGTCCTGCAGCGCCGCCGAAATGATGTGCAGGTCGTCGGCGTCCTCGGCCAGCAGGCGCAGCGGCTCCGCGGCCGCTCCCGTCGGCATGTCTTCGGCGGTGGACGCCTCAGTGCTCATAGTCCTCGCCCTTGATCCGGCGGATTTGCGCGCCGCAGGCTCCGAGCTTCTCTTCCAGCCGCTCGAACCCGCGATCCAGATGATACACGCGTCCGACGGTTGTTTCGCCCTCCGCGGCGAGTCCGGCGATCACCAGGCTGACCGAGGCCCGCAGATCGGTGGCCATGACCTGGGCGCCGTGCAGCACTTCGACGCCCCGAACCACCGCCTCGCCGGCGTGGACGTGGATGTCGGCGCCCAGCCGCATCAGCTCGGGCGCGTGCATGAAGCGGTTCTCGAAGATGTTTTCGTGGATGACGCTGTCGCCCTCGGCCAGGGTCATCAGCGCCATGAACTGGGCCTGCAGATCGGTGGCGAAGCCGGGATAGACCTCGGTGGCGACATTGACCGCCTTCAGTCGCACGGCCGGATCGCGCCGTACGATGACCCCGTCTTCCGTCGGCGTGACCTCGACTCCGGCCTCGATCATCTTGTCGGTCAGGGCCTGCATCAGCTCCGGCCGCGCCCGCGTCAGGCGCACTTCGCCTCCCGCCATGGCTGCGGCGACAGCGTAGGAGCCCATCTCGATCCGGTCGGCGATAACCGGCCACTCGGTTCCGCCCAGCGAAGTTACGCCGGTGATGACCAGCTCGTCGGTGTCGATGCCCTCGACCTTCGCGCCCATGGCCACAAGGCAGCGGGCCAGGTCGCCGATCTCCGGCTCGCGGGCGGCCTTCTTCAGCACCGTCACGCCGTCGGCCAGCACCGCCGCCAGGAGGGCGTGCTCGGTGGCGCCGACCGAGACGAACGGAAACTCGATCTCGGCCCCCTTCAATCCACGCGGGGCGCGGGCGATGACATAGCCCTCGTCCAGCTCGACCTCGACGCCCATGGCCGTCAACGCCTGCAGGTGCAGGTCCACCGGCCGGGCCCCGATGGTGCAGCCGCCCGGCAGCGACACCTTGGCCTCGCCTGTGCGCGCCAGCAGCGGCCCCAGTACATTGAACGAGGCGCGCATCTGCCGGACCAGGTCGTAGGGCGCAAAGGTCGATTCGATCCGCGCGGCGTGGAACAACGTCTCCTGATCGTTGCCCTCACCGGTCTCCGTCACCGCGACCCCGAGCTCGCGCAGCAGCCGACCGAGGAATTTCGTGTCCGCCAGACGCGGCATGTTGGTCAGCCGCAGCGGCTGATCGGTAAGGATCGACGCAGCCATCAGCTTGAGGGCGGAATTCTTGGCGCCGCTGACCGGAATCGTTCCGTTCAGCCGGGCGCCGCCTTGGATGGCGATGCTGTCCATGTCGTCTCACAGGCCGGCCCGGGGACGATCTGTCCGGGGCGCCGGGGGTCGGCTATCTAGCCCGGACAGCCGGGGAAGCGAAAGACCGGCTGGGTCCTGCAGCCGATGACTTTCAGTTGCTCGGCTTTTCCGCCCGGACGGACCGGGTCGCCGCCTTCCTGCGCTTCAGATTGTCCCTCAGCGCCGTGGCCAGCCGCTGCGCCCGCGCCGTCGCCGGCGTCTTCGGCGGCGCCAACGGGTCCGGCAGGCTGGGCGGCAGGTCCGGAAGGGGGGCCGGGATTTTCGACTCATCCATGCCGTGATGAGACCTGCGGACGAAGTTTTCCGCAAGCAGGACAAATCGGGGCTTCCCCCGTTGTCCCCCGTTGGCTATAGGGCCGCTTCCTCAGTGACCGCCGCCGTAGCTCAGTGGTAGAGCGCATCCTTGGTAAGGCTGAGGTCGTGGGTTCGATTCCCCCCGGCGGCACCACTCAGAACAAAGGCCCGATCCAGCGGATCGGGCCTTTTTCTATTCCTCCGCCGACTGCTGCGGCCGCGCCGCGTGGCGAGCCCACGGCGGCCCCTCGGGGCGGGCGACACGGCGCTCATAGTCCAGCGCGGCGCCGGGCCCGGCCTCACCGGGAAAAGCGTAGCCGCTGTCGACGAAATAGGGATCGTAGCCGTAGCCCCCGCCATAACCGTAACCATACGGATAGGCGTTCTCGGACTGGCGGACACTGATATCCAGCCGGCCGCTCTCGCCGAATGGCAGAGAGACCGCCGCAGCGTAGTCGCGGTAACCGCCGGTGCCGAAGCCGACGCTGACCTCGCCGTGCGGCTTGCGGTCGTCGCGCCAGACGGGCGATTCGTCGTGGCGCGCGGGGACGGACGACGACCGGGCCGCCAGCCACTGCGCGATCTGCTGGTCAGTGGTCAGCCCATGCGGCGTCGTCGAATGGGCCGCGCCGCCCACCGGAGGGGCCACGGGATCCGCCGCCCCGTCGAGGATCACGGCGGTCGCCGGCGCCGTCGTCATGGCGCTGTCCTGGTCGGGTCCGTCCGGGGACGAAACCGGGGCGACGGCGAGGGCCGTCAGCAGCAAGGGGATCAGCATGGCGTCGGTTCCTGCGAGGACGCCACCCTAGCCTCAAATGCGGCCAAGGTCAGGCGGCCCCCGTTACAGAGTTTCCGTCGCCGCGCCCCAAGGGGTCCGGCAGCGTCTCGCCCTCGGGGACGAAAACCAAAGCCACCGAATTGATGCAATAACGCAGCCCAGACGGCGGCGGCCCGTCGGGGAACACGTGGCCCTGATGGCTGTCGCAGCGGGCGCAGCGGGTCTCGGTCCGGATCATGCCGTACGAGCGGTCGGTGATCGCCTTCACATGGGTCGGGTCGACCGGCTCGGTGAAGCTGGGCCAGCCGGTGCCGCTCTCGAACTTGGTTCCGGTCCGGAACAGCGGCAGGCCGCATTCGCGACAGCAGAACACCCCGGCCCGCTTCTCGCCCAGCAGCGTGCCGCAGAACGGCGCCTCGGTGCCGTGCGCGAGCAGGACCCGTTTCTCCTCGGGCGAAAGATCCGCCTCAAGCCGTGCCCGCTCGTCCTCGTCCGGCGGCGTGAGATCGAATCCGGTGGGCGAGCGCAGGGTCGGGGCGATATTGGTCATGCCCCGAAATAGGAAGGGCCGGACGAGGGTTCCACCCCGTCCGGCCCTCGAGACCGCTCAGGTCTTACGGTGCGCGGTTGCGCCTACTGGAAAAGCGTCCCCACCCAAGCCCGGACCGCGGTCTCGTCGACCGGGTCGCCGGTGTAGGCGAGGCCCTGCGCCGGGATGAACGGCTGGTTGTTGCCGCGCTGACGCGAGGTCCAGGCCTTGTGGCCGTAGCTCAGGTCCGCATAGGTCGAGGGCAGGCGCTGGACCGTCTGCTCGATGAAGATCGAGTCGGCCGCCGTGGTAGAGCCGGCGATGCGCACGTTCGGCAGGCGGCTCACCAGGTCGAGGGTGTCGAGGCAGCCGCCCGAGCAGCCGGCGTCGACCAGAACGATCACCGGGCCCTGCACCGGGTTGGCGGCGGCGGCGTCGGCGGCGGTCGCGGCCTGCGGCTGGGTGAAGCTCGGCTGACCCGCGGCGATGGCGGCGTCGAAGGCGGCCAGCACCGCTTGGGTCTGCTCGATCACCTGCGGGGCCTCATAGACGAAGCGGGCGTCCTGTTGCATCCGGCCGATGACGTCGGCGTACCACTGACGGTTTCCCGGCGTGGCTCGATAGGTGAAGTCGCCGCCGGTCGGCTGGCGGCTCTGGGTGAATTCCGAGGTCCAGATGCGGTTCAGCACGCCATAGCCGCGCGCCGTCGAACCGAGGTTGGACGAGCCGCTGCCGCCGCGCAGATCCAGCACGAAGCCCTGCGGCCCCTGGATCGCCGCCAGCTGGCCCTGCAGCTGGGTGTTGAACGCGTCCCAGCCGGCGTCGTCGGCGAACGAGTGGACGTTGATCCACGGCCGCCCGTTGACGGTCTCGATCGACAGCGGCGTCGCGCCGGGGGTGTACAGGGTGGCGCGATAGGCCGCCTCGAGGTTCGCCGGGACCACGGGAACCGGCTTCAGGTCAAAGTCGCGCTCGCGACGGTTGCCGACCTTGAATTTGCAGGTCGAGGGGGTGCCGCCGGCATAGGGGTTGTTGCGGTTCCACAGCAGGTAGGGCGCCGAGGTGATGCGGCCGGCCTCGGTGTCAAGGTCGCCTTCCCACAGGTCCAGCTTGTTGCGCGAATATTCCTCGATCGGGGTCAAATTGCACTCGGTGACCACCGCTCCGACCGGCGGCAGACCGCGCACGCCCGGCTGGACATAGGTCACGACATACTGGCCGTTGCGCCAGCCGGTCGCCAGGCCGGGCCAGCTGGTCGCCGTGAAACGGTCGGCCGAGGTCTCGTAGCTGGGGCGGATGACGATGTTCGAATCGCGGAAGCCGGCGGCGTAGTAGCGCAGCAGATAGGCGTGGCTGGAACCGCTGTTCGACTGCCCGACCTTCGACAGGGCGTCCTGCAGCCCGGCGTCGAGCCAGGCGCGGAAGGTGTCGCTCGCCTGGCCGGGCACCACCGGAGCCGGGTGGTTGGCGGCCAGTTCGTCGTGGGCGGCCTGCAGGTCCTGACGCGCGAGCGCCTGGAAATTCTGCGCCGACGCGGAGCCGGCGCCGAGCGCCAGGGTCAGGGCCGCGGTCGCGGCGACGGGGAGGATACGGGACATCAAGTCTGGCTCCGGGTCGTAGGAACAGGGAACGGGCAGCGTTAAAGCCCATCGGAGCGGGCCTTGCCAAGCCCGTACCCCGTCCGGTGAACGCCCCCGTCGGTTTACTCCCGCCGGATCGCGGCCTAATCGGGGCGCTTCCCTCACGCTGCGATCACGTTCGCTTCAGATTCAAAGACGCATGTTCTCCAAAATCCTGATCGCCAACCGCGGCGAGATCGCCGTCCGCATCATCAAGACCTGCCGCCGCATGGGCATTAAGACCGTGCAGGTCTATTCCGAGGCCGACGCCGGCTCCCTCGCCGTCGAGATGGCCGACGAGGCCGTGCTGATCGGCCCCGCCCCGGCGGCCCAGTCCTATCTGCTGGCCGACAAGATTGTCGAAGCGGTGCGGCAAACGGGCGCGGAGGCGGTCCATCCCGGCTTCGGCTTCCTCAGCGAGAACGCCGGCTTCGCCCGCCGCCTCCGCGACGAGGGCATCGCCTTCATCGGCCCCAACCCCGAGGCCATCGAGGCCATGGGCGACAAGATCAGCTCCAAGAAGCTGGCCGCCGAGGCCGGCGTCTCCACCGTCCCCGGCCACATGGGCCTGATCGAGACGACCGAGGAGGCCGTCCGCATCGCCAATCAGATCGGCTATCCGATCATGATCAAGGCCTCGGCCGGCGGGGGCGGAAAGGGCATCCGCGTCGCCCACTCCGACGCCGACATGGCCGAGGGCTTCGCCGCGGTGAAGGCCGAGGCCCAGAACGCCTTCGGCGACGACCGCATTTTCCTCGAAAAGTTCATCATCGACCCGCGCCACATCGAGATCCAGGTGCTCGGCGACAAACACGGGAACGTGGTCCATCTTTTTGAACGCGAATGTTCAATTCAACGACGAAATCAAAAGGTTATCGAGGAGGCCCCCTCCCCCCTCCTCGACGAAGCCACCCGAGCCGCCATGGGTGCCCAGGCCGTGGCGTTGGCGAAAGCGGTGAACTACGACAGCGCCGGGACGGTGGAGTTCGTAGCCGGACAGGATAAGTCGTTCTTTTTCCTCGAGATGAATACGAGACTTCAGGTAGAACATCCGGTGACGGAGCTGATCACGGGGGTCGATCTGGTCGAGCAGATGATCCGGTCGGCGTGGGGCGAGCGCCTCGCGTTCGGGCAGGCGGATCTGGCCATCAACGGCTGGGCGATCGAGAGCCGGGTGTATGCGGAGGATCCGTACAGGGGGTTCCTGCCGAGCATCGGCCGGCTCGTCCGGTATGATACGGCGGAGGAAGGCGATCAGGGCGCCTATTCCGTGCGCAACGATTCGGGCGTCCGCGAGGGCGACGAGATCTCGATGTTCTACGACCCCATGATCGCCAAGCTGTGCGCCTGGGGCCCGACCCGGGACGCCGCCATCGACGGCATGGCCCGCGCCCTCGAGGACACCCACCTGCAGGGCGTCGGCCACAATGTGCCCTTCCTCGCCGCCGTCATGGACCAGCCGCGCTTCCGCAGCGGCCACATCTCGACCAGCTACATCAAGGACGAGTTCCCCGACGGCTTCCACGGCCTCGCCCCCGACCGGCGCCAGACCGACATCCTGATCGCCGCCGCCGCCGCCATGAACGAGGTCCTGACCGAGCTGTCCGGCGACCCCTCCGCCCGCACCGACTGGATCGTCCTGGTCGACGGCGAGGCCCACGGCGTCTCCCTGTCCTATGACGACGACGAGGCCCTGACCCTCGACCTCGCCGGCGAGGACCGCGCCCTGCAGCTCAGCGACATCGACTGGCGCCCCGGCCTGGCCCAGTTCCGCGCCGTCCTCGACGGCGAGCCCTTCACCGCCGAGGTCGCCCGCGTCGCCGACGGCTTCGTCATCCGCCACCGCGCCGCCCGCGCCCGCGTCCGCGTCCTGACCCCGGCCGTCGCCGCCCTCTACGCCCGCCTGCCGGAAAAGGTCGCCGCCGACACCTCCAAGCTGATCCAGTCCCCCATGCCCGGCCTCGTCGTCGCCATCCCGGTCGCCGTCGGCCAGGAGGTCAAGACCGGCGAAACCGTCGCCATCATCGAGGCCATGAAGATGCAGAACATCCTCAAGGCCGAGCGCGACGGCGTGGTCAAGGCGGTCAGCGCGAAGGCCGGCGACCCGGTGGCGGCGGACGACGTGCTGGTGGAGTTTGAGTAGGGGAGGTTAGGTGCTCGGAAGCCTCGCGGTTCGCCTGCAACTGGACTATGATTTTAGTCATGGCAAAGAACACTGGATCAGGCAGCCGAAAGGGCGCGGTGAAAGATCGGGCGCAAGCGCTCAACCCCGTAACGAAGAGGTATGTGAAGATCGACACCAGCACGGGTCGGATCGTCGATCATAAGAAAACCGCCGGCCCCTACAAAGGCGTCCGCGAAGTCACCACGAAGAAGAAGTAGCGTTGGCGCTCGTCTTCTCGCCGATCTCCGAAGACACCCTACTCACCGTACCGCGGACCCTCTTCCCACGGCACGCCTTCGTCATGCGCCAGATTGGCAATCCGCCAGCGCTAGACGAAGCAATGACAGCCATCGTCGACGAGGTCTTCGAAGCGCGCGGAATCGGCCGCAAAGATGCCGATGCCTCCACTGGCGGGAAGGATTTCCTAGAGCGAATCCTTGGACTGATCCGTGGGACTGGATTCACCGTCGCCATCTTCTCTGAAGACACCCGTGGGACAGCGATGGCGAATATTGCCCTTGAACTGGGCTTCGCTTCGATGTGTGGGAAGCCGCTCGTGATCGTCAAGTCAAAAGCCGCTCCCCCACCTTCGGACCTGACCCGTACAGATTGGATCGAGTATGAGGCGGACGATGTCCCCCGTTTCCGTCGCAAACTCAACCAAGCGCTAGACGAGCTTGATGCGATAGCAGGTTTCACCGAGTCTCTGCTGGAGGTCGCGATGGATGCCCCGGCTATGGATTGCGCTGTCGCGTTTGAACGCGCGAGCAAGGCATTCTTGCTGACGCTGGAGCGGCGCTTTCTAGACACCGCTGAAGAGATCGCCCGGCGACTGGAGCGAGCGGCCCGAGATGACGATATCGCTGACTTGGAGCGTGTTCGTAGCGAAGTCGAAATGTTTGTTAAGCAGGGCCGTCGAGCCGTCTTGGCAGCCGGGGGCGCGTGAGCCCCGCTCCGGTTCGAGGCGGCGGCAATATGTGCCAAGGTTCCGGGTTAGCGGTGAAGGGGCGCAGGAGAATTGGGACACCGAATGATCGGTGCTTGGCAGCCAGCCACTGCACTCGTAATGAGACCCCACATTATCTAGAGGCTTATGTGCGCTCCGAAAATATAAAGCGGCAAACGGTGTTCTTTTCGGACTGCCGTGTCATGTCTGCGATCGAAGATGAAACAGTAGATTTCATCATGACGAGCCCACCTTACTGGAATCTGAAAGATTACGGCGATTCCGTCCACGAAATCGGCGATTCTTCGTATGAAGAATACCTCTCCGATCTCCTAACAGTATGGCTCGAATGCTATCGCGTCGCTAAACCCGGCGCAGTCATGATCATCAACGTAAACTCTCGTCGATCTAAGGGAGAGTTTTACCCAATAGATTTTGACATCGTTAAAACCATGCAGTCTTGGCGGTTTTGGGACCACAACATTTGGTATATTCCAAACGCATTGCCACAACCCAATCATTACATGGAGCGGTTGCTTGATAATAAATTTGAGTCTCTACTTGTGTTTGTAAAGGGAGACTCAAAATCCTATAAATTTCACAAGCCAAGAGTTCCACAGAAATATGCTCAAGCCGACCCCAGGACCGAAAAGAAGAATGCTCGCGGCAGATGCGTAGGGAACATTGTTCGAGTTCCCGCTTATAGGCCGCCGAACATTAAATCGATGGGCTACCACGTGGCCGCCTACCCTGAAGAACTCGTAAGCTTCTTCATCGAAAGCTACACTGACCCTAATGACTTGGTTCTAGATCCCTTCACGGGTTCAGGCACAACGCTGAAGGTCGCCCAAGCAATGGACCGGAGAGGCGTGGGCTACGAAGTCCACGCGGAGTTCGCCCCACTTATTAGGGCGCGCATTGAAGAAGTTTGGGCTCCGCCACCTTGGACTGATGTCGACATCATCCACTCCAGCACTATGAAGACCGGCTCAGCGAAACCTCGAAAATCTCATTTCAAGGACTCGGAGCGCGCTATGTTGCCGTTCGACGAATAAGCGCGTCACCAGCTTCGATCCATCCGACCGTCGTTTCTAAGCTGCTAATAAGGCGCACGCTCTGTTCCAATTGCCAGTGTTCGATGAAGCCGCTGAACTCCTTCCGGTGTTCCTCAGAAAGAGCGATCTCCAAGGGTAGTCCCAGCTTTGATGCGGAGATCATTGCCACCTTCCAGATGGTTTTGAACTGGCAGAATTCATCTGCCTTACTCAGCACTCCCTCCAAACCGGCGCGATTGCTTCGAAACCCCACGCCATCGATAAAGGCCAGAAGCACGGGCGCATCTTCGCCTGCGAATCTTTTCTCGATCCACTCTCGCGCTTCGCTTATCTCAAGGTGGTCCTTTGACTCGCCGTACTGACCGATATTGGCGGTGTGGACAGTGGATTTGACTACTATCGCAGGGCTGGCGGTGCCCGGAACGACGATGTCGAACGAGATGCTGTCAATCTGGGCATCTCTACACAGCGGATTGTCTGCTTTCTCAAATGGCTCGAATGGGACCTCAAGAGAGGCAAGGAGAGTAGCAATGCGGTATTCTGCCTCATGGCCACTTCGCTTCGCCCGCTCTTGGCGGATGTAGCCAGGCCACGTCGACTGATTCAAGGCCTCAAACACTCCGGCTAATGAGTTCCCCGACGGAGACACGTTCCCGACGACGGTACGAAGTCGAGAAAGCAGATATGGCCCGGCGGCCCTCCAAGGCTCTGCGTTCACCAAGTTATGAAAGGCGGAAGGAAGTTTAACTCCCTGCTTTTTGACTTCGGCGCTCGCACGAAGGTCCACCAGTATCTTATTGCGCGTGAGGCCGCATATTTGAAGGACGAGGGCAAGCCCATTGGCTCGAGCGCTGATGACGATCCGCAATTTCTTCAGGGCGTCGACATCGTCAGCGATGATTGCCGCTCGATAGACCAGCGCCAGAAAGTCTGTTTCCTCCTCAGTCAGCGACCGTCGCTCATCGAACTGAGCCTGGAAGGCATCTGCCGCATGATCCCAGAGGTGGCGCTCAAACTCCGCCTTTCTGTTGATGACGCTCACCCAATCTCTCCTCGATGCCGGAAGCGACTACGGCGTGGAGTCGCTGAGCACTTCAACCCCGAGTAGGATGCGTGAGCGGATTTCGTGTCCGGCGTCTGGCGGCAGGATTTGGCCCATACCGGATGGCGCCAGCTCAGCTCACACCCACCGCACCCTCGGCCCCCTCTCCCCGTCCGGCGCGTCGACCAGCAGGTCCGTCACCGCCCACACCAGCGCGTCGGCGCGGTCCAGCGAACCGGCCGCCTCCATCTCGCCGCCGAAGGCCATCAGCTCTTCCTCGAGGGCGTCGAAGGGGCCGGCGTGGTGGATGCGGCCCTGTTCGTAGAGGGCGGCGACGGGCTCGGCGCGGATGTATTTGCCGCGCGTGGCGTGGACCTCGCGGATCTTCAGCGTGGCGCCGGCGGTCTTCAGCACCGCCTTGACCATGTCGCCGCCCTGGTTGACCTCGGCCACCACCGCCGTGGCGCCGAACTCTTGGGCGAGGGCGACGGCGCGGCGGGCCCAGGCGTCGGGGCCGAGGCCGGCGATCGACCGGTCGGCGAGGATGACGGCGCAGCGGGTTCCGTCCGCGCGGCGCCAGGAGGCGGCGGCGATGAGGCCGCAGGCGTCGCCGCGGGCGGTGGCGGCGGGGTCGATGGCCACGATGACTCTGTCGTATGGCCTACCGCCCTTCGGGCTACTTGAGGCCGGGTCGCAGATAACGGCTTCCTTCTCCCGTTGGGAGAAGGTGGCGGGGCGGAGCCCCGTCGGATGTGGGTCGGCCGGCGGAGGCGGCGAAGCCGCCTCGGGACGGTCGACCCTCACCCCTTCAGGCTCCGCGCTGCCCTTCGGGTCGCACAAGGACGACGGCTGCGCCGTCGTGTGCTCAGGCCCTCTCCCAACGGGAGAGGGCGGCATCCGCGCCCGCTGCATCATCTCGGCGGTGAACAGGGCGCCGTCGAGTTCGACGATCTGGCCGTCCAGCTCCTGGGCGGCGCGGCGGGTGCCGCCGTAGAGGGCCTGGAGGTTGTCGAGGAAGCCGGGGGAGAGGTGCTCCGCATTGGCCGAGGTGGGGGCGTGGGTGTGGGCGCAGCCGGCCTCGTCGCGCAGGCGGACGAGGGCGCGGGTGGGGCGCGGGGTTGTCGTCACGACGAGGCGGGGGTGGGTGGAGGCCAGGGGCAGTCTGAGGCCCATGCGCAGGAGGGCGAGGGTTTCGGCGGCGCCGCGGGGGCCGCTGCCGCGCCAGGCGCAGAATTCGTCGGCCCAGGCTGCGCTGAACTGGGGGCCGCGCAGGGAGTCGGGGTCCTCGGCCGAGAAGGCGTAGGCCTGGCAGCCGTTGGCGAAGATCAGGCGGCGGCGGGAGGCCTGGAATTTGGGGCGGGTGGCGCGGGTCCAGCGGGGGAGCGAGCGGAGGCCGCTGACGCCCTCGATCATCACCTCGCGCACGTCGTGCAGGGTCGGGCCGATCAGGGCGAGGCGGCCGCCGGGGCCGAGGGCCTCGGCCTGGTCGGCCAGCCAGCTGGCGCCGGCGAGGGTCTTGCCGGCCCCGCGGCCGCCGAGGAACAGCCAGGTGGACCAGGCGCCCTTGGGGGGCCGCTGGGACTTGCGGAGTTTGATCGGGGCAGCGGGGGCGTCCCCGGGCTCGTCAGGGTCCGGGTCCCAGGCGCCCGGTTTCGGGCCGGTGGGGCGGCGGACGGCGCCGGGGGTCTGCTTCTTCTGGCGACCGACGGCGTGGGCGCGAGAGGTGAGCGCGCCGGGGCCGACGCCGATGTCGGCCTCGATGATGGCGGCGTCCTCGCCGGCCAGATAACGGTCGAGGGCGGCGTCCCATTTGCGGCCGGTCATGCCGGACCGGCTCTGGGGGATGACGCGGTCGGGGGGCCAGCCGCCGGGCGGGATGCAGCGCTGGTCCGGGGCGCCGGTCTGGCGTTTGAGCAGGCCGCGCAGACTGGCCTGGCGGTTGATGGTGCCGGGGTGGACGCCGTATTTCGCGGACAGCTCGCGGCGGGTCAGGCCGGCCATCTCGTCGGCGAAGAGGGCCTGCCATTCGGGTTCGGTGAGGGGGGATTTGCTCATCCGCCCATTATCGGGCGGCTCCGCCCTATGGCGGGCTCAGGTCGCTGACGCCGGGACGAAGCCTCGGGAAATCAGCGACCTGGGCGAAAAAATTAGGACGGCGGGCGGCGGATTGTCAGCATATCAGCGTCACGCACCGGCGCGCTCCTTCACCGGGATCATCAGATAGCGGACGCCGTTGGCCTCGGCCGGGGGGAAGCGGCCGGCGCGCATGTTGACCTGGATCGAGGGGAGAAGAAGCTTCGGCGCCGACAGGGTCGCGTCGCGGGCGGTGCGCATGGCGACGAAATCGTCCTCGCTGACGCCGTCGTGCACGTGGACGCTGTCGCGGCGCTGGGCGGCGACGGTGGTCTCCCAGGCGTAGTGGTCGCGGCCGGGGGCCTTGTAATCGTGGCACAGGAACAGCCGCGTCTCGGGCGGCAGGGCCAGCAGGCGGCGGATCGACTGGTACAGCTGGCGCGCGTCGCCGCCGGGGAAGTCGGCGCGGGCGGTGCCGTAGTCGGGCATGAACAGGGTGTCGCCGACGAAGACGGCGTCGCCGATGCGGTAGCTGACGTCGGCGGGGGTGTGGCCGGGGGTGTGCAGGACCTCGATCTCGAGCTGGCCGAGGGGCAGGCGGTCGCCGTCGGCGAACAGGCGGTCGAAATCGCCCCCGTCGGCGTCGAGGTCCACAGCGTTGAAGACCGGGCGGAAGATGCGCTGCACCGCCCGGATGTGCTCGCCGATGCCGATTTTGGCGCCGGTCTTTTCCTTGATGAAGGGGGCGCCGCTGAGGTGATCGGCATGGACGTGGGTCTCCAGCGTCCATGTCACGGTCAGGCCGAGGCGGGCGGCCTCGTCGAGGATCGCCGCGGCCGAGCGCGTGTCGACCTCGCCCGTGGCCGGGTCGTAGTCCAGCACCGGGTCGATGACGGCGGCCTCGCGCGTCGCCGGATCGAAGACGAGATAGCTGACGGTGTGGGTCGGCTCGTCGAAGAAGGCGCGGATCTCGGGGCTGGAGGTCATGAGGGGCTCCTGTGCGTTTGGAGTTGACACATATATTAGTTGTTTCTAAATTAGGCAAGTCTAATGGAATGAGCCGATGACCCGGACCGCCGCCGCCCCGATCGAAGCCCTCGCCGTGAAAGTGGCCGAGGCCTCGCGGCTGCTGCGCACCCTGGCCAATGAGCACCGGCTGCTGATCCTGTGCCAGCTGTCTGGCCGGCCGGAGATGTCGGTCGGCGCCCTGACAGCCGAGGTCGGGCTGAGCCAGTCGGCCCTGTCGCAGCACCTCGCCCGCCTGCGGGCCGAAGGGCTGGTGGCCTTCCGTCGCGATTCCCAGACCCTGCACTACCGCATCGCCGACCCGGACGTCCTGCGCGTCCTCGGCGCCCTGAGCGACATCTACTGCCCCCAGCTGGCGGGCCCGTCCCGCAATCAAGGAGATCCATCATGAGCGTCAAACCCGTCACCCCCGAAGAAGCCGCCCGCCTCGTCGACGACGGCGCCCTGCTGGTCGACATCCGCGAGCCCGAGGAATGCGCCCTGGTGATCGCCGGGGCCCAGCTGGCCCCGCTGTCCGGCGGCGCCCGCGGGGTCGCGGCCAGGCCCGGGCAGCCGGTGATCTTCCACTGCCGCAGCGGGGCCCGCACCCGGATGAACGCCCGCGCCCTGGCCGGAGCCGTGGAGACGGACGAGGTCTATCTGCTCGAGGGCGGGATCGACGGCTGGCAGGCCGCCGGCCTGCCCGTCCAGCGCCGGCTCTAGGCGCACGCCATGGATCCGCTCCAGTCCGTGCTGGCCCTGGCCTCCGGGTCGGTGGTGGGCTTCACCCTCGGCCTCGTCGGCGGGGGCGGCTCCGTGCTGGCCGTGCCCCTGCTGGTCTATCTGGTGGGGGTGACCAACCCGCATGTGGCGATCGGCACCAGCGCCGTGGCCGTGGCCGCCAACGCCCTGCTCAACCTGGTCAACCACGGCCGGGCCGGAGCGGTGAAGTGGCGCTGCGCCGCGGTGTTCACCGTCGCCGGGGTGCTCGGCGCCTTCGTCGGGGCCTGGTTCGGACGCCAGGTCGACGGCGAGAAGCTGCTGGCCCTGTTCGCCGTGCTGATGATGGTCGTCGGAGGGCTGATGCTGCGCAGCCGCAAGGGCGAGGGCCTGCCCCACGTCCGGCTGGGCCGCGACAACTTCCCCAAGCTGGTCGGCTTCGGCCTCGGCGCGGGTCTGCTTTCGGGCTTCTTCGGCATCGGCGGCGGCTTTCTGATCGTGCCGGGGCTGATGGCGGCCACCGGCATGCCGATCCTGAACGCCATGGCCTCGTCCCTGCTGGCGGTGACCGGCTTCGGCGTGACCACGGCGACCAGCTACGCCTTCGCCGGCCTGATCAACTGGAGCATAGCCGGCCTGTTCGTGGTCGGCGGTCTGGGCGGCGGTCTGCTGGGTTCGAGGGTCGCGCGCCGGCTGGGCCAGCGGCGCGGCGCCCTCAACATCCTGTTCGCCGGCCTGATCTTCGTGGTCGCCATCTACATGCTGATCCGCACCGTCGGCGCCTTCCTCTAGACCCCGCCCCTTACCGCCCCAGCAATTCCGACCAGCGCCAGCTTCCCTTGCCGAACACCACACGCGGTCCGCCGGGGAAGGTGATCAGCACAAGGCCGCGCATCGGTTGGCGGCGGCACGCCTCGGGGGCGAAGGCGACCTCCAGGGCGATGGCCTGGCGCACCCCGGCCAGCCCCTTGCCCGCCTGCCCCGGCGTCTGGATCCAGTCCCCGTTCCAGACCAGCAGGGCGCGGCCGCGGCCTTCGGCGCGGTGGGCCTCGGCGACGGCGGCGCGGACCTCGGGATCGGCCCGCAGCGCCTCCTGCAGCCGGCGGATCATGTCGCAGCCGGCGCCGTCGCCGCCGGGGCCGGAACCGGGTCCGGTCCCCTGCCCCGTCCCCGCGCCCGAACCGGCGCACCGCCCCGCGCCCGCCGTCGCCG
>NZ_JAKFDS010000023.1:0-17653 GCF_036676055.1 Brevundimonas sp. | reverse complement strand
CGTCGGCGATCCGGTCCACACCAAGATGATCTCGGACATGCTGCTGGAAGAGCACGGCGTCTACGTCCAGCCGATCAACTATCCGACCGTGCCCAAGGGCACCGAGCGGCTGCGCTTCACCCCCTCGCCCAACCACACCGACGCCATGATGGACGATCTGGTCAGGGCCATGGACAGGCTGTGGACCCACTGCAACGTGGCGCGTCTCCCTGCCGTCGCCTGAGCCCGACATCGGCGAGGTCATCATCGAGATGACCCGCAACGGCCCGTATCTGAAATGCTCGGCCATTCATGTGGCCACCGGCGTCGAAGTCTCCGCCCTGGGCCCGGCCGCTGAGCCGAAGGGTCTCGAGCGCATCGCGATCGCCAAGCTCAAACGGGCGCTGGCCGCACGCTGACCACAAGATGTTGTGGTTACCGGCGCCCGGGCCTAAATGGACAACCGCCAAGTTCGGGGACCCCCAGTGACCGCCTTCACCCACGACGCCTTCTTCTCGAAATCCCTCGCCGACGCCGATCCGGACATTTTCGGCGGCATCCAGGGCGAGCTGCGCCGCCAGCAGGAGCAGATCGAGCTGATCGCCTCCGAGAACATCGTCTCGAAGGCGGTGCTGGAAGCCCAGGGCTCGATCCTGACCAACAAATACGCTGAGGGTTACCCGGGCCGGCGCTACTATGGCGGCTGCGAATACGTCGACGTCACCGAGAACCTCGCCCGCGAGCGCGCCAAACAGCTGTTCGGCTGCGCCTTCGCCAACGTCCAGCCGCACTCGGGCGCCCAGGCCAACCAGGCCGTCTTTCAGGCCCTGCTGACCCCCGGCGACACCTTCCTCGGCATGGATCTGGCCGCTGGCGGCCACCTGACCCACGGCTCGCCCGCCAACCAGTCCGGCAAATGGTTCCGGCCCGTGACCTACAAGGTGCGCGAGAGCGACTGTCTGATCGACTATGACCACGTCGCCGAGATGGCCGAGAAGGAGAAGCCGAAGCTGATCCTCGCCGGGGCCAGCGCCTACAGCCGTCACATCGACTTCAAACGCTTCCGGGAGATCGCCGACAGCGTCGGGGCGTATCTGATGGTCGACATGGCCCACTACGCGGGCCTCGTCGCCGGCGGCGTCTATCCCGACCCGCTGCCCCACGCCCACGTCGTCACCACCACCACGCACAAGACCCTTCGCGGCCCGCGCGGCGGCATGGTGCTGTCGAACGACGTCGAGCTGGGCAAGAAGATCAACTCGGCCGTCTTCCCCGGCCTGCAGGGCGGCCCCCTGGAGCATGTCATCGCCGCCAAGGCCGTGGCCTTCGGCGAGGCGCTCAAGCCCGAATTCAAGGCCTATGCAGCCCAGGTGGTCGAAAACGCCCGCGCCCTGGCCGCCGTGCTCGTCGAGCGGGGCGCGGCCATCGTCTCGGGCGGCACCGACAGCCATCTGATGCTGGTCGACCTGCGGCCCAAGGGCGTCACCGGCAAGGCCACCGAGGCCGCTCTCGAACACGCCCTGATGACCTGCAACAAGAACGGCGTGCCGTTCGACACCGCCCCCTTCACCGTCACCTCGGGCGTCCGTCTGGGCACGCCGGCGGGCACCACCCGGGGCTTCGGCGTGGGCGAGTTCCAGCAGGTCGGCCACTGGATCGCCGACGTCATCGATTCGATGAAGGGCACGGACGAGGCCGACGCGGGCGTGTCGCAACGCGTCGCCGGCGAGGTGCGTGAGCTCACGCATCGCTTCCCGATCTACGGATAACCGCCAGATGAAATGCCCTTTCTGCGGAAACCAGGACACCCAGGTGAAGGACAGCCGCCCGTCTGACGACGGCGCCGCCATCCGTCGCCGCCGGTCCTGCCCGCAGTGCAACGGGCGTTTCACCACCTTCGAACGGGTGCAGCTGCGCGAACTGATGATCCTCAAGCGCAACGGCCGCCGCACGCCCTTCGACCGCGACAAGCTGGAACGGTCGCTGAACGTGGCCCTGCGCAAGCGCCCCGTGCAGGCCGAACAGGTCGAGCAGCTGGTCAGTCGCATCACCCGCCAGCTGGAAAGCCTCGGCGAGACCGAGATTCCGTCCTCGACCGTCGGCGACTTCATCATGAAGGCGCTGAAGTCGGTCGATGAGGTGGCCTATGTCCGCTATGCCTCGGTCTACAAGGACTTCCGCCACACCGGCGACTTCGCCAAATTCCTCGGCGCCGAGGGACTGAACGAGGCACCGGACGACGACGGGTCCGGCCGGAGCTGATGCGCCCGCGCGTGACCCTGAAGCTGGCGACCTCCCTCGACGGGCGGATCGCCACGGCCTCCGGCGAGTCGAAATGGATCACCGGCGAGGCCGCGCGGCTTGAGGGCCACCGCCTGCGCGCCGCCCATGACGCTGTTCTGGTGGGCGTCGAGACCGTGCTGGCTGACGATCCCGAGCTGACGGTCCGCCTGCCGGGCCGACCTGTCGACCAGCCGCTGCGCGTGGTCATGGACAGCCGGCTGCGCACCCCGGCGACAGCGAAGGTGGCCCACGGCGATACGTTGATCGTCACCGCCGCCGCTCCCGCCGCCGTCGGAACCGCCGTCGTGGAACGGGTCGACAGCGAGGAGGGTCGCCCGACCCCGGCCGCGGCCCTCGCCGCCATCCGCCGCAAGGGCGCGGTCTCCGTCCTGATCGAGGGTGGCGGCCAGGTCGCGGCGTCCTTTCTCCGGGCCGGACTGGTCGACCGCATCGAATGGTTCCGGGCGCCGATCCTGCTGGGCGGGGAAGGGCGGCCCTGTGTGGCCGCGCTCGACCTTGCAAACCTGGCCGACGCCCCCACCTTCCGACGTCTGTCGACCGAACCGGTCGGCGATGACCTGTGGGAACGTTATGACGCCGTCCGTTAGCCTGTTCCGGCGCGCGTCCGATTTTGACGCAGCGCCCTGTCAGGATCGATGGGCGGCCCCGGTCGTACGCGTCCGGCCCGATGATCCGGACGGTCCGGACTATTCGGACGCTCTTTTTACCGATTTTACCCGGGTGAAATGGCCGTCGTCCTGCATGGGGAGGGGCTGAATGTTCACCGGCATCGTCACTGACATCGGCCGCGTCCGCTCGGTGCGTCAGACAGCGCGCGACCGCCGCTATGAGATCGAGACCGTCTGGGACACCGCGGGCATCGACCTCGGCGCCTCGATCAGCCACGCCGGCTGTTGCCTGACCGTGACCGAAAAGGGTCCCGGCTGGTTCGCCGTCGAGGTCTCCGGCGAAACCCTGTCCAAAACCACCCTCGGCGACTGGGCCGAGGGCCATCGCGTCAATCTGGAGCGGGCGGCCAGACTGGGCGACGAGCTGGGCGGCCACATCGTCTCCGGCCACGTCGACGGCCTCGGCCGGGTCGTCTCGATCACGCCCGAGGGCGGCTCGCACCGCGTCGACATCGAGGCTCCGGCCCCGCTGCACCGCTATGTCGCCCCCAAGGGCTCGATCACGGTGGACGGCGTCTCCCTGACGGTCAACGCCGTCGAGGGCCGGACCTTCGGCCTGAACATCATTCCCCACACCTGGGAGGCCACGACCCTTGGGGGATTGAATCCGGGCGACGCGGTCAATCTTGAGATCGACATGCTGGCGCGATACCTCGCGCGGTGGCAGGAGACGGCGTGATGCAACTGGCCGCGAACATGAACGACAGCCCGATCAGCCCCATCGAGGACATCCTCGAGGACGCCCGCAACGGCAAGCCCTACATCCTCGTCGACGCCGAGGATCGCGAGAACGAGGGCGACGTCATCATCCCGGCCCAGTTCGCCACCCCGGACCAGATCAACTTCATGGCCCGCCACGCCCGCGGCCTGATCTGTCTCGCCATCACCGCCGAGCGCGCCCGCCAGCTGCGCCTGCCGCCGATGTCGGCCGAGAACCGCGAGAGCATGGGCACCGCCTTCACCGTCTCGATCGAGGCGAGGGAGGGGGTCACCACCGGCATCTCCGCCGCCGACCGCGCCCGCACGGTCCAGGTCGCCGCCGACCCGACCCGCGGCGCCGACGACATCGTCTCGCCCGGTCACGTTTTCCCGCTGGTCGCCCGCGACGGCGGGGTGCTGGTCCGCACCGGCCACACCGAGGCGGCCGTCGACATTTCTCGCATGGCCGGCCTGACCCCCGCCGGGGTCATCTGCGAGATCATGAACGAAGACGGCACCATGGCCCGCATGCCGGACCTCGTCGCCTTCGCCCAGTTGCACGGGCTCAAGATCGGCACCATCGCCGACCTGATCGCCTACCGCCGCCGCACCGAACGGCTCGTTGAGCGGGTCATGGACACGCCCTTTGACAGCGTCCACGGCGGGCCGTTCCGTCTCATGCTGTACCGCAACGCCATCGAGGGCGTCGAACATGTCGCCCTGGTCAAGGGCAAGATCGAGCCGGGCAAGCCGACCCTCGTGCGCATGCACCAGGTCGATTTCGCCGCCGACCTGCTGGGCCACGTCGAGGCGCGCCAGAACTATGTCCCGCGCGCGCTCAGGCAGATCAGCGAACACGCCGGCCCCGGCGTCACCGTCTTCCTGCGCGACCCGGAGCTGCAGGGGTTGGCAGAGCGGCTCGCGGGCGTCGAAAAGCCCGCGGCGGTCGACCGTTCCCTGCGCAACTACGGCGTCGGGGCCCAGATCCTGCTCGACCTCGGCGTCCGCGACATGATCGTGATGAGCTCGACCCGCCCCAATCCCACCGCGCTCGAAGGCTACGGCCTGCGCATCGTCGGCTGGCGCGACATGGACGGAGAAGACCAATCGTGAGCGATCCCTACCGCGTCCTCATCGTCGAGGCGCGCTTCTATGATGATCTCGCCGACGCCCTGCTGGAGGGGGCGAAGGACGCCCTGCGCACCCAGGGCGCCGACTTCGACGTGGTCTCCGTTCCGGGCGCGCTGGAAGTTCCGACAGCCATCGCCCTGGCCGAGGAAGCCGGCCGCTTTCCGACTGCTCCGCGCTACGACGGCTATGTCGCTCTCGGCTGCGTTATCCGCGGCGAGACCTATCATTTCGAGATCGTCTCCGATCAGTCGGCCGCCGGCCTGATGCAGCTCGGTCTCAAGGGCGTGATCGTCGGCAACGGCATCCTGACGACCGAGGACGAGGACCAGGCCTGGTCCCGGGCCCGGCTCAGCGAAGGGGACAAGGGCGGCGGCGCAGCCCGCGCCTGTCTGGACCTGATTGCCTTGCGCAAGCGGCTGCGCGTAGGACTGGGCTCGTGACCGAACCCGCCAGCCTCAAATCCGTTCTCGAACAACTCGCCGAGGCTGAAAAGCAGCGCGCCGAGCCCCAGCTGACCAGCCGTCAGCGCCGCGCCCGCACCGTGGCGCGTCTCGCCGCGGTCCAGGCCCTGTACCAGATGGAGCTGGCCGGGGAGGGGGTCGAGACGGTGATCACCGAGTTCTCGAACCACCGCTTCGACGCCGATATCGAAGGCCAGCCGCTGGCCGAAGCCGATGAAGGCTGGTTCGCCGACATCGTGCGCGGCGTGGTCGGCGGCCAGCGCGACATCGACGGCGCGATCAAGGCCCGCCTGGCCTCCAACTGGCGTCTTGAGCGGCTTGATTCGACCCTGCGGGCGCTGCTGCGCGCCGGCGCGTGGGAGCTGCGGGAACGCAAGGATGTGCCGCGCGAGATCGTGATCGACGAATACGTCGAACTGGCCAAGGCCTTCTTCGACGACGCCGAGGCGAAATTCGTCAACGCCGCCCTCGACGGCGTGGCCCGGGACGCCCGCGCTTCCTGATGGCCGCGGTCGACGTCGCCGGGGAGTTCGAAACCATCCGGCGGCTGTTCGCGCCCCTGGCCCATCCCGAGTGGGGCAGGGGGCTCAGAGACGATGTCGCCGTGGTCCCGTCGAGGCCCGGGCACGATCTGGTCCTGACCAAGGACGCTCTCGTCGAAGGCGTCCATTTCCTCCCGACCGATCCGCTCGACACCGTTGCCCGCAAGCTGATGCGGGTGAACCTGTCCGACCTCGCCGCCAAGGGAGCCGAGCCTTTCGGCTATCTGCTCGCCTGCCACTGGTCGGAACGCTGCGGCTGGCCCGAGCGGATGACCTTCGTCGACGGCCTGCGGGCGGACCAGAAGGCCTTCGGCGTCGCCCTGCTGGGCGGCGACACCGTGGTCACCCCCGGACCGGCGAGCTTCTCCATGACCTTGCTCGGCTGGACGCCAAAGGGGAGGACCGTCAGCCGCGGCGGCGCCCGTGTCGGCGACCTCGTGTTCGTGACCGGATCGATCGGCGACGGCTGGCTCGGTCTCCAGGCGGCGCAGGGGAAGCTGAGCCTGGAGCCCGACAGGCTGGCCGCCCTGCAGGATCACTACCGGACGCCGATGCCGCGCCTCGAATTCAGCGATGCGATCCGTGACTTCGCCAGTGCTTCCATTGACGTCTCCGACGGCCTGATCGCCGACCTCGGCCACATCGCCGACACCAGCGGGGTCCGCATCGAGATCGATCTGGAGCTCTCACCGCGCTCCGCGGCGGCCCAGGTCTGGTATGATGGCCGGGTGGACGAGCAGGCCGCGCTGGAAAAGCTGGTCACCGGCGGCGACGACTACGAGATCGCCTTCACCGCCCGCGCCGCCGACGAGGCCGCCCTGCGCCGCGAGGCCGACCGGCGGCGCCTGAGACTGACGCGTCTTGGCCGGGTCGTTGCGGGGCAGGGAATCATCGCCCGGTTCGCGGGTCAGCCGGTCCCGTTCGAACGGACGGGTTTCACCCACGGCTGACAACGAATTCTCAAGCCGTCCAGACTACAGAGGCGTCATGCGCCGCCGTGACCTGATCGCCGCCACCGTCGCCGCGCCCACCTTGGTGGCGGCCTCAAGAGTTCGGGCGGAGGATGCGCCCGCTTCCGGCGCGAGCCTGGGCATCGCCGGTGTTGGGCTGCCGATCATCTCCGGTGGGCGAATTCGCAACTACGTCTTCGTCTCCCTTCGCCTGCATCTCGGCGGTTCCGCGACGCCCGAATCGATGCGGCCGAAGGAGGCCTATCTGCGCGACGCTCTGGTGCGGGCGGGCCACCGAACGCCTTTCGTCGTCGAGAACGACTGGACCAGAGTAGACCCCGCCGCCCTGTCCGCCAGCGTGATCCGCTCGGCGGCTGCGATCGCGGGACGTGGGTCCGTGACCCGTGTGGAGATCATCAGCCAGGCGCCGCGGCGGCGGACCGGCGTTCGCTCCGGCTAACTCTGTTCACCTGGGCTGTTGCGTCGCCCCGACGCATTTGGCACGTTTCCGCCGCAATTCCCGAGGGACGCAACTTGCGTCCGGTGCGCACGGGGGGACCGGAAGGCGGACAGAGGCGAATAACGCCCGCCGCGCCAAGGGTCCGGGCGCCTCTAGAACACAGGGTTTGGAAACGCCATGAGCAACTATCTGTGGCTTGTCATCGCCGCAGGCGCGCTGGGGGTCCTTTACGGACTCATCCAGACGGCCTCGCTGATGAAGGCCTCGACCGGCACCGACAAGATGCGCGAGATCGCCGCCGCGATCCAGGAAGGCGCTTCGGCCTATCTGCGGCGGCAGTACACGACCATCGCCATGGTTGGCGTCGTCATTCTGATCGCCGCATACTTCCTGATCGGCGAATGGGCCGCCATCGGCTTCGTCATCGGCGCGGTGCTGTCCGGCCTGGCCGGGTTCGCCGGCATGCTGATCTCCGTCCGCGCCAACGTCCGCACCGCCCAAGCGGCCTCCGAAAGCCTGTCGAAGGGCCTGGACCTGGCCTTCCGCTCGGGCGCCATCACCGGCATGTTCGTCGCCGGCGGCGCCCTGCTGGGCGTCGCGGGCTACTATGCCTTCCTGACCGAGGGTGCGGGCTTCGAGAGCACCAGCCGCGAGGTCATCGACGGCCTCGTCGCCCTGGGCTTCGGCGCCTCGCTGATCTCCATCTTCGCCCGTCTCGGCGGCGGCATCTTCACCAAGGGCGCCGACGTCGGCGGCGACATGGTTGGCAAGGTCGAGGCCGGCATTCCGGAGGATGACCCCCGCAACGCCGCCACCATCGCGGATAACGTGGGCGACAACGTCGGCGACTGCGCCGGCATGGCCGCCGACCTGTTCGAGACCTATGCGGTGACCACGGTCGCCACCATGGTGCTTGCGGCGATCTTCTTCCGCGACCTGCCCTATGTCGAAACCATGATGCTGCTGCCGCTGGCGATCTGCGGCGTCTGCATCGTCACCTCGATCATTGGCAGCTTCTTCGTCCGCCTCGGCAAGAAGCAGAACATCATGGGCGCCCTGTATCAGGGCCTGATTGTCACGGGCGTTCTGTCAGCCATCGCCGTCTATTTCGTCATCGACGCCCTCGTCACCGGACCGGTCGTCACCGGCACCGGCCTGAGGATCGAGCCGATGAGCCTGTTCTGGTCGGGCATGGTGGGCCTGCTGGTCACCGCCGCCATCGTGGTCATCACCGAATACTACACCGGGTCGAACTTCCGTCCGGTGCGCTCGGTGGCCAATGCATCGGTCTCCGGCCACGGTACGAACGTCATCCAGGGGCTGGCCGTCTCACTCGAGTCGACCGCGCTCCCCGCCCTGACCATCGTCATCGGCATCATCGCCAGCTACCAGCTGGCGGGCCTGTTCGGCATCGCCATCGCCACCACCACCATGCTCGGCGTCGCCGGCATGATCGTGGCGCTGGACGCCTTCGGACCGGTCACCGACAACGCCGGCGGCATCGCGGAGATGGCGGGGCTTCCCTCGGAAGTTCGTCACTCGACGGACGCCCTTGATGCGGTCGGCAATACGACGAAGGCCGTGACGAAGGGCTACGCCATCGGTTCGGCCGGCCTGGGGGCCCTGGTCCTGTTCGCGGCCTATACGTCGGACCTCGAATACTTCGCCGCCAACGCCGCCGAGTTCCCGTTCTTCGCGGGCATGGGCGAGATCGACTTCGCCCTGACCAATCCCTACGTCGTCGTCGGACTGCTGTTTGGAGGCCTGCTGCCCTTCCTCTTTGGCGGCATGTCGATGATGGCGGTCGGCCGCGCCGCCGAGTCCGTCGTGGCCGAGGTTCGTCGCCAGTTCCGCGAGAACCCGGGCATCATGACCTATGAGGTCAAGCCGGAGTACGGCCGGGCTGTCGACATCCTCACCAAGGCGGCGATCCGCGAGATGATCGTTCCGTCGCTGCTGCCGGTGCTGTCGCCGATCGTCCTGTTCGTCGCCGTACTGATGATCTCGGACAAGGCGACCGCCTTCGCCGCGTTGGGAGCCATGCTGATGGGTGTGATCGTGACCGGCCTGTTCGTGGCCATCTCGATGACCTCGGGCGGCGGGGCCTGGGACAACGCCAAGAAGGTGATCGAGGAAGGTTTCACCGATCGCAACGGCGTCGTCCACGGCAAGGGCTCCGAGGCCCACAAGGCTGCGGTGACCGGCGACACGGTCGGAGACCCCTACAAGGACACCTCCGGCCCGGCCGTGAACCCGATGATCAAGATCACCAACATCGTGGCGTTGCTGCTGTTGGCGGTCCTGGCGAGCGGCAAGATCTTCTGACGCCTGCCGGCCCGCCGCGACCTTCGGGTCGCGGCGGGCCCCCAACGGAAAACGCCCCGGAGAGCGATCTCCGGGGCGTTGTCGTATCTGATGGGACGGGCGTGTCAGTCGGGGCGGCGCTGGCCGGGGACGTCCTCGTCCGTGCGGGGCAGTTGGCCGCGGCCGACGTTGCCGAGCAGCTGTTCGAGAATGGTCAGCTGACGCCCGCGGGTCGGGGTCTCGCGGCCGTTCATCGCGATCTGCTGCCCGTCATCGAGCCCCAGGGTGCGGACCTCCGCGACCTGGCCGGTGTCGTTGAAGGTGATCTCGGTGACCGTCCGCTGGGTCACCTGCGGGCGATTGTAGGTGTATTTCTCGGTCACCTGGCTGATGTAGTACCAGATATTGTCGCGCTCGAAGGTCGAGGTCGTCGACGGCGTGCCGAGTTTGGTCAACACGGTCTGCTTGGTGTCAGTACCCGCCACGATGTCGGTCGGCTTGGCGTCGATGGCCTGGAAGCCGTTCTGGCCCACGACCGGAGCGCAGGCTGCGGTCAGGGCGGCGGCCGACAGGGCGGCGAAAAGGAGCTTGGTGCGGAGCATGGACGACGCCTGCGAGAGAACAAGGTCTTTGACCTAACCGGACCCGAGCCTTAGTTCAACGGCGCGGCGGAAAAGGGGCCGCATGATCATGCTTCAGAATCTGTTCCGATCCCGTTCCCGCCAACGTCTGGGCGAGCCGCTGTATGATCTGGCGGTGCGCCAGGCGCGCGATCCCGCCTTCTACACGGTATTGGCGGTCGCCGATCGTATCGACGCCCGGTTCGAGCTCTACACCCTGCATGTGCTCCTGCTGGTGATGCGGCTACGGGACGAAGGGGAGCGCGGCGCCGACGCTGCCCAAGCCCTGTTCGACACATATGTGTCCGCCCTCGATCACGCGTTGCGGGAGCTTGGCGTCGGCGACATCTCGGTCGGCAAGAAGATGCGCAAGCTGGGCGAGGCTATGTACGGCCGAATGACGGCCTATGAACCGGCCCTCCGCGACGGGGACGCGGCAGCGCTGGCCGCGGGCTTGGGCCGCAACGTGTTCGAGAGCGAGGATCCGGTCGCCGGGGAGGCGCTGGCGGCCTATGCCCTTGCGTCCCGGGCGCGTCTTTCGGATCAGGATTACGCCGAAGTGACGGCGCGGCCCGACTGGGCGGAGATCAAGGCATGAGCGATATGGACCTGCCCTACAGCGAACCGGTTCGCCTGCATCAGGTAGGCGCCGGCGTCACCCGGCGACTGGAGCCCGACGCAGCTGCGCGGGGCCGCATCGCCAAGGCTCTGGATCTCGCTTCCCTCGACTTCTTCGTCGCCGATGTGACGCTCGCACCGTCTGCTGGGGGTTGGACACTGTCCGGCCGGGTCAAGGCGAGCCTCGCCCAGATTTGCGGCATCACCCTGGAGCCGCTGCCGGTCGAGATCGACGCGCCATTCTCCCTCTCCCTCGCCGAAGCGGCCGATGAGGAGTCCGATGAGATCGTCATCACGCTGGACGACGAATCACCCGATCCGATCGAGGGCGGACAGGTCGATCTTGGGCAGTATGCGGTCGAACAGCTGGCCCTGCAGCTCGATCCTTTTCCCCGCAAGCCGGGGGCGGAGTTCGTGCAGCCGCCCGAACCTGCGGAAGTCTCGCCCTTCGCGGTGTTGAAGCAGCTGCGGCCTTCCGACGAAGGTTGACGCAAGGGCGGCGTGGTTGCATCCCCCCGATGCGGCGCTATCGTCGCCCCAGACAAGCGCCAGTAAGGGCGCGACGGAGTCGAAACGGCTTGTCATCCCCAGTTCTGATTTCGCTCGACGCCATGGGCGGAGACCACGGTCCGCCGGTCGTGGTGGCGGGGGTGCGCGACTATCGAAACCGGCACGGCGGCGCCGGGGTGCGCTTCCTGCTGCACGGCGATGAGACGGCGATCCGGGCCGAGATGGCGAAGCATGGTCTCGGTCCGGACATCTGCGATGTGCGCCACACGGACAAGGTCATCGCCATGACCGAGAAGCCCGCCCAGGCGATGCGCCGTGGCAAGGGTTCAAGTCTGTGGAACGCTATTGAAGCGGTGAAGTCGGGGGAAGCCGGAGCCATAGTGTCGGCCGGCAATACGGGCGCGCTGATGGCGATTTCCAAGCTGATCCTTCGCATGTCCGCTCACGGGCTGGAGCGGCCGGCGATCGTCGCCAGTTGGCCGACCTTGCGCGGCGTCACTGCAGTGCTGGACGTCGGCGCCAATATCGAGAGCGACGCCGAGCAACTGGTCGAGTTCGCGATCATGGGCGAAGCGTTCCATGCCGCCGTGCATGGCGCCGAGCGGCCGACGATCGGCCTGCTCAACGTCGGCTCCGAAGACATGAAGGGGCATGAGGAGGTCCGCGAGGCCGCCCGGATTCTGCGCGAAGGCGGTTTCGGCCTGGCGTACCAGGGCTTCGTCGAGGGGGATGACATCGCCAAGGGCACGGTCGACGTGGTCGTCACCGACGGCTTCACCGGCAACATCGCCCTGAAGACCGCCGAGGGCGTCGCCCGATTCATCTCGGCCCTGATGAAGGAGGCCCTGACATCGAGCCTCCCGGCCAAGGCCGGCGCGTTGCTGGCGATGCCGGCGTTGCAGCGGATGCGGCAGAAGATCGACCCGAGCGCCATTAACGGCGGGCCGCTGCTGGGGCTGAACGGCATAGTGGTGAAGAGCCATGGCGGGGCTGACGCCAAGGGGTTTGGAAATGCGATCCGCATCGCTGTCGAACTGGCTCGCAGCGACTATCTGATGAAGGTCAGCGAGAGCCTGAACAGGCTGACCCTCGTTCTTGAACAGCCGGCCGCCGTGGACGCGGCCATGGAGACTCCCCAGTGAGCGTCATTCGCAGCGCCGTGACCGGCGTCGGCTCCTTCCTGCCGGAACAGGTCGTCACCAACGCCGATCTGGCCAGGATTGTCGACACCTCGGACGAGTGGATCGTCGAGCGCACCGGCATCCGCCAGCGGCACAGGGCGCGCGACGACCAGCCGACCAGCGATCTGGCGGTGGAGGCGTCGAAGCGCGCGCTGCTCGACGCCGGTCGCGACGCCGCGGACATCGACCTGATTGTGGTGGCGACCACCACGCCGGACATGACCTTCCCGTCGGTCGCCTCGATCGTCCAGCGCAAGCTGGGCGCGCCGACCTGCATCGCCTTCGACGTCCAGGCGGTCTGCTCGGGATTCGTCTATGCGCTGAGCGTGGCCGACGGTTTCGTCGCCCGCGGCCTGGCCAAATGCGCCCTGGTCATCGGCGCCGAGGAGATGACCCGGCTGATGGACTGGACCGACCGGTCGACCTGCGTGCTGTTCGGCGACGGAGCCGGCGCCGTGGTGCTGCAGCCCCGCGAAGGGCAGGGGAGCAAGGCCGACCAGGGTCTGCTTGGCTTCGCCCTGCGCTGCGATGGCACCAAGACTGATCTGCTGTATGTCGACGGCGGCCCGGCCACGACGGGTACGGTCGGCCATCTGCGCATGGCCGGCAATCAGGTGTTCCGTCATGCCGTGGTCAATATCGCGGAGGCCATCACCGCCTGCTGCGAAGCCTCCGGCATCGAGATCGCGGACGTAGACTGGTTCGTACCTCACCAGGCCAATCAGCGGATCATCAAGGGCGTGGGCGACCGACTGGGTCTCGACGAGCACAAGGTGATCTCCACCGTCGCCATGCACGCCAACACCTCGGCGGCTTCGATCCCGCTGGCGCTGGACGCCGCCATACAGGATGGCCGGATCAAGCGCGGCGACCTCGTTCTGATGGAGGCCATGGGCGGCGGGCTGACCTGGGGCGCCTGCGCCTTTCGTTTGTAGGGCGTATTTCGCCTTTCCATTTGAAGGCGCTTGCTCTTTTATGGGCGCGACGGACTTTTCGAGGGGAGCGGACGATTGGCTCAGCACCAGACTCTGACGCGTGCGGACCTGTGCGAGGCGGTCCACGAGGAGGTCGGCCTGTCGCGTCATGAGTGTTCGGCCATGGTCGAACGGACGCTGGAGCTGATCATCGAATCGCTTGAGCGGGGCGAAACGGTGAAGCTGTCGGGCTTCGGCGTCTTCCAGGTGCGCGACAAGCGCGCCCGCATGGGCCGTAATCCCAAGACCGGCGAGCCGGCGGCCATCCATCCGCGTCGGGTGATCAGCTTCCGCGCGTCGCAGATCATGAAGGGGCGGGTTCACGACGCTGTCGTGAGCGCCTGACGCGCCGTGGCCAAGAGCCCGAACGCCTTCCGGACCATCTCCGAAGCCGCTGACGAGGTCGGGTCGCCGCAGCATGTGCTGCGCTTCTGGGAGACCAAATTTCCTTTCATCACGCCCCTGAAGCGGGCGGGCGGGCGGCGGTTCTATCGCCCCCAGGACGTCGTCCTGCTGAAGGCGGTCAAGCGGCTGCTGCATGAGGACGGCCTGACCATCAAGGGCGTTCAGCGGTTGCATCGCGAGCAGGGGCTGAAGCGGCTGGCCGCCTATGGCGATCCCGAGGGCGCGGTGGCGTTCGAGCCCGAGGGCGGGGCCGGCGCGCCTTTGGATGCGGTCCCGGCAAGCGGCCGCTCGCCGGTGCGGCTGCGTCAGGTGCTGGCCGAACTGGAGGGCGCCCGGGCGCGTCTGGAAGCCGTTCTTTCGAGAACCGCCTGACGGCGCGTTTTTGGGTTTGCGGCGCGACGACCCCCCGTCTATAGGGAGCGCCTCTCGGAGCGTGGCGCAGCCTGGTAGCGCACTTGACTGGGGGTCAAGGGGTCGCAGGTTCGAATCCTGTCGCTCCGACCATCTTCCCTTGACCCGGTCCCCAACTCGACAGCCCACAGGCCCGCCCGGCCGGTCAGCCTTTGCGGCCGCCCTCGGCCCATTTGAACAGCGGGTAGAGCGGCACGCCCCAGCCAATGCCGGCCACGGCGAAGACGACGAGGTCGATGAGCGCGCCCGGGGGCAGGGCGGCGCGCAGGGCGATGGCGCCCCAGATCCAGAAGACGAGGAAGGCGAGGACGCCGAGCATGGCGATGAAGCGGCGGGTGCGAGGGCCCATGTCAGCGCTTGTTGCGGAACAGGAAGAAGGCGGCCAGGGCGATGACCGAGGCGGCCAGGGACCAGCCGACCCAGGTCAGGCCGTCCATGGTGGTGACGGCGAAGACGCGGATGGCGAGGAACCAGCCGGCCACGGCGGCGACGCCTGAGACCAGCGAGGTGGCGAACAGGCCTCGCCGGCCGGTTAGCTGATCGGCCGTCCAGGCCAGGGCGAAGGCCCCCAGGACAGCGATGACGATGTCGGCGTACTGCAACCGCGTTCTCCAGACCTGCGACGCTCGGGCGCCGAAAAGCGACTCGATCTCGCCCTCGTGGGCGGGCATACCGCTCCCTCGGGCGTCGGACCAGCGGCGCGGCGCCCATTGTAACGGTCGGGATAGCGGGCGTCGAATGAAGCGTTTCATCGGGGGCGATCAAAGCCGGGCAGTGGCCATCTGGCTGTTCGTCACGGCGGCGCTGGTGTTCGCGATGGTGGTGGTCGGCGGCGTCACCCGGCTGACCGGTTCGGGCCTGTCGATCACCGAGTGGAAGCCGATCATGGGCGCCCTGCCGCCGTTGAGCGCGGCCGACTGGGCCGAGGCGTTCGAGAAATATCGCGCCATCCCGCAGTACGAGCAGGTCAACGCCGGGATGACGCTGGGCGAGTTCAAGGGGATCTTCTGGTGGGAGTGGTTCCACCGCCTGCTGGGACGGCTGATCGGGATGGTGTTCGCCGTGCCGTTTGCGGTCTTCCTGATCCTGCGGCGGCTGCCGCGGCGGCTGATCATGCGCTGCCTCGTGCTGCTGGGTCTGGGCGGGCTGCAGGGGCTGATCGGCTGGTGGATGGTGTCCAGCGGGCTGAGCGAGCGGGTGGACGTGGCGCCCGAGCGGCTGGCGACGCATCTGGGCCTGGCCCTGCTGATCTTCATGGGGCTGATCTGGACCGGGCTGGAGGCCTGGAACGGCCAGGAGCGGTCGCGCCATCCGGTCGGCTGGAGCCGGGGCGCGGTGATCCTGCTGGGCGCCGTCTTCCTGCAGTGCCTGCTGGGTGGGCTGGTGGCGGGGGCCAAGGCCGGATTCATCTACACGGACTGGCCGATGATGAACGGCGAGGTGCTGGCGCCGGTGGCGTGGGGCCGGGGGGCGCTGGCCTTCCTGCACGACCAGGCGCTGGTGCAGTTCAATCACCGGATCATGGCCTATGTCCTGCTGATCGGCGGGACGCTGTATGCGGTGCAGGCGTGGCGCTGGCGGCTGGCCGAGGGACTGGGCGCCTCGGCCTTCGTGGTCGCGGCGGCGCTGTGGCTGCAGGCGGCGCTGGGGGTCGTGACCCTGATCAACGCCGTGCCGCTGTGGCTGGGCGCCCTGCATCAGGCGGGAGCGGCGCTGGTGCTGGCGGCGGCGACGGTGAACCTGTGGCTGGTCCGCCGGTCGCAGCCGCGCCTGTTCATGTCCGGACCGAGGTCCAGGGGCCTCTGATCGCCAGGGTGATCCCCGGATACATGATGTTGACGAACAGCACCTGACCGTCGGGCGAGAAGACCGCGCCGGCGAACTCGCTGTTGCCGGTGAAGACGTTGCGGCCGATCGTGTAGAGCTTGCCGTCGGGGGTGACGCCCTTGAGGTGGTTGCGGACGTCCGCGGAGTAGTTGTCCTCGCAGACGATCAGATGGCCCCAGGGCGCGATGGTGAGGTTGTCGCCCATGTTCAGCGCGCGTTCGTCGGCGCTTTCGAGGAACAGCTGGATGCGTCCTCCCGCGGCCGAGGGGATGTAGCGCAGGATCTGGCCCCTTCGCAGCGGCCCGCCCGAGGTGGCGGTCAGGTAGAGCTCGCCGTCGCCCCAGAAGATGCCCTCGCCGCGCGCCACCCGGGCCGCGCCGGCGGCGTGGCCGCGGAAACGCAGGTCGGCGTTGGGGGATTCAACGTCCTCGAGGTCGATCCAGACCACCTCGCGCCAGTCGCCGACGGCCCATTCCCGGGCCTCCTGATTGGTCGAATCGGCGCCGGGCTTGTCCTTGAAGGCCATGGCCTGGAGCCTGCCGCCCTCGGCCAGCTTGCCGGGGGTGGTCGGGATGAAGCGGTAGAACAGGCCGTCGTTCTTGTCCTCGGTGAGGTAGACGACGCCGCTGCGGGGATCGACGCAGACGGCTTCGTGGTCGAAGCGGCCCATGGCCATGAGCGGCACGGGATCGACGAGGCCGGTCGCGGCGGCCGGGACCTCGAAGACGAAGCCGTGGGGTTTGGTCACGTCGGAATCGGCGGGCGTGTCCTCGGTCTCCTCGCAGGTGAGCCAGCTGCCCCACGGGGTGCGGCCGCCGGAGCAGTTGGTCGAGGTGCCCGCCAGCGACAGGTGCTGGCTGACCGTGCGGCGGCTCTCCAGATCGTAGACGAGGGTGGTGGTGCCGCCGGGGAGGGGGCGGCCGTCCTTGTAGGTGTCGTAGCCCCGGGCGGGATCGAGCAGGCCAAGGCGCTCCTGATGGAAACCGCCGGGGCCGAGGTTGCGGTGCAGGGCGCTGGAGCCCTTGAGTTCGTGGTTGCGCACCAGGGCGACCTTGCCGCCGCCGAGATCGAAACAGCCCATGCCGTCGGGCTGGCCGGGGACGAACAGGCCGTCGTCCATGGTGTCGCCGCTCTGGGAAATGACCTGGTAGGTGAAGCCCTCGGGCAGGTCGAGCAGGCGGTTGGGATCGCGAACGAGGGGGCCGTAGCCGGGAACCTGATTGACGTAGGTCTCTTCCGTGGCGGCGGTCTGGGCGCTGACGCTGCAGGCGAGGCCGGAGAAGGCGAGGGCGGCGGCGGAGCCGGTGAGAAGGTCGCGACGCTGCAGGCGCATGGGAGACTCCGGAACTGGGCAGGGCTTTTATCGCGGCATAGCGGAAGGTCATCAGGGTTCTGTGACGCTGAGGCAGCCGGAAGCGCCGCCTGCGGAACAGGCGGTGTGGGGAGGGTGCGGGACAGCCGGGCCTCGCCCGGTGCTGTTGGGTTGTTACCGTTTCGACGAGACAGGCTGCCCCGCGCGGCCGTTTTCCACACGCCCTCCGACTGGCGGCCCTGCGTCCGGGCCTTTGACGGATCGCCCCGACCGCCTTGCGACGACCGGAACGGGACG
>NZ_JAKFDS010000022.1:0-15501 GCF_036676055.1 Brevundimonas sp. | reverse complement strand
CTACACGCTCGGGCCGCTGACCACCGACATCGCCCCCGGCTACGACCACATCACCAGCGCCATCGGCGCGGCCATGATCGGCTGGTTCGGCACGGCCATGCTCTGCTACGTCACGCCCAAGGAGCACCTCGGCCTGCCCGACCGTCAGGACGTCAAGGACGGCGTCATCACCTACAAGATCGCCGCCCACGCCGCCGACCTGGCCAAGGGCCACCCGGCCGCGCGCCTGCACGACGACGCCCTCAGCCGCGCCCGGTTCGAGTTCCGCTGGGAAGACCAGTTCAACCTCGGCCTCGACCCCGAAACGGCCCGCAAATACCACGACGCCACCCTGCCGAAAGAGGCCCACAAGACCGCCCATTTCTGCAGCATGTGCGGCCCGAAATTCTGCTCGATGAAGATCAGCCAGGACATCCGCAGGGACGCCCAGGCCCAGAACGACGCGGGGGGATCGCTGGGCGAGGCGGAGGCCGGCATGGCGGAGATGAGCGCGAAGTTCAGGGCCGGGGGCGGGGCCATCGAAGTGAAGGTCTGACCCCTCGCGTCTCCTCCCCATCGCGGCTCGCGATGGGGAAGGGGGACCGCCCGGGCGCCTCGGACCGGGTGGTGGAGAGGGGGGGGGCACCGGGGGTAGTGTTTGCCCTGCGATAGCCGCGCCACGGGAAGTCGATTGAATGGCGCACTGACCCCCTTTAGCGTGATCTACTAATCCTTGGGGGGAGGTCCATGGCTTCCAGGTCGAAACTCACAAACAGCTCTGATGAATCCGAGATCGCCGGGCTCCTGTCCGGGGACTTGGTTTATGAAATTCCGTATTTCCAACGACCTTACAAGTGGAAGGCTGATCGCCTTCAGAAATTGGAAGAAGATATAAAAGCTGTCGTGGACGGCTCCGTTGACTCCCACTTCATGGGAGCGATCATTATGCATGGCCGGAGATCGAACCCATCAGAACCCACAAACTATGAGCTCATAGACGGGCAACAGCGGCTCACGACTATATTTCTGTACATCTGCGCTGCCGTTAAGTGCCTATGCAAGAATGGACTTAGAGATGAAGCCGCATCCTTGTTTCAGAAATATCTGGTGTTAGGCCGTTCAACGAGCCTGATATCAAATATTAAACTGCATTCTTGCGGCGAAGATAGAGGCCAAATGAATGTTGTGATGTCAGATTTGATAAGCGACCTCGCTTTCCTTGAAAAGCTTGGCTCGAATTTCAAGCCTCGACCGCTTCCCAATACGGGAAATCCGTCCGGCACTCTCCTGCGCAACTATCGATCCGCCCTGCGCTTCATGGACAATCAGGCAAAGGAAGGGGGAACAGACCGGGTTCGCGACGTCTATGTGGCGATGTTAGAAAAGATGAGCGTAGTTCAGATTGATGTTTGGGACCCCACCAATGGGCCAAAGATATTCGATAGCCTAAACTCCAAGCAAGAACCGATGACAATCGGCGATCTTGTGAGGAACGATATTTTCTCTCGGGTTGCCGGTAGCAATCCATCAGAGATCGAACTTATTGACCGGGATCAATGGCAGCCATTCTACCAACAATTTGTCCACGAAAGCAGAAACCACTTCGAAAGCTATTTCTTTCCGTTCGGACTGATCCATAATCCAAATCTCACGAAATCGACGACGTATGGCCAACTGAAGGAAAGATGGCAGAAGCTCGATGAGCCGTCTTTGGTCATCGAGGATCTTCGGCGTTACCAGAACGCGTTTCTGGACATCGTTACCGGCGCGAACTCTCAAGGCCACCCGAAGGATGTCGCCGCCGCCTTCAAGCGCCTCTCCTCTCTGAGGGCTCCCAACTCGACTTACCCATTCATCATGCAGCTCTCGGAGGAGACACGAACAGGCACCGTGTCGCCCGCTGCGGCGATTGCGGTCGCCGGTTTAATCGAGAATTTCCTGGTCCGTAGAGCGCTAAGCGGCATTGAGCCGACCGGCCTGCACGCCGTATTCAAGAGACTCTGGATGGATTGCGCCGGAGACATATCTCCAGCCAAAGTGAAGAGCCTCATCCGCTCTCGCACGACGGTCTCATGGCCAACTGACGACCAAGTAATTGACGGCATCAAGTCCCGGCCGATGTACGAGGCCACGATCCTGCCCTTCATTATGCGAGAGTTCGATCTGTCGCTGGGCGGCGACGCTCCCACTAACGTTCCATGGATCGAGCACATCCTGCCTCAAACGCTATCAGATAGCTGGAAGTTGGAGTTCACAGACACCCAGCATCGTGAAATGCTTCACTTGCTCGCAAATCTCTTGCCCTTGGCCCCTGACATGAACAGGGAGTTGTCGAATCGGCCGTATGACAAGAAGCGCGAGCGCTTTAAGGCGGACTCTATGTTCAAGACTACAAGGAATTTTGCCGCCGAGTATGACGCTTGGACGCCAGCGTTGCTTTCCAAGCGGTCTGAACAACTGGCGCAGTGGGCAGTATTGAGATGGCCAGGCTAGAGTGTCAGCCACCGTGCCGGCACTGCCTGCCCCCCCTCAAGGGGCAAGCTAGGATTCGGCGGCCATCCCCCGCAACGCCTCCTCGAACACCCCTGCCGGTTGCCCGCCCGAGATCAGCCACTTCCCCTCCACCACCACCGCCGGCACGCCGTTGATCCCGCGCGAGACCCACAGCGCCTCCGCCGCCCGCACCTCGGCCGCATAGCGCCCCTCCGCCAGCACCGCCTCGGCCTCGGCGCGATCCAGCCCCGCCGCCGCCGCCGCATCGGCCAGCACCCCGGCGTCCGTCATCACCCGCCCCTCGGTGAAGTGGGCCCGGAACAGCGCCGTCTTCAGCGCCTTCTGCGCCTCCAGCCTCACCGTCTCGCCCGCCCAGTGCAGCAGCCGGTGGGCGTCGAAGGTGTTCCAGATGCGGCTCTCCTCGCCCATCCGCATCTCGAAGCCCGGCCAGGCCTCGGCCGCCCGCTGCGTGATCATGGCCCGGTTGGCCGCCGACTGCTCCGGCGTCGAGCCGTATTTGCGGCCGATGTGGTCGACGATGTTCTCGCCCTCGGGCGGCATCTGCGGGTTCAGCTCAAACGGCTGGAAGCGGATCTCCGCCTCTATCCCCTCCCCCTTCAGCCGCTCCAGCGCCTCCGTCAGCCCGCCCAGGCCGACCACGCACCAGGGGCAGACGATGTCCGAGACGAAGTCGATGTGCAGGGTGCGGGGCATGGCGGGGTCTCCGGTGGCTACCTCATATGTCCCTTCTCCCCTTGAGGGTCGAGGAGGGTCGCATGCGACCCGACGAGGGGTGCCCCCGGAGGGGGCGGATGAGGGGTGAGACACCCATGCATCCGGGCAGCCGCCGATCTTCCCGCAGCGTGCGAGCCGAAACAGCCCCCTCATCCGGCCCTCCGGGCCACCTTCTCCCTCGAGGGGAGAAGGATTCGCTGTGCCGCCCTCGCTTCAGGAACACTCGCCCGAGGTCATCGCCTCGATGGCCTGGTCGCGGCCGCGCAGCAGGCCGGCGATGGCTTCCTCGATATTGGGGCCGCCGCCGGCGCGCAGCTGCCGCTCCATCAGGGCGTATTGCTGCGTGATCTGGTCGATCATCAGCTTCTTCGTCGCCAGCAGTTCGGCGCGGCAGGCCGCCAGCCGCTCGGCCTCGAGGCGCTCCTCCTCGGTCCGGTCGTCCACCAGATCGGCCAGCAGCTCTTCTTCCAATGCCTCGCGCTCACGGCGGCGGCGTTCCTCGTCGCGCCGCGCCGTATCCGCGTCCTCGGCTTCCTCGCGGTCCAGATCGGCCTGCAGCGCCTCCAGCCGGTCCGCTTCGGCCTGGGTCATCATCTGGCCCGCCTGCAGCTCCTGCGCCGCCGCCCCGCCCGCGGCCGCCCAGACCAGGCCGCACGCCGCCGCCCCGATGATCGCCCCACGCGCCATGTCCGCCTCCCGCTGATGAGACGCCCAGCCTAGGGGCCTTCCCCCCGCCGGTGCGGACTCGGCGACAAGCTTTCGACAAGGACGGGTCTTCCTTGAAACGAATGTGTTTCACCCCTCATCCGGCCCTCCGGGCCACCTTCTCCCTCAAGGGGAGAAGGGCTCCATCGCCTCTACGCCCCCGCCCGCCGTTCCCGTCTTCCACCGGTCGCAAACCCGCGTTAGCTTGACCGTATGAAACACGTCCTGCCGCTCTCCGCCTTCGCCCTGCTCGTCGCCGCCTGCTCGCCCGAGGCCCCGCCGCCCGCCGACGCGCCGGCCTCGGACGCGGCCGCCCCGGCGCGCCCGGCCCCGACCCAGCCCGGCGAGGCCCTGCTGGAGGCCGACGGCTTCATGCCCGCCAACCCGGGCGGCCACGGCACGGGCCGCAAGCTCAGCTTCGGCGAGCCCGAGACCGACGTCGTCGCCTTCATCACCCGCCTGCGCGGCGACCAGCCGCCGCGGCGCGCCGCCAACGCCGAATGCCCGGCCGGGCCGCTGGCCTTCGCCGACTGGGGCGACGGTTTCCAGCTGGCCTTCTCCGAAGGCAAGTTCGCCGGCTGGACCGCCGCCGAGGGCGCCCCGCACGGCTTCGCCACCCTGTCTGGCATCCACATCGGCTCCACCCTCGCCGACCTCCGCGCCGCCCACCCCGACGTCGTGGTGCGCGAGGACTCGCTCGGCCCCGAATTCTCCGCCGGCGAGATCTACGGCACGCTCTCGGGCACGGGCGACGACGCCGTGGTGACGACGATGTGGGCCGGGGTGAACTGCGTGTTCCGGTAAATCCCCACCGCTATCGTCATCCTCCGGCAAGCGGCGCAGCCGCGCAGACCGGGGGACCCAGCGGCGCCGAAGGCGATCTGTTCAGGCAGGCTGTTGGGAACAGTGGCGCTCCCGACAGGGTCGCGCTCGCGCGCGCCGCTGGGTCCCCCGGTCTCCCCCCGCTTTCGCGGGGTTCGCCGGAGGATGACGAAAGCAGGGGAACGCCCCCTGACGCTGTGCTGGCGATCCGCGGAATTATAGTCGGACACAGCCGAATTTCCCCCGCCCCTTCAACGCCCCGGCCGTTTCTCGACCCTGTCTTCCCGCCTGAGAAAACAGCGGGCGCATACTTTCCTCCGCGAAAACGAGGAAGCCACGCCCATGCCCGATGGAACACCGACCCGCGACCCCCGCCCCTTCGACGGCGGTCATTTCAACGCCCCCGACGGGGTCTGGCTAAGGGTCCGCGACGACTATCTGGGCGGCATGTCGGCGACCGACGCCTGCCGCCGCCACGGCGTCGGGCTCAGCGCCCTGCGCGCCCGGGCCGCGCGCGAGGGCTGGCGCCGGATCGACCAGCCCTGGGCTCCGCCGCCCAACGCCCTCGACCCCGAGGACGAGGGTCTGAAGCTGGAGGACCGCGTCGGCGGCGATCTCGACAAGGTCGACCTGTGCGAACTGTCCTTCGTCGCCTATCGCCGCATGATGCGCGCCGTCATGCGCGGGGACGCAACGGCGGCCCTGCGCTGGCGGCAGGTGATGCGGGCCATGGACCAGGAGGAAGCCGAGCTGGACCGCGCCATGGCCCAACACGAGGCCCTGCGCCACGAACGCGCCGGCTGGGCCGAACAGGCCGACGGGCAGGCGGCCGAACGCGTCGCCCTCGCTCTCGACACTCCGAACAGTTCGGACGGTTCGGACGGTTCGAACGGTTCGGACGGTTCGGACGGTCTAGACCGGGTTTCATCCGGGTGAAATCCGGCGGCCAGCGTCACGGCCTCTCCCCCCGCCTCCCCTGCATGTGACCGCGCCAAACCTTGGCTTGTCGGCCTCGCGCCACTAGGTTCCGCCGCAACGACGGCGGACCGCCGCGAGCCATCAGGAGACGCCCCATGCACGACGCGCCCCAAACCGAAGCCGGAGCCCGGCTGGACAAGGAAAACCCGCTCGGCGTGGACGGCTTCGAATTCGTCGAATTCACCGGCCCGGATCCGGCGGCCATGGTCGCCCGGCTCGAGCTGATGGGCTTCACCCCCACCCATGTGAACCCGGCCAATGACGTGGTGCGGCTGAAGCAGGGCGACATCACCCTGCTAGTCAACCGGTCGCCGAAGGGCCAGGCCGCCGACTTCGCCGGCGAGCACGGCCCCTCGGCCAACGGCATGGCCTTCCGCGTCCACGACGCGAAGGCGGCCTTCGAGGGGGCGGTGTCGCGCGGCGCCAAACCGGCCGAGGGCCACGACGGCGGCGCCCTGGCCGGCGGCTATCCCTATGTGCTGCAGGGCATCGGCGGCTCGCTGCTCTACATCATCGACCAGTACGGCGAGCAGGGCTCCCTCTACGACGGCTGGGACGAGATCGAGGGCTGGGAGGAGGCCGAGCGCAAGAACTCCGTCGGCCTGTTCAGCCTCGACCACCTGACCCACAACGTCCGTCGCGGCCAGATGCGGACCTGGTCGGGCTTCTACGGCGACGTCTTCGCCTTCGAGGAGCAGAAATATTTCAACATCAAGGGCAAGGCGACCGGCCTGCTGTCCCAGGCGATGATCGCGCCCGACCGCGCCATCCGCATTCCCCTGAACGAGAGCCAGGACGACAACTCCCAGATCGAGGAGTTCCTGCGCCGCTACAACGGCGAGGGCATCCAGCACATCGCCCTGGCCACCGACAACATCTTCGAGACCGTCGAGGAGATGAAGCGGCGCGGCATCCCCTTCCAGGACACCATCGAGACCTATTTCGACCTGATCGACAAACGCCTGCCCGGCCATGGCGAGGACGTCGCCCGCATGCGGCTGAACCGCATCCTGATCGACGGCTCCGACGAGGACGGCCTGCTGCTGCAGATCTTCACCCAGGACACCTTCGGTCCGATCTTCTTCGAGATCATCCAGCGTAAGGGCAACCAGGCCTTCGGCGAGGGCAATTTCCAGGCCCTGTTCGACTCCATCGAGCTGGACCAGATCCGGCGCGGCGTCATCAAGGTGGATGCCTAGGCCCCCGTCCTGGCTGCCCTGGCTCGGCCCGCTGCTGGCGGCCGGGATCGGGGCGGCGGTCGGGGAATACGGCCTCGGCGGCGGCTTCTGGACCGTGCTGATCGCGGCCCTGGTCGGCGGCTTCGCCCCCATCGTGGGCTACCGCGTGTGGAAGTGGCGGCATCACCGGAAAGGCCAGGGGTGATGGGCTGGCGGGTCAGCCAGGCTAGTGGAAGTCCCGCGACCCCGGCAGCACCCGCACCTCCCGCGGATGCCGCCCCCGGGCCGGCTGGTGGGCCGATCCCGGGGCCGCGTCGGGGGTCAGGTCGCCCAGCATCGGGGTCCAGTCCTCGAGGTGCTCCACGACCAGATGGGTCACCCCCTCGGCCGTCTGCACCTTGCCGCGGGCCAGCACCATGCGGGCGCCCATCGCGACCGGCCGCAACCGTTCGAACACATCGGGCCACAGCACCAGATTGGCCACGCCGGTCTCGTCCTCCACGGTCATGAAGCAGACGCCCTTGGCCGTGCCGGGCCGCTGGCGCACCAGCACCACCCCGCCCACGGCGACGCTTCGGCCGTTGGGACGCGCCGGATAATCGCTCGCCGCCAGGGCCCCGGCCCGAGTGAGCCGCTCCCGCAGGAAGCTGACCGGATGCCCTTTCAGCGACAGCCGGATGGTCTGGTAGTCGCCCACCACCTCCTCCGACGGCGCCAGCGCCGGCAGGGCCTCCGGCGGCCGCCCGTCGGTCTCCTCCAGCCCCATGACCTCGAACAGCGGGGCGGTCGCCGCCGGCGCTGCGCCCCGGGCCGCCCACAACCCCTGCCGCCGCGTCAGCTCCAGCGAGCCCAGCGCGTCCGCCTCCGCCAGCCGGTCCAGCGCCGCCGGCGGCAGCCTCGCCCGCATCCGCAGATCCTCCAGATCGGCGAACGGCCGTCCCGCCCGCGCCTCCGAAATCGTCTCGGCCCAGGATTGCTTGAACCCGTCGATGGCGCGAAGGCCCAGACGCAGAGCGCGGCGGCGCCGGCGCGACCGCTTCTCCAGCGTGGCGTCCCAGTCGCTGGCGTTGACGTCCGGATGCCGGACCTCCACCCCGTGCTCCCGGGCATCCCGCACGATCTGCGCGGGGGCGTAAAACCCCATCGGCTGGCTGTTCAGCAGACAGGCCGCAAAGACATCGGGGTACAGCCACTTCACCCAGGCCGAGACATAGACCAGGTGGGCGAACGAACAGGCGTGGCTCTCGGGAAAGCCGTATTCGCCGAAGCCCTTGATCTGGTTGAAGCAGTTCTGGGCGAAGTCGGCGTCATAGCCGCGCGCGATCATTCGCCCGACCATCAGGGTCTCATAGTCGCCGATGTTGCCGTTGTGGCGGAAGGTCGCCATCGCCCGCCGCAGGCCGTTGGCTTCATCGCCGGTGAATTCCGCCGCCACCATGGCGATCTTCATCGCCTGTTCCTGGAACAGAGGCACGCCCATGGTCTTGCGCAGCACATCGGCCAACTCCTCCGGATTGCTCGCCGAGCCCGGCATGGAGAAACGATAGCTGCCTGCGCCATGGTCCTTTTCATAAGCGCGCCGCTCCAGCCGCCGTTGCAGGTAAGGGTGCACCATCTTGCCCTGGATCGGTCCCGGCCGGACGATCGCCACCTGCACCACCAGATCGTAGAATTCGACCGGCCGCAGGCGGGGCAGCATCGACATCTGGGCCCGGCTCTCGACCTGGAAGACGCCCAGCGAATCCGCCTTGCACAGCATGCGGTAGACGCCGGGGCGCTCCCTGGGCACGGCGGCGGTGTCGGGCAGGGAGCGGCCGTAGGCGGCTTCGATCATGCGAAAGGCCCGCTTCATCGCCGTCAGCATGCCCAGGGCCAGGACATCGACCTTCATCAGCTTGAGGAAGTCGATGTCGTCCTTGTCCCACTCGATGAAGGTTCGGTCGGCCATGGCCGCATTGCCGATCGGCACGATCTCCAGCAAGGGCGTCCGGCTGAGCACGAAGCCGCCGACGTGCTGGCTCAGGTGGCGCGGGAATTTGATCAGCTCGGCGGTCAGCTCCAGCGCCAGCTGCATCCGGGCGTCGTCCCGGCTCAGACCCGTGCGGTCGACATGGTCGACCTTCACCCCTTCGCCCCACGAGCCCCAGACGGTGTCGGCCATGCGGGCGGTGACATCCTCGGTCAGCCCGAGCGCCTTGCCGACGTCGCGGATCGCCGAGCGGGGCCGGTAGTGGATGATGGTCGCCACGATGCCGGCGCGGTCGCGGCCGTAGCGGTCGTAGACGTACTGCATCACCTGCTCGCGCCGCTCGTGTTCGAAATCGACGTCGATGTCGGGCGGCTCGGAGCGTTCCGACGAGATGAAGCGCTCGATCAGCACATCCTGCTGCGTGGGATCGACATTGGTGATCTTCAGACAGAAGCAGATCACGGAATTGGCGGCCGAGCCCCGACCCTGGCACAGGATGGGATCGGGGCGGGATCGGGCCCAGGCGACGATATCGTGGACGGTCAGGAAGTAGGGCGCGTAGCCCAGCGACCGGACCAGTTTCAGCTCCTTGTAGATCGTCGCCCGGATGCGGGCCGGGACGCCCGCAGGCCAGCGGGATCGCGCGCCCTTCAACGTCAGCCGGGCCAGCCATCCTTGCGGAGAATAGCCCGCCGGCACGGGCTCTTCCGGATACTGGTAGCTGAGCTCCCGGAGCGAAAAAGTGCAGGCCCGGACGACGTCCATGGTCCGCGACAGCGCCGCCTCGTGGCCGCGGAACAGGCGCGCCATGCGGGCGGGCGGCTTCAGATCGCGCTCGGCGTTGGCCTGCAGCCGGCGGCCGGCCTTGTCGATGGTGGTCCCCTCGCGGATGCAGGTCAGGACGTCCTGCAGCCGGCGGCGGTCGGGGTGGTGGTAGAGGACGGCGTTGGTGGCGATCATCGGCGCGCCGGCGCGGCGGGCCATGGCGGCCAGCCGGTTGAGGCGGCGGCGGTCGTCGCCGCGCCACAGGGGCGAGGCGGCCAGGTACACCGTGTCGGGCCAGGCGCGGCGCCACGCTGTCAGCCGGGCCTCGAAGGCGGCGTCGGGGCTGTGGGGCGCCGGGACCAGGGCGATCATGCCGGCGCCGAGGGTGACCGCCTGGTCGAAGGTCAGGCGGGTCTCGGCCTTGGCGATGCGTTCCCCGTCGGGGTCGGCGCCCGGTTGCGGCACCACCTCGCTCTTGCCCAGGGACAGCAGGCGGCAGAGGCGGCCGTAGGCGGCACGGTCGCGGGGGAAGACGATCAGCTCGGTCCCGTCGGTGAACCCGAGCCTCGCGCCGATGACCAGGCGGATGTCGGCCTGTTCGGCGCCCATCAGGGCCCGGACGATGCCAGCCAGGGTGTTTCGGTCGGCCACGCCGACGGCGGCCAGGCCCAGCGCCTTGGCCTGGAGCATCAGCTCGCCGGGGTGGGAGGCCCCCTCGAGGAAGCTGAAATTGCTCATGGCCCCGAGCTCGGCGTAGGCGCCGTCCCAGCCGGTCACGCCAGAACCCCGTGCATCCACCAGCTGGGGGCCCGCTCCTGCCCCGCCCGGGCCGGGTCGCCGGTGTAGTCGCGGCCGTAGAGGCCCTCGCGGAAGACCCAGTAGCGGCCGCCCTCGGCGTCCTCGAGGCAGTAGTAGTCGCGGGTGCGGGCGCGGGCGGTGCGCCACCATTCCGGAGCCAGACGTTCGGGACCTTCGGCGCGGATCACCCGGCGCGGGGCGCGGCGCCAGGTGAAGCGGGCCGGAGCGCCGTCGGGGAGGTCGAACAGCGGGTCGTGGATCGGCTCCGGCGGATCCAGCAGCAGGATCGGGCGGCGGCCCATCTCGCCCGGATCGGCGACGACGCGGCGGCCGAGGGCGGGACGCAGACGGTCGGCGCGCTCGGGGATCCAGCTGTCCTCGGCCTCCGGCGTCAGCACCCGGTCCTCGCCCAGCCGCGCCGTCAGCCGGTCGATCAGGGCGGCGAGGCTCTCGGACTGGCGGACCTCGGCCTCGCTCTCCAGCGCCGCCTGTCGGGCCGCCATAGGCTCGACCAGGTCGGCGGTCAGCATCAGGGCGTCGAGGCCGAAGCCCAGCTCCAGCCGGCCCAGACCGGCCTCGCGGAACAGCCGCAGCCAGACCCCGACATCCCGGCCCGGCTGGCCCATGCGGACCGACAGGGCGGTGGTCCGGCCGTCCGAGCGGAAGCCGGTCAGGGTCAGGGCCCGGGCCCCCTGGCCGTCGCGCTCCAGCGGGGCGGCGAGGTCGGCGGCCAGTTCGGGCAGCCGCGCCGCGACCCCCTCCAGATCGCCGACCGGCTCCATCCACGTCTCCCACGCGCGGTAGCGGGGCGGCGGGCGCAGCGGGGTCAGGGCCTCGCCGACGTGGCCGAGGGCCTGATCCAGCCGCTGGACCAGGGCGACCCCGCCGTCGTTGCGGAAGCGGCGGGCCAACCCGGCCCGGGGCATGGGATAGAGGTCGCCGATCCGCTTCAGGCCGAAGCGGCGGGCCTGGGCAAGGGTCCGGTCCCGGATGCGCAGGGCCTCGACCGGCAGGGGGGCGAGGCGGTCGCGGACATCGTCCCCGGTGGCGATCGGCCCCGCCCCGCTCTCCTCCCCGTCCCCGCCCCAGCGGGCGAGGGCCCAGGCGGCGCCGGGGGTGGGGCCGAGGGCGACGCGGGCGGGGGCCCCCGCCTCCATCAGACGCTCACGGATCTGCCGCAGCAGGGCCGCCTCGCCGCCGAACAGATGGGCGGCGCCGGTGACGTCGAGAAACAGGCCCTCCAGCCCCTCTTCCGAAGGATCGACGCTGACCGAGGGCGACCAGCGTTCGGCCCATTGCGCCAGCGCCGTCAGGGCCCGGGCGTCGGCGGCGGGATCGGCCGGCTGGCCGATCAGATACGGGATCATGGCCCGGGCGTCGGCCTGGGTCTGGCCGCGCCGGAGCCCGGCCCGGCGGGCGGCCGGATTGAGGGCGTGGATCACCGCCGCGCCCCGGTGGTTCTTGAGGATCAGGGCGAACGGGTTGCGGGGGTCGTCGACCGGCTCAGGCGGCGAGGCCGGACGACGCGCCCGTTCCAGCGATCGACGGCGGACCGAAATCGGCCAGTCGATCAGCCAGACGGAGACGATGCGTCTCATCATCCTGCTCCAGCATCCAGGCGCCCGGCCGTTCGCCGCGCCCGCGTGTCAGTTCGGCCAGAAGGCGGGCCGGCCCCGGGGCCCGGTCGTCCTCGGGGTCCACGGCGCCGGGCCGGGTCGAGATGCGCCAGCGGCGCCGGGCGGCGCTGAGCCCCGTCTGGGCGCGCGACAGTATCAGCCCCGTCGCCTCGCCCTGTTTCGCCGCAAAATCGAGCCGTCGGGTTTGCGCCATCGTCGCCCCCTCGACCGCGCCCAGCCCCATAGCCACCGCGCCCGAGCGCAGCCCCTGCTCCATCGCCCACAGCGCCTCTGCCAGGGTCGCGGCCGGGGCGAGGATCAGGGGGACGCCCGCCAGGCCGGGACCGTAGGGCCGGCCGTATTCGACGAACCAGGCCTTGGGCGCGGTCATCAGCACCGGCCGGGCGTCATCCGGGCGCCGGCGCGACAGGGCGAACAACAGGGCCGCGGCCACGTCGCGCGGCAGGGGCGCGCAGGCCTCCTCAAGTGGGGCGGGCGCTTGCGGGAACGGGTCCTGTGACAGGGCGGGCGAGGGGGTCATGATCATTCACAAGAGGAATGTTCATTGTTTGTTCCCGTATAGGGACGGAGTCAAACGGGGAATCGGATTCGTCGCCGGAGGAGATTTTTATCCGGGTGTTATTCGAAAACACCGTCCGAACCGTCCGAACCGTTCGGATTGGCGGCGATACAAGCATCCCATCAGAAAGCGCCGCTGAGCCGCCACGCCTTGCGCCAGATTTTCAAAGACCCGCCGGGCCGCAAGGCCGAGCGGGTCTGACATGGGAGGGGAGAGTAGAGGATCAAGAGGGAAGAGGAATAAATTCCTGATGCGCCAAGATGACAAGAGGAAGCACCGGGCCCGCCCCTCCCGTCATCCTCGGGCTGGACCCGAGGATCAGAGGTTGGGCTTGGCTGTGCTTCAGGGACGGCCCCGGCGGCCGGCGGCCGCACTTCGTTGACGGAGCACCGGATGGTCTGGCCCTCGGGTCAAGCCCGCGGGTGACGACGGTGGGGGAGACGGAGGTGGAGAGCCCCCTACCGCCGGGCCTTCAACTCGTCGCGGATCTCGGCCAGCAGGGCCTCGGTGGCTGTCGGGGCGGCCGGCGCCGCTTCCGGTTCGGCGGCCTGCTGGCGGCGCAGGCGGTTGATGCCCTTGACCAGCAGGAAGACCACGAAGGCGACGATCAGGAACTGGAGCAGGGTGTTGATGAAGGCGCCGTAGCCGATGGCGACCTTTTCGACCGCCTCGGTGGCCGGGTTCTCGGGCTTCAACACCCATTCCAGCTTCGAGAAATCGACATTGCCGAGCAGCAGGCCGACCGGGGGCATGATCACCTGATCGACCAGGCTGGTGACGATCTTGCCGAAGGAGGCGCCGATGATGACGCCGACGGCGAGGTCGACGACGCTGCCCCTGGCCGCGAATTCCTTGAACTCGGTCAGGAGGCCCATGGTCAGGCGTCCGACGCGTTCAGCCGTTCGCGCAGTTCCTTGCCGCTCTTGAAGAAGGGCACCGCCTTGGCCGGCACGTCCACGGTTTCGCCGGTGCGCGGATTGCGACCGGCGCGGGCCGGACGGCTGCGCACCGAAAAGGCGCCGAAACCGCGCAGTTCGACCCGGCCGCCGTCGCCCAGCGCCTCGACCATGCGGCCGAGCACGATGTTGACCACCCGCTCCACCTCCGCGTGGGTCAGGTGGGTGTTCTCGGCCGCGAGCTTCTCGATCAGCTCGGATTTGATCATGTCAGGCCCCCGCCCTCCAAAGCCCTTCCCAGAGCCATACGGGTGCATCCGAAACCCGAATGCAATCCCTACCTTAGCCTCCGTACCGCGATGGCAAAAGGCCCGACTCCCGGAAATGTCGGTTAGTGGACGTTTACCGTGGCGCCAACCGATACGAAAAGGGGCGGCCGGATCGCTCCGGCCGCCCCGTCTCATTCACCTTGCGGCTTGAGACCTACTCCTTGGAGCCGGCCTTTTCGCGCAGGGCGGCGCCGAGGATGTCGCCCAGCGAGGCGCCGGAGTCCGACGAACCGAACTGTTCGACGGCTTCCTTCTCGTCCTTCATTTCGAGCGCCTTGATCGACACCGAGACGCGGCGCGAGGCCTTGTCCATGCCGGTGACCATGGCGTCGACGCGATCGCCGACGGCGAAACGCTCGGTGCGCTGTTCGTTGCGGTCGCGCGACAGGTCGGACTTGCGGATGAAGGCGGTCGCCGGGGCGTCCTCTTCACCGAACTTGACCTCGATGCCGCCGGTCTCGACCGCCGTCACGGTGACGGTGACCTGCTGGCCCTTCTTGAAGGTGTCGCCTTCCATCGGATCGCCGCCGAGCTGCTTGATGCCCAGCGAGACGCGTTCCTTCTCGACGTCGACGTCCAGCACCTTGGCCTTGACGGTTTCGCCCTTGCGGTAGCGCTGGATGGCTTCCTCGCCCGAGACGTTCCAGTCGAGGTCCGACAGGTGGACCATGCCGTCGATGTCGTTGTCGAGGCCGATGAACAGGCCGAACTCGGTGGCGTTCTTGACCTCGCCCTCGACGGTCGAGCCGATCGGGTTGGCGGCGACGAAGGCGTCCCACGGATTGTCCTGGGCCTGCTTCAGGCCCAGCGAGATGCGGCGCTTGGAGGCGTCGACGTCCAGCACGACCACGTCGACTTCCTGCGAGGTCGAGACGATCTTGCCGGGGTGGACGTTCTTCTTGGTCCAGGACATTTCCGAGACGTGGACCAGGCCTTCAACGCCGGCTTCCAGCTCAACGAACGCGCCGTAGTCGGTGATGTTGGTGATGCGGCCCGACATCTTGGCGCCGACCGGGTATTTGGCTTCGACGCCATCCCACGGATCGGCCTGCAGCTGCTTCATGCCGAGGCTGATGCGCTGGGTGTCCGGGTTGATCTTGACGATCTGGACCTTGACGGTGTCGCCGACGGCGAGGACCTGCGAGGGGTGCGAGACGCGCTTCCACGACATGTCGGTGACGTGCAGCAGGCCGTCGATGCCGCCCAGATCCACGAACGCGCCGTAGTCGGTGATGTTCTTGACCACGCCTTCGCGGACTTCACCCTCTTGCAGCTGGCCGACCAGCTCGGTGCGCTGCTCGGCGCGGGCTTCTTCGAGGATGGCGCGACGCGAGACGACGATGTTGCCGCGCGGACGGTCCATTTTCAGGATGGCGAAGGGCTGTTCCTTGCCCATCAGCGGAGCGACGTCGCGCACGGGGCGGATGTCGACCTGCGAGCCCGGCAGGAAGGCCGAGGCGCCGCCGAGGTCGACGGTGAAGCCGCCCTTGACCCGGCCGATGATGGCGCCGTTGACCGGCTGGCCTTCGGCGAAGACGACTTCCAGACGGGTCCAGGCTTCTTCGCGGCGAGCCTTGTCGCGGCTGATGACGGCTTCACCCAGGGCGTTCTCGACGCGCTCGAGGTAGACTTCGACGTTGTCGCCGACCTTCGGGATG
>NZ_JAKFDS010000021.1:0-72688 GCF_036676055.1 Brevundimonas sp. | reverse complement strand
GGCGGCGCCCCTGCGCACCACCCTGACGCCCGAGCACGCCCGGACGATCATCGCGAAGAACACCAGTCCGGATATCGGCTTCGACCGGTCCATCAACCCCTACAAGGGCTGCGAACATGGCTGCATCTACTGCTACGCCCGTCCGTCCCATGCCTTCATGGGCCTATCCCCGGGCCTGGATTTCGAGAGCCGACTCTTCTTCAAGCCCGAGGCCGCGGGTCTGCTGGAGCGGGAGCTCTGCAAGCCGCGATATGTCTGCAAGCGCATCCACATAGGCGGCAACACCGACCCCTATCAGCCGGTCGAGCGCGACCTGGGATCGACCCGATCGATCCTCGAGGTCCTGCAGAGGTTCAGGCACCCCTTCAGCATCATCACCAAGTCTGTGCTGATCGGCCGCGACGCCGACATCCTGGGCCCCATGGGGCGCGACGGTCTGGCCTCGGCCATGATCTCGATCACCACCCTCGACCGGGGCCTGGCCCGGGCCATGGAGCCGCGCGCCTCGACCCCGGCGAAGCGGCTGGAGGCGATCAGTCGGCTGGCCGATGCCGGCTGTCCGGTCGGGGTCGGGTTCGCGCCCGTCATCCCCGGGCTGAACGACCACGAACTGGAGGCGGTGCTGGGGGCGGCGGCGAAGGCGGGCGCGACCTCGGCCATGTATGTCACCCTGCGTCTGCCGCTCGAGATCAAGGATCTGTTTCGCGAGTGGCTGGCCGACGCCCGGCCTGCGCGGGCGGCGCGGGTGATGTCGCTGATCCGCCAGACCCGCGGCGGCCGAGACTACGATCCCGACTGGAGCCAGAGGATGAAAGGGACCGGCCCGGTGGCCGAGCTGATCGCCACGCGGTTCAAGGCGGCGGTGAAGCGCTACGGGCTGGACGGGCCGCGGCAGGTTCTGGACGAGAGCCGGTTCCGCGTGCCGCCTGAGATGAGGCCGCAGCTGGACCTGTTCGACCTGCCTCTTCCTTCCCCCCTCGCGGTTGAAGGACTCGCAGGGTGACTAGCGCCGAAATATGCCGACCAGCTCGACGTGGGCGGACCACAGGAACTGGTCGACGGGGGTGACGCACTCCAGACGGAAGCCGGCGTCGATCAGGACCCGGGCGTCGCGGGCGAAGGTGACCGGGTTGCAGGAGACGTAGACGACCGTCCCGGCCTTGCTCTGGGCGATCTGTCGGGTCTGGTCCAGGGCGCCGGCCCGGGGCGGGTCGAGCACGATGGCGTCGCAGCCGCGCAGGTCGTACGGCGCCAGCGGACGGCGGAACAGATCGCGGGCCTCGGCGGTGATCGGCTTCAGCCCCTTCGCCGTGCCCACGCCGGCCTTCAGGGCGGCGATCCCGGCGGCCGAGGCGTCCGCCGCCAGCACCGGCGCGACCATCGCCAGCGGGAAGGTGAAGGTCCCCGCGCCGCAGAACAGGTCGGCGATCTTCTTCGCCCCCCGCACGGCCTCGACCGCGCGCGAGACCATGGCGGCCTCGGCCTCCGGCGCGGCCTGCAGGAAGCCGCCCGGCGGCAGGGGCACGCTGGCCGGGCCGAAGGCCACGACCGGCTGGCGCGACATCACCAGGGTGTCGCCGGCGAGGCTGAGCCGCGCCAGATCGGCCGCGCCCGCCGCCTCGATGGCGCGCATCTGCGCATCGCGCGACAGGCCGCCGCTGCGCCGCTCGACCCCGGTCACATCGACGTCCAGCCCGGTCAGGGTCCAGGTCACGTGCAGGGTCGGCGCGGATTTCGGATGTTCGAGAAAGGCCTCGGCCACCCGCGCCAGGGCGGGAAAGGCGGCGACCAGCCGGGGCTCGGCCACCGGGCAGACGCGGACCTCGACCAGCCGCCAGCTCTTGCGGGCCTTGAAGCCGAGGATCGCCCGGCCGTCCGGCCCGCGCCGGGCGTGCAGGGCGACACGGCGGCGGGCGCCGGGCGGAACCGCGACGGTCGGCTCGATCCCGGTCTCGATCCCCTCCCGCGCCAGCGCCAGGCGGACCTGCTCCCGCTTCCATTCGAGATAGGGGCCGCTGGCCCAGTGCTGCAGCGAGCAGCCGCCGCAGTCGCCGTAGTGGGGCGACACCGGCGCGACCCGGTCCGGACTGGCGACTAGGATTTCCACAGCCTCGGCCCGACCGTCCCGGACCTCGGCCCGGATGGTTTCGCCGGGCAGGGTCAGGGGCGCGAACACCGGGCCGTCCGGGGTCTCGGCGATCCCGTCCCCCTGCCCGCCCACGCGCCCGATGATCAGCGTTTCCGTCATTGCGCGCTTCTAGAGCCTCCGGGCCCGCGGCGAAACCTGAACGAAGATGAACGACGCACTCAAAGGCCGTTCAGCTTCGGGGCCTTAAGGATGAATGCAACAGACCGGGGCGCCGTTCGTTCGGGGTCCAGTTCTCAAACCGAATCCAGGAACGATCCGATGTTCGCCCGCCTGTCCGCCGCCACCGCAGCCTTCGCCGTCGCCGGGACATTGATGGTCCCCGCCACCGCGTCCGCCCAGACCTATAGCTACCAGGGCCCCCAGAACTATGGTTCGGGCGCCTATGGCCAGCCGTACGACTACGACAATCGTTACGGCTACGACGACCGCTATCGCGACAGCCGCTACGGCGATGACGCCTGCCGCAGCTACCGCAACGACCGCCAGGCCGGCGGGGCGGTGATCGGAGCCACCGTGGGCGCCGTCGCCGGTTCGCAACTGGCCGCACGCGGCCGCCGCACCGAAGGCAGCCTTCTGGGCGGCGTGCTCGGAGCCGTCGTCGGCGCCGGGGTGGGCGGCAGCTCGGCTCGCGAGTGCGACAACTACGGCTCGAACTACCGCTATGGCGACAGCCGCTACGGCGACGACCGCTACGGCTATCAAACCTACGGCCGTTCCGACGACCGCTATGGCTATGACGACCGGTACTATGGCGATGACCGCTACGGCTACAGCCAGCCCGGTTATGGCTACGACAGCCGCTACAGCAGCAGCTACCAGTCCGGCTACAGCGCCGACCGCTACGGTTGCCGCACCATCGAGAGCCGCAGCTATACGCGCGACGGTCGTCTTGTCACCCGATACGAGCAGTCCTGCCCGGACCGCTACTGACCGAATCGCGTCGCCGGTTATTTTTCAGCCCCCCTGTCGATCGGCGATGTGACGGAGACCCCCGGTGGAGCAATCCATCGGGGGTTTTTCCATTTTTGAGGCGCTATCGCTCGCCGCGCGGCGGCTCGCTGCTTGAGCGCGGATTTGAGGCGCTATCGCTCGCCGCGCGGCGGCTCCGCTGCTTGAGCGCGGACGGCGCTAGCGCCGCCTCGCCCAGAGCAGGAATTCGACGTTGCCGTCGGCGCCGGTGATCGGGCTTTGGGTGGTCGCCTGCACGGCCCACCCCTGCCCCTCCAGCCAGGCCGAGACCGAGGCCACGGCGGCCTGGTGCGCGGCCGGGTCCTTGACCACGCCCTTGCGATTGCCGCCGCCGGGCCGGTCGGCTTCGAACTGGGGCTTCACCAGGGTGACCAGGTCCGCGGCCGGCGCCGCGAGCGCCAGCGCCGTAGGCAGGACCTTGGCCAGGCCGATGAAGCTGGCGTCGCAGACGATCAGCCCGGGCGGGTCAGGGATCAGGTCGGGAGTCAGGTCGCGGGCGTCGGTGCGTTCGAGATTGATCACGCGGGGATCGACGACGACGCGCGGGTGAATCTGGCCGAAGCCGACGTCGACCGCATAGACCCGCGCCGCGCCGCGCTCGAGGCAGACCTCGGTGAAACCGCCGGTCGAGGCGCCGACGTCGAGCACGATGCGTCCCTCGACTGCGACCGGCCACAGCGACAGGGCGTGATCCAGCTTCAGGGCCCCGCGGCCGACCCAGCGGTGGGCGTCGGCGTAGGCGAGGACGGCGTCGGCGGCCACAGCCTGGGACGCCGACTTCGCCGGCGCGCCGTCGACCGTCACGCCGCCCGCCTCGATCGCCGCCTTCGCCCGGGCCCGGCTGTCCGCGAGGCCGCGCGCGACCAGCAGCTGGTCGAGCCGGACCTTCGTCACCCCACCGCGTCCAGACGGGTCAGGGCGGCCTGCAGCCGGGCCTTGCCCGCCTCAGCCTCCGCCAGCTTCTCGCGCTGTTCGTCGACCACCTCGGGAGCCGCGCGGGAGACGAAGTTCGGATTGCCGAGCTTCTTGTTGACGTGGCCGATGTCGCTGTCGAAGGCCGCGATCTCCTTCTGGAGCCGGGCCCGCTCGGCCGCGAGATCGATGATCCCGGCCAGAGACAAGGCGGCCGTCGCGCCGCCGGAGACGAAGGTCACGGCGCCAGCCGGGGCCGCATCCGCGGCGCCGACCTCGGACACGCGGGCGAGGGTCAGGATGAGGTCGCGGTGACGGGCGACCCGGTCCGCCGTGGCCGCGTCCGGGGCGACGAAGGCCAACGGGGGCTTGGCCGAGGGCGCAACGTTCATCTCGGCGCGAAGGGCGCGGATCTCGGTGACCAGATCGACCAGCCAGCCGATCTCGGTCTCGGCCGCGGGGTCGATGAAGGCGTCCGGCAGGTCCGGCCAGGCGGCGCCGATCAGGGTCGCCTCGGCGCGGGGCGCGCCGTCGGCGGCCAGCTGGGCCCACAGCTCTTCGGTGATGAAGGGCATGACCGGGTGCATCAGCTTCAGCGTCTGGTCGATCGTCCAGGCGGTCATGGCCCGCGTCTCGGCCTTGGCCGCCTCATCGGCGCCGGTGAAGACCGGCTTGGCCAGCTCCAGATACCAGTCGCAGAAGACGTTCCAGACGAAGCGGTAGAGGGCCGAGGCGGCATCGTCGAACCGGCCGCCCTCGATGGCGGCGGAGACCTGACGCTCGGCTTTCGTCAGCTCGCCGCGGATCCAGCGGTTGATGGTCTGGTCGACGGCGGCGGGGTCGAAGCCCACGACGCGGCGGGCCTCGTTCATCTGCGAGAAGCGCGCGGCGTTCCACAGCTTTGTGCCGAAGTTCCGATAGCCTTCAATGCGTTGTCTGGACAACTTGATGTCGCGCGTGCCCGACAGGATGGCCATCGTGAAGCGCAGTGGGTCGGCGCCGAGCTCGTCGATGATGGTCAGGGGGTCGATGACGTTCCCCTTCGACTTGCTCATCTTCTGGCCCTTCTCGTCGCGGACCAGGCCGTTGATGATGACCCGTTTGAACGGAACTTCATCCATGAAGTGAAGTCCCATCATCATCATCCGGGCGACCCAGAAGAAAATGATGTCGGCGGCGGTGACGAGGTCGGACGTCGGATAGAAGCGGCGCAGGTCCTCGGTGTCCTTCGGCCAGCCCATGGTCGAGAAGGGCCACAGGGCCGAGCTGAACCAGGTGTCGAGGACGTCCTCGTCCTGGATCAGGGCGGTCTCGGCGCCATAGTGGTCACGCGCGGCGGCGCGGGCGTCGTCTTCGCTCTCCTCGACGAAGATCGTGCCGTCCGGCCCGTACCAGGCCGGGATGCGGTGGCCCCACCAGAGCTGGCGCGAAATGCACCACGGCTCGATGTTGCGCAGCCACTCGAAATAGATCTTCTCGTAGCTCTTCGGCTCGAAGGTCGTGTCGCCCTGCTCCACCGCCTTGATGGCCGGCTGCGCCAGGGTGTGGGCGTCGACGTACCACTGGTCCGTCAGCCACGGCTCGATGACCACTCCGGAGCGATCGCCGTGCGGGATGACGTGGCGGGTCTTCTCAATCTCCTTGAGCCAGCCCTCCTCCTCCGCCCGGGCGACGATGACCTTGCGGGCGGCGAAACGGTCCATGCCTTCGTAGTCGGCGGGCACGTCGGGCGTGTCGGCGGCGGTGATGCGGCCGAAAGCGTCCATGACGTTCAGGGCCGCCAGCCCCGCCCGCTTGCCGACCTGGAAGTCATTGAAGTCGTGGGCCGGGGTGATCTTGACCGCGCCCGAACCCTTGGCCGGATCGGCGTAGGCGTCGGCGACGATCGGGATGCGCCGGCCGGTGATCGGCAGGGTCACGAACTTGCCGATCAGACCGCCATAGCGCTCGTCATCGGGGTGCACGGCCACGCCGGTGTCGCCCAGCATGGTCTCCGGCCGGGTGGTGGCGACGACGATGTGATCGCGGACCTCCCAATCGGTCGGCCGGCCTTCCTCGTCGAAGGCGATCGGGTGCTCGTAGGTCACGCCATCCGCCAGCGGATAGGCGAAATGCCAGTAGAAGCCGTCCATTTCCCGCTGTTCGACCTCGAGGTCGGAGATGGCGGTCTGGAAATGCGGATCCCAGTTCACCAGACGCTTGTCGCGGTAGATCAGGCCTTCCTTGTGCAGCCGGACGAAGACCTTGCGCACGGCGACCTGCAGATCGGGATCGAGGGTGAAACGCTCGCGCGACCAGTCACAGGAGGCCCCGAGGCGGCGCAGCTGCTGCTGGATCGAGCCGGCGCTGGTCGCCTTCCATTCCCAGACCTTGTCGACGAAGGCGTCCCGGCCCATCTCGCGCCGGCTCATGTTTCCGTCGGCGGCCAGCTGGCGCTCGACCACCATCTGGGTGGCGATGCCGGCATGGTCGGTGCCGGGCAGCCACAGCACGGCCTTGCCCTTCATCCGGTGATAGCGGGCGAGGATGTCCTGCAGGGTGTTGTTCAGCGCGTGGCCGATGTGCAGCGAGCCGGTCACGTTCGGCGGCGGAATGACGATCGAATAGGCCTCGGCCGCCGTGTCCTGGCGCGGCGCGAACACGCCGCTCTCTTCCCAACCGGCGTAGAGGCGGGGTTCGGCGGCTTTCGGATCGAAGGTCTTGTCGAGCATGGAGGTTTCTTACGGCAAAAAGCGAAAGGGCGGCTCCGACTGGAGCCGCCCCGGAATGATCTAGCCTTGATCAGGTCGCAGGTGAAGCTAGCCGGCGGAGCGGGCGATGCGTTCGACTTCCTTGCGTACCTGCGCCTCGACGATGCCCGGCAGGTTGGCGTCGAGCCATTCCTTCAGCATCGGGCGCAGCAGGGCGCGGGCCAGTTCGTCCAGTGTCGGGCCGGAAGGGGTCGAGGTTTCCATGGGCTCTGACTTCTTGAGGGAGGAGGCCAGTCCGGCGAAGGCCGAAGCGGCGCTGGCCGCCGCACTGTCGCCGACGAGAGTGTCATAGCCGGTCGGCGCGCCGTGGCTGGTCGTGTCGGCGGGATGTTCCGGCTCCGGCGCGAAGACCGATTCGCTGACGGCCTCGACCGGGAACGGGTCGACATCGACCGCAGGCGAGACGTCGAGGTCGCCGATGCTCTCGGCGGCGGGCGCCTCATAGGTGTCGGTCAGCTCCAGCACGTCCTCCTCAGACGATGCAGGCTCCTCCATTGAGGGCGTCTCGTCCATCAGGGCCGGCGAGACGTCTTCAGCCCCCTCTTCAGCCGACGCAGCCTCGGCCTCCGGCGCAGATTCGGATTGTCCGGCGGCGGCCGGAGCCGTCTCGGCGGGGGCGTCGTCTTCGGAGATGATCCGGCGGATCGACGCCAGGATTTCCTCCATCGTCGGTTCCTGGGCGGTCTGGTCGGTCATATCGAAACCCCGAGGCGCGCGGCGAACGCATAAGTCTGAAGATGCGGCGCCGGACCGAAGCCCCCACCCCGCCCTTTGTCGTCGCATCTCAGCCCGCTGGAATCAACGGGCGTTTTTTCGCGTCGCCGGTTAATCCTCCACCCTGAAGTCGCCTCCGGGGCGACCTGCGCGCCCGTCAGTCGCGGGGCGCGGTCTGGACGATCTCGGACTTCAGCTGCTGGTCGATCGGCGCATCGGCCGCGTCGTTGGCCGGAACGATCGGCGGGGCGACGATGCGGTCGATGGCTTCGACCAGCCCGTCCCACGGCAGGGCGCCGCGGTTGCGGACGCGCTCGTAGTTCGCGGCCGGGTCGTAGACGGTCAGGGTCGGATCGAGGTCGGAGCCCTCCAGCCGTCCCATGGCCGCCAGCAGATTGGCCTGGGCGACGTATTCGTTGCGGCGCGCGCTGGCCAGGGTGACCTCGGCGTTGCGCAGCTCCAGTTCCTGGTTGAGCACGTCGAGGGTGGTGCGCAGGCCGACCTGGGCCTCCTGACGGACGCCTTCGGCAGCGACGGTGGCGGCGCGGACGGCCTCGGTTCCCGCCTCGAGGCTGGAGCGCGCCGACAGGGCCTGGGCGTAGGCGGAGCTGACCGACTGCAGGGTGTTGCGGCGCTCGCCCTCGACATTGATCTGGGCGGCGTTGGCGCGTTCGAAGGCCTGGGCGACGCGTGAGCTGTTCAGCCCGCCCGTGAACAACGGCACCGACACGGTGGCGCCGGCCGTGAGACGGGTGGTGTCGGCGATATCGCCGATCCGGTCGAAGTCATTGTTCGACCCGCCGTAGGAGGCGGTCAGGCGAGCCGACGGCATGTATTCGGCCTTGGCCGCGGCCACACTGGCTTCGGCCGCACGCAGGCTGTAGGCGGCCGAGCGGATTCCGGGGTTGTCCTGGAGGGCCACGTCGAGGGCCGAGTCGAAATCGGTCGGAACGCCGGGCAGAACCGGCATCGGGGCCAGGTCGCCCGGCGACTGCCCGACGACGGCCGCATAGGAGGCGCGCGACACCGACAGCTGGGCCTGGGCGTTGGCGAGATCGGCCTCGGACTGGGCCAGGCGGGCTTCGGACTGGGCGACGTCGGTGCGGGTGATCTCGCCAACCTCGAAGCGGGCCGAGGCCTCGTCGAGCTGACGCTGGAGGACGCCGATGTTGGCCTGGCGGACGCGGAGGATCTCGGTGTCGCGGATCACGTCGGCATAGGCCTGGATCACGGACGCCAGCACGGTTTGTTCGATATCGCGCAGGTTCTCGCGGCCGGCGAGGATTTCGGCCTCGGCGGCGGTGATGCCGTGGCCGATCCGGCCGCCGCTCCACAACGTCTGCGACAGACCGATGCTGGCCGAGGCGCTGTCGCCCTCGAAGCCGGCCTGGTCTCCATAGGCCTGGGTGTGATTGCCGCTGACGGTGACGTCCAGTCGGGGGCGCAGTCCGGCCCGGGCCTGCACGATCGATTCGTCGAGCGCCCGCTGGTTGGCCCGCTGGGCCAGCAGCGACGGATTGGTCTGGTAGGCCAGGGCGATCGCTTCCTGAAGCGTTTCGGCCCAGACGGGCGCGCCCATGCCGGCGATGACGGCGACAATAGCGACCGAGGCGAGCGCGCGCGAACGTTTCAGCATGACTGTTCCTGCCTGGCGCGAACGAATATCCGCGCCCCTTTGTATCCCATAGGCCAGATGGGGGACGGTTTCGTCCCACGCCAGTTAAGATTTTTTCACGCGACGCTGGCGCCGCGCCCCACGCGCCGATCTACAGGGCGAAGGCGGGCTCCGGCGCGAGCTCGGCGAGGACGGGCGGGCCGGCGTCGAACAGTTCGCGCCGCGAAACCCCCGACTGGCCCTTCACATACAGGACGGCCTTGCCGGCGGGTCCGGCGCGTTCGACGACGGCCAGTCGACCGCCCACCTTCAGCGCCGCCAGCCAGGCTTCGGGACGGGCCGGCACGGCCGCTTCGGAGACGATGAGGTCGTAGCCCTCGCCGACCGGTTTGGCCAAGGGCGCCTCAACACCGGAGACGCCGGCCTCGGCCAGGGCGGGGCCGACGATCTCCAGCACGGCCGGATCGGCCTCCTGGGCCGTGACGGCGAGCCCCATCTGCGCCAGCACCGCCGCGGCGTAGGGCCCCGCCAGCGCCAGCGCGGTCTCGCCGGCGCGGGGCTCCAGGGCCATCAACAGCTTGGACAGGTCCCGGGCCAGCATCAGCCGGCGGCCGCCGGCGATCTCGGGCTCGATCTCGGCATAGGCGGCGAAGGCGCGCTCCGCCGGCAGGAACCGTTCCCGCGGCACCGCGAGCAGAGCGGCCTGCAGATCGCGGTCAGTGACGTCGTTGACCCGGACCTGGCTGTCCACCATGACCTTGCGCGCGGCGGCGAAATCCATCTGTCGCAAATCCCGAAGAGCAATGGCGCGGTGAGACGCCGGAAATCTGGCGCGCTTATAGGTCTGTGCGTTGCGGGCGACAATCCGATCTGATAGCGAACGCCCCTCGCGATGGCGAGGTCGCCCCCGGGATCGTTTCCGGGGTGGCCCAGGGCCTGATGGCGGAGTGGTTACGCAGAGGACTGCAAATCCTTGCACCCGAGTTCGATTCTCGGTCAGGCCTCCATCGCGAATTTCAGACAGTTCAGACGGGCGCGGTCATCCAGCCGATGACCGTGGCCGCGCTCACCGTCGCCGCGACGATAGTGATGGCGACCGCGACGCGCGCGTTGCGGTTCACGAAGAACAGAATGCTGTCGAACATGATCATCTCCCCCGGACGTCTGCACAGCGTCACAGTTCCCGCTGTTCATCAAGGTATACGAAGGGTTAATCGCAGATTGGTGAACGGTTCTCGCCTATCGGGTGAAATGATGCAGGGCGATCGCCCCCGCAGTCGCCACATTAAGCGAATCGAAGCCGCCCGACATGGGAATGCCGATCGTCTCGCAGCGGTCGATCAGGTGAGTCGGCAGACCCGGGCCTTCCGCTCCGAGCAGGATGGCCGTCCGCCCGCCCCGAGGCGCAAGGTGCAGCGGCGACGCTGACGAGGGAGTCATGGCCAGGACCCGGAAGTTCGCGGCCCTGAGCGTATCGATCATGCCCCCGGCCTCCAGGCCGACCGCCATGGGGGTTCGCAGGACAGCGCCGACCGAGACCCGGATGGCCTTGCGGTAGAAGGGATCGCAGCAGCGGTCGTCCAGGAGAACGGCGGCGGCCCCGAAGGCGGCCGCGGCGCGAAATACGCCGCCCATGTTGTCGTGATTGCCGATCCCGCAGGCGGCCACGACGACCGCCTCTTCCCCCAGCCCGGCCAGCAGTTCGGTAAGCGACTGCGGAACAGGCTTCTCGCCCACGGCCAGGATGCCCCGGTGAAGGTGAAATCCGGCGACCCCGTCAAGCACCGGCTGGGACGCCGAATAGACCGGCGTTCCGGACGGCAGGGCCTCGACAAGATCGGCCAGGGCGGCGATGCGCTTGTGCGCGATCAGGGCCGCGACCGGGCGGCAGAGAGAAGCCGGAGAGACGAGGACGCGCAGGACGACTTCGCCCTCGGCGACGAACAGACCCTGGCGGCCCGTCAGGTCGCGCTCGCGGATATCCCGGAAGGCGGCGACGCGTGCGTCGAGCGGATCATCGATGGGGATTATGGCCAATCGGATATTTCCCGTTGCGCGAGCCTGACTCGCGCTGCTATAGCGCCCGCCTTCCCGAGAGGAAGTGTTCCGCGGTAGCTCAGTGGTAGAGCAGCCGACTGTTAATCGGCTGGTCGTAGGTTCGAATCCTACCCGCGGAGCCACTCTCCTGATCCCCCTTCCCCATTGAGCAGAAAAAAGCCCGACGCGAGCGCCGGGCTGAAGAGGTTCGGTGATGGTGGGTGTCCTCGAACAAGGAAGACGCCCCCTCGTTCGACTGAATTGGTAAACGGTCCGTAAACCTTGTCAGGACGGGACGCGGTCAGGCAGCCAGGTCGTCTGGCGTGCTCCGCCGGGACCCGTCCAACGAACACGCCACCCGGCGTCCGTCCTCTCGGCGACCAGCCCGGACGAACCACCCGCCTCGCCCGGCCAGAGAAACTCGCGGCCGGCCACCCGGATCGACTCCGGGCCGTCACGGGGCGGCAGGATGACGCTCCAGCGGCCTCCTGCGTCGGGAACCACCCGCAGGATCTCCCCGCCGCTCTGCACCTCGACGGCGGCCGTCCCCGGACTGACGGCGCCCGAGGCCAGCCGCATGCGGCCATCGCCATCGACGGCGCCGAGCGCCGGAGCAGCGTCCAGCCGCCGGGTCGCCCCGCCCGTCCGAAGCATGACGATCGGGCCCCGTCCCGACTCAAGGATCAACAGGCGGTCCGGCGAGGGCGCGGAGTCCTGACCCGCCTGCGTTTCCGGACGGAGCAGCAGGTGACCCGCCGGAGCCGGCACCCGAACCTCGAAGCGGCCACGCGAATCGGCCGCGGCGGCGAAGGCCGTGTCATCCGCGCCTCGCAGAACGACCCGGGCGTCCGGTTCCGCGAGACCCGAGACCACCAAAGCGGGTCCGGTGCGATCCACCCGCTCGATCACCGGCGGGCGAGCCCATTCGCGGGCCGCCTCGACGCCGTCGCGGGCGCTTTCAGGCGGGTTGGGCGAACACCCCGCCGCCAGGGCCGCCGCCATCGACAACATCGCCCGTTTCATACTGCCTCTTCGACCGTTAGGAGTGTCGCCCCAGATAGCGCGGCCGCCCGCCCGCTGTCTTTCACTGTCTTCACGAGGCCCCATGTCTTCGCCCGTCACCATCCAGCCGTTCGACGGCAAGTCGGTCTGCCTGTTCTGCGGCTCGTCCGAGACCGTCCTGCCGGAATATCTGGAGGCGGCGCGGAGCTTCGGCGAGGCCACGGCGAAGGCCGGATGGCGACTGGTCTACGGCGGCGGCGGCGTCGGTCTGATGGGGGCGTCAGCGCGGGCGGCGCATGGGGCCGGAGGACGGGTGCTTGGGGTGATGCCGGGCTTCCTGCGCAGTCGCGAACGCCTGTTCGACGAGGTCGAGACCCTGGTCGTGCCGTCGATGCACGAACGCAAGACCATCATGTACGACCAGTCCGACGCCTTCGTCGTCGCACCCGGCGGCGTCGGCACGCTGGAAGAGGCCATTGAGGTGCTCTCGTGGAAGCGGCTGGACCTTCATGCAAAGCCGGTGATCTTCCTGAACCTCAACGGCTTCTGGAACGCCCTGCTGGCGGTGATGGAGCACAGCATCGAGGAAGGCATGACGCCTGCGTCGTTCCGGAAGGCGTGGGTCGTCTGCGACACGGTGGCAGAGGCGATTGATGCGGTGAGGGCGGCGGACGATCTGCCTCACTTGCAACATGATCAGCGATAAGTAATCACTGGTCAGTCTGCCAGCGGACGTTCGTTCTGGCGTCGCCGGGCGGATCCACGCCCAATCCATCTTCGGAGACCTCCCCATGCGTGCTCTGCTTATCGCCGCGGCCCTGCTTGTGGCCGCCCCGGCCGTCGCCCAGGCCCCCGTCTCGAGCGCCGTACTCGCCGACGCGTCCAAGGCTCCGGCCTCGCGCACCATCATCGACGGTGCGACCTGGCGCTGCGAAGGCGCGAGCTGCACCGCCAGCGGCGGCGCCAACCAGCCGGCCCAGCGCGCCTGCCGCCGGGTCGTGGCTCGCTTCGGCGCCGTGACGGCCTTCACCTATAAGGGTGTCGATCTGACGGCCGAGCAACTGGCCGCCTGCAACGCCTGATTGGCCAACGCCAGAGACAAGGGCCGCCCCTTCGAGGGGCGGCCTTTTTCGTGTCCGGACGCTGGAATCAGGCGGTTTCGCCGGACAGGCGCCGGACGATGCGCTCGCGGCCGATCAGCGGCACGAGGCTGGCCATGTCCGGGCCATGAGTCTGGCCGGTCAGGATGTGGCGCAACGGCATGAACAGGGCCTTGCCCTTCGCCCCGGTGCGCTCCTTGACGGCGTTGGTCCAGAGGGACCACGCGTCGGCGCCGAGGGTGGCGGGAAGCACCTCCAGAGCGGCCGCGGCGAAGTCCGGATCTTCGATGACCGGCGTTACGGGGCCGCTGATGATTCTTTCCAGATCAACGACATCAGAGAATTTCTGAAGGTTCGGCCGCACGGCGTTCCAGACCGCCTCGCCCATGTCTGAACCCAGAGCGGAAAGCCTGGGCCTGGCCGCCGCGAAATCCATGGCGTGCAGCGCCTGGGCGTTGAGCCGGTCCAGATCGGCGATATCGTAGCGCGCCGGCGACCGCCCCATCTTCGAGAAGGAGAAGCTCTCTCCCAGCTGCTGGATCGAGGGCGCGACCTCGAGCGGGTCGGAGGTGCCGATACGGCCCAGGTGGCTGGTGATGGCGATCGGCTCATAGCCCTGGTCGCGCATCTCGGAGATCGACAGGGAGCCCAGCCGCTTCGACAGAGCCTGGCCGTCGGCCCCGACGAGCAGCGGCATATGGGCGAAGGCCGGAACCGGCCCGCCGAGCGCTTCAAAGATCTCGATCTGGGCGCCGGTGTTGGTGACGTGATCCTCGCCCCGAATCACGTGCGTGATGGCCATGTCGATGTCGTCGACCACCGACGGCAGGGTGTAGAGGAACAGACCGTCCTCGCGGATCAGCACGGGGTCGGACATCGAGGCGGTGTCGACCTCGGCATGGCCGCGCGACAGGTCCTCCCAGGCGACGCGCTTGCCGTCCAGTTTGAAACGCCAGTGCGGTTTACGACCCTCGGCCTCAAAGGCGGCCTTCTCCGCCTCGGTCAGGTCAAGCGCGGCGCGGTCGTAGATCGGCGGCAGGCCGCGGGACAACTGCACCTTGCGGCGGCGGTCAAGCTCCTCGGACGTGTCGTAACAGGGATAGAGCCGCCCGGCGGCCTTGAGCCGCGCCGCGGCCTCCTCGTAGCGGTCGAACCGCTTCGACTGGTTGTAGCGTTCGTCCCAGACCAGACCCAACCAGGTCAGGTCGTCCTCGATGCCCTGTTCGAACTCCGGCGTGGAGCGGGCCAGGTCGGTGTCGTCGATGCGCAGGACGAACGACCCGCCCTGCCCCTTGGCGAACATCCAGTTCACCAGGGCGGTGCGCACATTACCTACGTGCAGCTTACCCGTCGGCGACGGGGCGAAACGAACCTTGACGGACATAGAGGGACCTTGAAACGCGAGGCGCACAGGTCGCGCTCGCGGCCGCCCAAGTCAAGGCGCAGCGGTCGTCTCAGTCGTCGCGGTGGACGCGTTCGCGACGTTCGTGGCGCTCCTGGGCCTCGACCGACAGGGTCGCCGTCGGCCTGGCTTCCAGCCGACCGAGGCTGATCGGCTCTCCGGTTTCCTCGCAATAGCCGTAGGAGCCGTCCTCGATACGACGCAGCGCCTCGTCGATCTTGGAGATCAACTTCCGCTGGCGATCCCGCGTGCGCAACTCAAGCGCGCGGTCGGATTCGGAGGACGCCCTGTCGACGAGGTCCGGATGGTTCTCCGTCTCGGCCTTCAGATTGACCACAGTGCCCTTGGACTCGCGAAGGATTTCATCCTTCCAGGCCAGGAGCTTGGCCTTGAAATAGGCCAGCTGCCGCTCATTCATGAACGGCTCGTCCTCGGATGGCCGATAGTTGGTCGGCTCAATCGCAGACGCTAATGCGTTCATCGCACTCACGCTCGTAAACAGCGCCCCCCTGTGGCGCAGTGCTTGCGTATAGGGATGGCGAAGAGTCGCGGCAACAACGCTCGCGCGAGCGTGACCGGCGATTGACCCGGTCTACGGGCGAGCGTGACATTTCTTCATCACCCGCCGGTCGCCGATCACGCTTTTGCGAAATATTTCACCGGCTTATGTTGCACCGCGGCGAACATCCGCCTTGGCCAGCTCCACGGCCGCCCTCAGGTCGATCTGGGCGAGCAGATTGTTCAGGCCGGGATCGGCGTCGACAGGACATTCCTCGCCCAGACTACGGCTCAGTCGCTCCAGAGCGGCCTCGCCAGCCTCGCCCGCCAGCAGGGCCAGCTTCAGCTCGTCCAGGCGATCCAGCAGCCCCCCGCCACGACGAATGGCGCGGCGACGCCGTTCGGTTGCGTCCTCAACACCTTGCAGGGCCATCAGCGCGGAGACGCCGGCGACACCCGACACGCCGGCGGCCGCCGCAGCGGCTCCGGTCGGGGCGGCGGCGGCCGTAGACGGCACGGAGAACCCGCCGCTCGCTCTCGCGGGACGCGCGCCCTGGGAGGCGGAGGGTCCGGATGGGCCGGTGACCTTCATGGAATGCGACTCCAGAACATGCGCGACCATCGTCGGCGCCCGGTCACTGTTTGGTTAACGCCCCGGCAGTTTCTGCCGCATCGCCCAGCCTCCCTACGACGACAATCCCTGTTTTCACTCAGTTTTTGATCTGGCACGCCGTTGGCATCGCAGGGCGCACAACAGTTCGCGGACACCGTACCGATGCAGAAACTGCTCGCCTCCCTCCTCACCGCCGCCGCCCTTGCCGGATTCGCGGGCTCCGCGGCCGCGCAATCCCGGATCAAGGACATCGCGGCCGTGGAAGGGGTCCGCACCAACCAGTTGGTCGGTTACGGGCTGGTGGTCGGTTTGAACGGTACGGGCGACAGCCTGCGCAACTGCCCCTTCACCCGGCAGTCGCTGGAAGGGATGACCGAGCGTCTGGGCGTGAACATCCGCGGGTCCAACGCCAACTCCAAGAATATGGCCGCCATCATGGTGACGGCGGAACTGCCGCCGTTCGCCACGCCGGGCTCGCGCATCGACGTGAGCGTGTCCTCGATGTGCGACGCCAAAAGCCTGCTGGGGGGGACGCTGCTCGTCACCAGCCTGCAGGGCGCCGATGGCGAGGTCTACGCCGTGGCCCAGGGATCGATCCAGACCGGCGCAGTGTCGGCCTCGGGCGGCTCGGGCTCGTCGGTGACGCGCGGGGTGCCCACGGCCGGCCGGATCGCCTCGGGCGCGACCGTTGAACGCGAGACCGGCTTTCACCTGGCCAATATGAACGAGGTGCGGCTGACGCTGCGCAATCCCGACTTCACCACAGCCCAGCGCGTCGCTGCCGCCATCAACCAAGTCTACCCGAACACCGCCCTGGCCGAGAACGGCACGGTCATCGCCCTGCGCGCGCCGGGCCAGATGGGCATGGCCGGCTTCATCAGCCAGGTCGAGAACCTGCCTGTCACGGTCGACTCCCCGGCCAGGGTGATCATCGACGAGGTCAACGGCGTCATCGTCATGGGCGACGCGGTGCGCGTCTCAACCGTCGCCATCGCCCAAGGCAACCTGACCGTCTCCATCCAGGAGACGCCGCTGGTCAGCCAGCCGGAACCCTTCAGCCGGGGTGGAGAGACCGTGGTCGTGCCGCAGTCGGACGTCTCGGTCGAGGAGGAGCTCGGCCGTCAGATGCGCATCGTCGGCGGCGGGGCCTCGCTGTCCGATCTGGTCAACGGTCTGAACGCCCTCGGCGTCAGCCCGCGCGACATGATCAGCATCCTGCAGGCCATCAAGGCCGCCGGCGCGCTGCAGGCCGACATCGAGGTGATGTGAGCATGAGCGACCTCGCTGTCTCCCCTTCCCTGCTGCAACCGGTCCCGACCGCGCCCGCCGCCACGGCCCGGATGCGCGAAACGGCGGAGGCGTTCGAGGCCTCCTTCCTGTCGCAGATGCTGAAGCCGATGTTCGAGGGTCTCTCGACCGACGGTCCGTTCGGCGGCGGCGAGGCCGAGAGCACCTGGCGCGGCTTCATGATCGAGGCCATGGCCAAACAGACCGTCAAGGCCGGAGGGATCGGCCTTGCCGACCAGGTCGTGGCCCAGATGCTGAAAATGCAGGAGCAGACGCAATGACCGGAACCGCCGAACTCAACGCCACAGCCCGCGTTCGCCAGCTGATCGACCTGACCGAGCGCCTGACCGCCAGTCTCGGGGCCGAGGCGAAGGCGTTCGAAGCGCACCGCCCGCAGGACGCGGCCGCAACTCTCGCCGGGACGCAGGACCTCGCCAACGCCTACCGGCGCGAGTCGGCCCAGGTGAAGGCCAATCCGAAGGTCCTGGCTGCAGCACCCGCCAGTGAACGCAAAGCCCTGATCCGGGTCACGGAGACATTCGAGGCGGCCCTGAGCCGTCACTCCCACGCCATCGAGGCGGCCCGGATCATCTCGGAAGGCCTGGTCCAGACCATCGCCGCGGAGGTGGCGGCCCAGCGCGGCAGCCCGTCGGCCTACGGGGCCAGCGGCCGGGCCAACGCCGGCGACGGGCGGGCTGTGGCCTTCAACCGCACGGCCTGAGCTCCAGCGTTCGTTCCACGCCAATGGCGTTCAGGAAGTCCGGATCGTGGCTGACCACGATCACCGCACCATCGTAGTCGATCAGTGCAGCCTCGACCGCGGCGATGGAGTCGAGGTCGAGGTGGTTGGTCGGCTCATCCAGGATCAGCAGCGACGGCGGCCGGGCGCCGGTCATCACGCAGGCCAGTGCGGCGCGCAGCCTTTCGCCGCCCGATAGCGTCCCCACAATCCGCTGCGCCGCCGCGTTGCGGAACAGGAAGCGAGCCAGAGCCGCATGGGCCTCGTTCGGCGTGGCGTCGGGGTTGAGGCGGCGATACGCCTCGATCAAGGTCTCGTCCGGCCGTAGCAGCGCCGTTTCCTGATCCAGCAGGGCCGCCGCGACCGGGCGGTCGACCCGCCCGGCGGTGGGTTGCAGGCCGCCGGCCATCAGGCGGAGGAGCGTCGTCTTTCCGGCGCCGTTCGGGCCGGTTATCGCAACCCGCCCCGGACCGGTGAGCCGTGCCGAGAGCGGACCGACGATGCGCCGGCCGTCCGGCGCGTCCCAGGCCGCGTTCTCCAGCGTCAACACCGTCTTCCCCGTCGCCAGGCCCGATGAGGGCATGGGAATGGTAAGGGCCCGGACCCGCTCGACCCGCTCGCGCGCGTCGTTGAGTTGGGCTTCCGCCGCCTCCGCCCGGCGAGCGGCCAGCACAGTCTCGCGGGCGCCCGAATTCTCCGCACGCTCAGCCATGGCGCCGAGGAGGATCTTCGGCTCTGACTTCCGGGCCGCAAAAGCCCGGCCGGCCTTGTCGCGTCGCGCCTTCTTCTCGACAGCCCTCTGGCTCTCGCGCGTGATCCGGGCGGCGCTTCGCTCGGCGACGTCCAGGTTCCGCTCGGCCGCCGCCCGCTCGGCGGCCTTACGCTCTGCGTAGAGGTCGTAGTTCCCGCCATGGACGGCGGCGCCGAGGCTCGACAGTTCGACGATCCGGTCCATTCGCCGCAGCAGGGCCCGGTCATGGCCGGCCACGAGAACGCCGCCCTTCCAGCGAGTCAGAAGTTCGGCGATGGCGGCGCGACCGTCGGTGTCGAGATGATTGGTCGGCTCGTCCAGCACCAGCAGGTCGGGGGTCTCGAGCAACAGGGCCGCCAGGCGCACCCGGGTCTGCTCGCCGCCGCTCAGGGTCGCCGCCCGGCGGGCCGGGTCGAGCCCCGGGAGGCCGACGTCGGCCAGCGCCGCCTCGATCCGACCCTCCAGCGTCCAGTCGGCGGCGGCGAGATCGTCAGCTCCCCCCTCGCCGGCCAACACTCGCCGCACCACGACCATGGCGGGAGCGGCGCCAAGCAGGTCGAGGACGGTTTCGCCGGGGCGAAGCTCGCGCCGCTGCTCCAGCCAGCGGACCTTGCCGGCGTGCGAGACGGCCCCCTCGGCGGGTCGGGCGAGGCCAGCCGCCAGCCGTAGCAGGGTGGTCTTGCCGACGCCGTTGCGACCGACGACGCCCGTGCGCTCGCGCCCGAAGGCGAGGCTCAGGTCAGAGAATAGGGTGTGGCCGTCAGGCGTTCGGGCCGCGACGCGATCGAGCGTCACGAGTGCGGATGCGGACGGGTTTGGGGCGAGGCTGGGTGAGGACATGGACAAACGCGAGCAGCGAAGCGGAAAGGGCGAAACCAATTCCCAGTGCGCTGATCATGTTCGTCGGGCCTCCAGTGAGCTCAGTCGAAGCTGGAAGATGAGTGCGACGGTCCGGCTTCGCAAGCAATTTCGCTGTGCCGGACGGCTGACGATACCGTGACCGGACCCGCCCGGGGGCCGGCGTGCGACGCCGCGCCGGCTGGCTTCAGCGTCCCTTCATCCCTAGATGACGCCCATGAGCGACACCGCCGACACCCAGGACGCCGCGGGCCGCCGCGCGGCTATCGTCGAGCAGATCCGGGCCGAAACCGGCATCGACGAGGCCATGATCGCCCGGCTGGTCGATGGCTTCTACGACCGCGTGCGCGCCGACAGGCTGCTCGGCCCGGTGTTCGCTGACCGCATCAGCGACTGGGGTCCACACCTGGAGCAGATGCGGATGTTCTGGTCGTCCGTGGCCCTGATGAGCGGCGTCTATCACGGGCGTCCCATGCCGAAACACCTGCCCCTGCCGGTCGATGCGCGCCATTTCGACCGCTGGCTGGAGCTGTTCGAGGCCACGGCTCACGATCTGTGCCCGCCGGCCGCCGCCGCCCATTTCATCGAGCGCGCCCGCCGCATCGCGGAGAGTCTTGAGCTCGGCATCGCCGGGGCCAATGGCGTGCTGCTGGCCAAGGGTGAGCGTTACCTGCGGCCGACAGAGGCGTGGGCGCCCGTGGATTGAGCCGGCACGAAGCGGCCTGCTGCCAGAAAGTGTCAGCAGTCGGGAACGTCGGCTCGCCATGTTCCCACATTGTTCTTGCTGAATCCCGCGAACCAATCCCCATATAGCGCTGTCGCGCCGGACCCTCCCCGGCTCCCCCGCGTTTCCGGACTCCCCAGTCTTCAGGCCCCATGACCGAAAAGCACAACTTCATCCGCGTGCGCGGCGCCCGCGAGCACAATCTCAAGGGCGTCGATGTCGACATCCCGCGCGAGCAGCTGGTGGTGATGACCGGCCTCTCCGGGTCGGGCAAGAGCTCGCTCGCCTTCGACACCATCTATGCTGAGGGCCAGCGCCGCTATGTCGAGAGCCTGAGCGCCTACGCCCGCCAGTTCCTGGAGCTGATGGGCAAGCCGGACGTGGACCTGATCGAGGGGCTGTCGCCGGCCATCTCGATCGAACAGAAGACGACCTCGAAGAATCCACGCTCGACCGTCGGCACGGTGACCGAGATCCACGACTACATGCGCCTGCTGTGGGCGCGGGTCGGCGTGCCCTATTCCCCGGCGACCGGCTTGCCGATCGAGAGCCAGACCATCTCGATGATGGTCGACAAGCTGACCGCCCTGCCCGAAGGCGAGCGTCTGCTGCTGCTGGCCCCGGTGGTGCGCGGGCGCAAGGGCGAATACCGCAAGGAGATCGCCGAGTGGCAGCGGTCGGGCTTCCAGCGGCTGAAGATCGACGGCCAGTTCTACGCCATCGAGGACGCGCCGACGCTGGACAAGAAGTTCAAGCACGACATCGACATCGTCGTGGACCGGATCGTCACCAAGGCGGGACTTGAAGCCCGGTATGCCGACAGCCTGCAGACGGCCTTGGGCCTCGCCGACGGCATTGCGGTGGCCGAGTGGGCCAATGCGCCGGAGGGCGAGCCTCCCCGCCGCCTGACCTTCTCCGAAAAGTTCGCCTGCCCGGTTTCCGGTTTCACCATCAGCGAGATCGAGCCGCGGCTGTTCTCGTTCAACAATCCGTTCGGCGCCTGCCCAACCTGCGACGGCCTCGGGGTCAAGCTGGCCTTCGACGCTGATCTGGTGGTGCCGGACCGCGACAAGTCCCTGCACAAGGGCGCCGTCGCGCCGTGGTCGCGCGGCCCGTCGCCGCTGTATACGCAAACCCTGCAGTCGCTGAGCCGCCACTACGGCTTCTCGATGGACAAGCCCTGGCGCGACCTGCCGGAGAAGGCGCAGGCCGTGATCCTGCGCGGCTCGGGCGGGGACAAGATCAAATTCACCTACGACGACAACGCCCGGACCTATGAGACCACCAAGGCCTTCGAGGGCGTGCTGCCGAACCTCGAGCGGCGCTGGCGGGAGACGGATTCCTCATGGGTGCGCGAGGAGCTGGGTCGCTTCCAGTCCGAGACGCCGTGCGAGGCCTGCGGCGGTAAACGCCTCAAGCCCGAGGCTTTGGCGGTCAAGATCGCGGGCGAGGACATCGCCCAGGTGTCGTGGCTGTCGATCAAGCACGCCCACGAATGGTTCACGGCCCTCGATGGCAAGCTGACCGACAAGCAGATGGAGATCGCCCGGCGGATCCTGAAAGAGATCACCGACCGGCTGCGCTTCCTCAACAATGTCGGCCTCGACTATCTGAACCTGTCGCGGGCCTCGGGCACCCTGTCGGGCGGCGAGAGCCAGCGCATTCGTCTGGCGTCGCAGATCGGCTCGGGCCTGACCGGGGTGCTTTATGTGCTGGACGAGCCGTCCATCGGCCTGCATCAGCGCGACAACTCGCGCCTGCTGGAAAGCCTGCGAGGCCTGCGTGACCTCGGCAACTCCGTGCTGGTGGTCGAGCACGACGAGGAGGCCATCCTGACGGCCGACTACGTCATCGACATGGGCCCCGCCGCGGGCATCCATGGCGGGGAGGTCTGCGCCCAGGGCACGCCCGCCGACGTCATGGCCAATCCGAATTCCCTGACCGGCAAATATCTGACCGGCGAGCGCGAGATCGAGCTGCCGTCGGAGGGGCGCCGCCCGGTCGACCGCAAGCGGATGCTGAAGATCAGCGGCGCGTCCGGCAACAATCTGAAGGCCGTCACGGGGGAAATCCCCGGCGGCCTGTTCACCTGCGTCACCGGCGTGTCCGGCGGCGGCAAGTCGACCTTCACCATCGAGACCCTCTACAAGGCGGCCGCCCGCCGGCTGCACAACGCCTCGGACGCCCCGGCCCCGTTCGACCGCATTGAGGGTCTGGAGATGTTCGACAAGGTGATCGACATCGACCAGTCGCCCATCGGCCGCACGCCCCGCTCCAACCCGGCCACCTATACCGGCGCCTTCGGCCCGATTCGCGACTGGTACGCCGGCCTGCCCGAGTCCAAGGCGCGCGGCTACGGCCCCGGCCGCTTCTCGTTCAACGTCAAGGGCGGGCGCTGCGAAGCCTGCCAAGGCGACGGCCTGATCAAGATCGAGATGCATTTCCTGCCCGACGTCTACGTCACCTGCGACGTCTGCAAGGGCAAGCGCTACAACCGCGAGACGCTGGAGATCGTCTTCAAGGGCAAGTCGATCAGCGACGTGCTCGACATGACCGTCGAGGAGGCCGCCAGCTTCTTCAAGGCCGTGCCGTCGATCCGCGACAAGATGCTGACCCTGAACCGCGTCGGCCTCGGCTACGTCAAGGTCGGCCAGTCGGCGACCACCCTGTCCGGCGGCGAGGCGCAGCGGGTCAAGTTGTCCAAGGAGCTGTCGAAACGGGCCACCGGCAAGACCCTCTACATCCTCGACGAGCCCACCACGGGCCTGCATTTCGAGGACACGCGCAAGCTGCTGGAGGTGCTTCAGGAGCTGGTCGACAACGGCAACACCATCGTGGTGATCGAGCACAATCTCGACGTCATCAAGGTGGCCGACTGGCTGCTGGACTTCGGTCCCGAGGGCGGTGACGGCGGCGGCGAGATCGTCGCGGTCGGCACCCCCGAGCAGGTCGCCGCCAATCCGAAAAGCTGGACCGGCAAATACCTCAAGGAGGTGCTGGACCGGCACGAGCTTCGACGCAAGGCGCGGGTGGCGGCGCTGTCAGCGCCCGGCGAGGCGGCCCCCACAAGGCCAGCGCGGGCGAAGAAACGGGCCTAGTGCGGGCTGGCCGGTTCGGCCTCCACGCCGTGATCACGCGTACGGCCACGCAAGGCCAACGCCGCGGATCCAAGCAGCAGGACGACGGTGGTGACGATGCTGGCTTCCGGCCCGAAGGCGGCTCCCGTCAGCCACCAGGCGGCGTCGGCGCGCGTCGTCAGGTCGGTGATCAAGGGGGTCGTGGCCACGGCCTCGCCCGACACCTCGAGGCCGAAACCGAGCCCCAGCAGCCAGTTCCACGCCGCATGCCAGCCGCACACGCCCCAGAGCGACCCTTCGCGCGCGGCGTACAGGCTGATGAAGACCCCGAACAGGAGGACGTTGAACACGCCCATGGCCAGTTCGACGGAGGGCGTGATGTTGCCGGCGTGAACGAGGCCGAACAGCACGGCGTTTCCGATGACGGCGACCCACAGTCCGTGCCGGGACGCGATCAACTGCATCAGCCATCCTCTGAAGACGATCTCCTCGGTCGAGCCCTGCACAATGAAGCCGAGCAGGAGCAGCCCGATTGGCCCCAGGGCCGGGATCACGGCCGCGCTCTGGAACGCGCCGCCGGCTTCGATCTCATAGCCGCCCAGCGCCCAGATGATGCCGACGATGACGAGCAGGAACGCCAGGCCGATCGCATAGCCCCGGGCGAAGCGCGGCAGGCCACGGGCGTTGAAGCCGATCTCGCGCAGACCCCGGCGCTCGAAGATCATCACCCAGCCGATGGTGAGCGCGGCGCCGAGGCCGAAGGCGACGAAAAGGATGTAGGCCAGAGCCTGCCAGGTGTCGTCGGCCTCCAGCAGGCCCGACATCATGGCCGGGTAGACGGCGCCGATCTGCCCCAGCAGAATAAAAGCCACGCCCAGGACGACCGCCGCGGCGGTCCAGGTCCGACGATGTCGCGGCTTGCGCGGCGCGTAGAGTTCGATGCCTTTCATGGGTCCCCCCGGACGGTCACCGCCGCTGCGGGCGACGGCCTGTGGCTGGATCAAGCCGAGATGTCGGCGCCTGATCGGCGGACGACGATATCACGATAGGCCACGGCCGGCGGGGCCAGAAAAATGGCGTAGGTGAGAGCCGAGATCAGGGCATTGATCACCAGGTTGGCGATCATCGCCGGAGACAGGAAGGTCGCGACCGAAGTGTAGTCGGCCTCCATCGACTCAAGAATTGCAAGGAAGCTGCCGCCCTCGCCGCCGCCGAAGCCCAGCATCACCGCCATCGCGATAACGCCGCCCAGCAGGCCGACGACGATGCCGAGGATACCGGCGACGACGTAGCAGCCCAGCAACGACCAGAAATGGCCCTTGGTCGCGCTCCAGGATTCGAAAATGCGAATCCGACCGTCGTTGAAGGTCATCGGGCCGGCGAAGGAAAACTTCGTCCAGAATACGAGGGTGGCGAAGATCATGCCGATGTAGATGAGGATTATCAGCACCGCGACGGCGATGCCCGCCCCGATCCCGCCCGCGCCGCCCGCGTTCATTCCTACGCCCACAATGGCGCCGACGAGGCCGAGCACAAGGGTGACGACGATGCTGGCTGCAATCCCAAGCAGGAACAGCACGAGCATCACCACGGCAAGGCGCAGCTCGGTCATGCCCAGGCGCAGATAGCCAAAAGCGGAGTCGGCGGGGCGCAGCACGGAGCGGTAAACGGCGGCCGTGAATATGGCGAAAACCAGCAAGGCCAGGGGGAGCAGGAACGCATAGAGCAGGCCGACCTGTCCCAGCATGGCCATGACCTCGGCGGGATCGTCGCTCGGGGCCCGGCTCATGGCCATGAACTCATTCAGCGTCCCGCCGAACAGCGCCACCATCCCGATCGAGGAGACGAGGCTGATCACCAGCGACGCCGCCGCCCAGATCAGCATCGCCTTCGGCTTTTCGCGCGCAATCCGGAATCCCTCGATCGCCGCATCCATCGCCTGGAACGCCATGATTCCCTCCCCTGACCTCTGGCCCTCGCACGCTAGACCAAGCGCAGCTTCATGGTGAGTGAAAATCACGCAATGACGCCGTGGCCGGGCCTCGCTAGAAGCGCGCGATGAGCACTTCCTCCCCCTCCCCCGTCCATGTCATCGGCGGCGGCCTCGCCGGATCCGAAGCTGCCTGGCAGATCGCCGGCGCCGGCGTACCGGTGATCCTGCACGAGATGCGCGGCGTCCCGGGCGTCAAGACCGACGCCCACCACACCGACGGCCTGGCCGAGCTGGTCTGCTCGAATTCGTTCCGCTCGGACGACTGGGAGTACAATGCGGTCGGCCTGCTGCACGCCGAGATGCGGGCGCTGGACTCGGTGATCATGACCTGCGGCGACGCCAATCAGGTGCCGGCAGGCGGCGCGCTTGCGGTCGACAGGGAGGGCTTTTCGCAAGCGGTGACGGCGAAGCTGGAGGCCCATCCGCTGGTCACCATCGTGCGCGAGGAAATCGCAGGCCTGCCGCCCGCGGACTGGGACAATGTCATCGTCGCCACCGGCCCCCTGACCTCGCCGGCGCTGGCCGACGCGATCCTGAAAACGACGGGCGAGGAGAGCCTGAGCTTCTTCGACGCCATCGCCCCGATCGTCCACGCGGACTCGATCGATTTCGACATCGCCTGGCGACAGTCGCGCTACGACAAGGAAGGTCCGGGCGGTGACGCGGCGGCCTACGTCAACTGCCCGATGAATCGCGACCAGTACGAGGCCTTCATCGACGCCCTGCTGGCCGGGCCCAAGGCCGAGTTCAAGGAGTGGGAGAATGTTCCCTATTTCGACGGCTGCCTGCCCATCGAGGTGATGGCCGAGCGCGGCCGCGAGACGCTGCGTCACGGCCCGATGAAGCCGGTCGGCCTGACCAATCCGCGAGACCCGCAGGTCAAGGCCCACGCCATCGTCCAGCTGAGGCAGGACAATGCGCTGGGGACGCTGTTCAACATGGTCGGCTTCCAGACCAAGCTGAAGCACGGGGCCCAAGCGGAGGTGTTCCGGATGATCCCGGGCCTGCAGAACGCCCAGTTCGCGCGTCTGGGCGGACTGCACCGGAACACCTTCCTCAATTCGCCCAAGCTGCTGGACCGGCAGTTGCGGCTAAAGGCCATGCCGAAGCTGCGCTTCGCCGGGCAGGTGACGGGGGTCGAGGGTTATGTCGAGAGCGCCGCCATGGGTCTGCTGACCGGCCGGCTGGCGGCGGCGCAGGCGCTGGGCCGCGAGCTGGCGCCGCCACCGCCGGAGACGGCGATGGGGGCGCTGGTCGAACACATCACCGGCGGGCATCTGGAAGGGTCGAAATTCCAGCCGATGAATATCAATTACGGCCTGTTGCCGCCGCTGGAGGCGCCGAAGGTGGACGCCGAGGGCAAGCGGATCAATCCGAAGGATCGCGGCCGGGCGAAGAAGCGGCTGATGAGCGAGCGGGCGATCGCGGCGCTGAAGGCGTGGCGCGACGCCGGCTGATCGGTCGCGGTCTTACCAGGCGGTCATCCGGCGCAGCGCGCCGTCGCGGAGCATATAATGGTGCACGAGAGCGGCGGCGGCGTGGAGACCGACGAGCCAGTAGCCGACCGTGCCCAGCGTTTCGTGGATCGTCTCGGCCTGCTCGGCCAGGGCTTCGTTGGGGCCGGTCAGGGGCGGCAGGGGCAGGCCGAACAGTTGGATGGGATCGCCCTCGGCGCTGAGGACGGTCCAGCCCAGCAGCGGCATGGCGATCATGAAGGCGTACAGCGCCAGGTGCATCGCGGCCGCCGCGATGCCGAAAAACCCGCGCGCGTGCGTCCGGCCCCGGTGCAGCAGCCGAGCGACGGCGCGCAGCCCCACGAGGATGAAGACCGACAGGCCGAGGCTGAAATGCCAGGCCTTCAGGGCCTCGCGGATGTCGCTGCCGCGCGGATACTCCTCGCGTAGCAGGATGGTCGCATAGACCGCGATCAGCAGGGCCAGCATCACCCAGTGGAGAGCGACCGACAGCCGGCTGTAGGGACGGGGAAACGTGTTCATGGGAGCCGCACTCATGGTCTACTCCACAGTGATCCGGTCCAAGCTGCGCCGCAAGCCGGGAGACGTCCTTGCTCTGGCGCAATTCGCGCCGGAGGGAGGCGGACGGTGGTCGACCTCTAGCCGCCGCGGCCGCCGTGTTTGGCGTATTCGAGCCGGGCGATGGTGCGGTTGTGGACCTCGTCAGGACCGTCGGCGATGCGCAGGGTGCGGACCATGGCGTACATCTCGGCCAGCGGGGTGTCGGCCGAGACGCCGGCGCCCCCGAAGGCCTGGATGGCGTCGTCGATGATCTGCAAGGCCATGCGCGGGGCGGCGACCTTGATCTGGGCGATCTCGGATTTGGCGTTTTTCGCGCCGGCCTCGTCCATCATCCAGGCCGCCTTGAGGACCAGCAGGCGGCACATCTCGATGTTGGTGCGGGCCTCGCCGATGCGCTGTTCCCAGACCGAATGTTCGGCCAGGGCCTTGCGGAAGGCGGTGCGAGACAGCAGCCGTTCGCACATCAGCTCCAGCGCCCGCTCGGCCATGCCGATGACGCGCATGCAGTGGTGGATGCGGCCCGGCCCGAGACGCCCTTGGGCGATCTCGAAGCCGCGGCCCTCGCCGGCGATCAGGTTCTCGACCGGGACGCGGACATTCTCCAGCACCACCTCGGCGTGACCGATGGGGCGCTCGTCATAGCCGAAGACCGAGAGCATGCGCTCGACGCGGAAGCCGGGCGTGTCGACGGGGACGATAATCTGCGATTGCTGGGTGTGGACCGAGGCGTCCGGGTCGGTCTTGCCCATGACGATGGTCACGGCGACGTTCGGATGGCCCATGTTGGTCGACCACCATTTGCGGCCGTTGATCACATAGTGGTCGCCGTCGCGCTCGATGCGGGTCTGGATGTTGGTGGCGTCGGACGAGGCGACCTCGGGCTCGGTCATCAGGAAGGCCGAGCGGATCTCGCCCGCCATCAGGGGCTTGAGCCAGCGGGCCTGCTGTTCGGCGTTCCCGTACATATGGAGCACTTCCATATTGCCGGTGTCGGGGGCGTTGCAGTTGAAGACCTCCGCCGACCACAGGTGGCGGCCCATCAGCTCGGCCAGGGGGGCGTATTCGAGGTTGGTCAGGCCGGCGCCGTGATCGCCGGGCAGGAACATGTTCCACAGGCCGGCCTCGCGGGCCTGGGCTTTCATCTCCTCCATCGCCGGAGGCTGGCGGGTGTGATCCTCGCGGACCTGGGCCCAGTATTCCGCCGACCGCGGCAGGACCTTGTCGTCCATGAAGCGGCGCACGCGCTCCTGCCAGTGCAGGGCCTTGTCGCTGGGGCGGAAGTCCATGGGGTGGTCCTTCTCAAAAGACAAACGGCGCGGGGTCCCATCGGACGCCGCGCCGTCGAAGTCGTTGCTTCAGGTCAAGTTCAGCGCTTCAGCAGCGGGGCCAGCTTCTGGGCGATCATCATGTCGCCGGCGATTTTCAGCTTGCCCTGCATGAAGGCCATCATCGGGTCGAGCTTGCCGTCCGACAGAGCCATGAAGTCGTCCCACGTCATCGAGACGGTGGCGTCGGCGGGCTTGTCCTCATTGGTCACGGTGTTCGGGACCGAGGCGCCGTCGATGTAGATCTTGCCGGCGTCGCCAAGGTCCAGCTTCACGGTCTTGCCCAGACCGGAGTTGTCGCCGACGGCGCCGCGGATGTGTTCGGTGACTTGAGCCAGATCGGCCATGGTGCGTCTCCTGACGAGGTTGAGCCTTCGACCTAGACCGCGTGGAGGCGCATGCCAAGATCACGCGGGGTCAAGTTGTCGGCTGGGCCGACCCCCGCGGCGATGCCATGCGGCGTCGTTCCGCCGCACGGGCGCGGCAGGCCTTGGGACGGCGTGCGGAGATTTGCGGGTGCTTGCGTCGGGTGGCGCTCAACGCCTTACCGCAGCGCCTCCCCGGTCACGGGCGGACTTCAGCCCAGACGGGTCTGGGGTCGGAGGGGATCGGCTCCCAGCGCTGCGGCTCCCGGCGGGGGTCGCGGTCCTGATTCATCGCCCGCCGCCGCTCTTCCTGCTCCCAGCCGACGCGCGGGTCGACCAGGTCCGGACGGGCGGGACGTCTGTATTCGGAGCGATCCTCGCCCCACGACGGGGCGTCGCGCCCGTCGTCCCGGCGGCTTTCCCAAGCGTAGCGCTCTTCCGCGGCGCGCTCCCGCCGATCACGTTCGGCGGCCCGCCGTTCATAGGCGTATCGCTCGTCCTGCGCGCGCTCGCGACGGAAGCGTTCGGCGGCGCGGCGTTCGCGCTCATGGCGTTCCATCGCATCGATGCGGGCCCGACGGGCGGCGCGCTCGGCCTGATAGTCCCGACGCGGCGCATCGAAGCCGAACCAGCGCTGCACCGCGCGGATGGGGGCCGGCGGTTCGGGCTCGGGTTGCGAATAATAGGCTCTCGCCTCTGCCACAGGACGCGCCTCGGCCCGCGGCGATCCGAAGCCGCCGCCGTTCTCGTCCCAGCCGTCGTCGTACGACCACACGACGTCGGTGTACTGCGGACCCGGGGGCGGGAGCCCCTGGAAGCCGTCCACCAATTCGCCGACGTCCATCACCGAGCCGGCGACGATTTCGGGTTCGACGGGCTGGACCACCTCGATCCGCAACCGCTCATGATCGGCGATGGGCCGCGGGCCCGGCAGATCGGCGGCGCGCAGGCCCACCAGGCCGAAGCCGGCCGCGAAGACCACCGACAGGGCGACGACATGGCCCGCGCGCACCCGCGATCCCATCCAGCGCAGAGCCGGACCGAGACGGTCGAAATGGGGCGAAGGCAGGGTCATGGCGGTGCGCCGTGCGGAAGCTCTGTCTGCAATCCCTGAAATGCGCTCCGGTTTCATGACGCAGTTCGGTAACAATTGAGAATGCGAGTGCGATTGACTCGCAACTAAGACCGTGGTGGAAGGCCCCTCCTCTCCCGTGACCCTGGATTTGCCGTGACCCACCGCCTGCTCGCCACCGTCTCCGCCGCCAGCCTGCTGATCGCCGCGCCGGCCCTCGCCCAGGAGGCGGAGCCCGCCACCCTGGATGAGGTTGTGGTCACGGCGTCCCGGATCGAGGCCCCCCGCTCGGCCTTGGCGGCCACTGTAGAGGTCATCGACGCGCGCGCGGTCGAACAGCAGACCGCCCTCGCCGCCTCTGCGGTCGAGACGGTGTCGGCCCTCGTGCCGTCCTTCTCGCCGACGCGGCAGAAGCTGTCCGGGTTCGGCGAGACCCTGCGCGGCCGCTCGCCGCTGTATCTTGTCGATGGCGTGCCGCAGTCGACGCCGCTGCGCGACGACAGCCGCGACGGCTACACCATCGATCCCTTCTTCATCGACCGGGTCGAGGTCATCTTCGGCTCGAACGCGATCCAGGGGATCGGCGCCACCGGCGGGGTGGTCAACTATGTCACCGCGCGCAAGCCGGCCGAGGGCGCGGGCCTGACTGGCCGGATGATGGCCCAGCTGACCACCGACGACGAGGTCCAGGGCGACGGCTTCGGCGCCAAGCTGGCCGCCATCGGCGGACAGGATTTCGGGGCGTTCGACCTGACGCTCGGCGCCGCCCTCGAGACCCGCGGCGCCTATTATGACGCCGAGGGCCGCCGCATCGGCTTCGACGGCGCCCAGGGCGAGGTGCAGGATTCACGGGCGCTGTCGTTCTTCGGCCGAGCCGGCTGGGACCTCGGCGACGACCGTCGGCTGGACGGCTGGATCAACCGCTTCGACCTCGAGGGCGACGGGGACTATGTCACCGTGGCCGGGAACCGGGCGACCGGCCTGCCGACGAGCGCCGTCCGCGGCGCGCCGGAGGGCTATCAGCCGTCCAACGAAGTCACCTCGGCGGCGCTGACCTACACCGACCGCGATCTGTTCGGCGGCGTGTTCCGGGCGCAGGTCTTCGCCCACGACTATGCGGGCGTCTTCGGGGGCGGTTCGTTCGACAGCTTCCAGGATCCGGCCATCGCGCCCATCGGGACCCTGTTCGACCAGTCGGCCAACAATTCCGAGAAGCTGGGCCTCAAGGTCGACTGGCAGGGCGACGTCCCCGGCGTGGCGGGGTTGAAGGCCCTCGTTGGTCTCGACGCCCTGCGCGACCGGACCTACCAGGAACTGGTGCTGACCGGCCGCAACTGGGTGCCCGAGACGGCCTATGAAAGCCTGTCGCCCTTCCTGCAGCTGAACCAGTCGCTGCTGGCCGATCGCCTTACCCTCTCGGCGGGGGCGCGGCATGAGTCGGCCAGGCTGAAGGTCGACGATTTCGAGACCCTCTATTTCTACGGTCCGCAGACCGTGGCCGGGGGCGAGCCGGGTTTCGAGGAGACGCTGTTCAACATCGGCGCGACCTATGAGGTGACGCCGGGGCTGCTGGTCTACGGATCGTTCGCCCAGGGATTCACCATGCCCGACGTGGGCCGGGTGCTGCGCGGCATCGACACGCCCGGCGAGGACGTCGACGACTTCCTCGACCTTGAACCGGTGGTGACGGACAATACCGAGGTGGGCCTCGAATATCGCAGCGATCGTCTGGAGCTGTCTGCGGCGGCATTCCGGTCGGAGACGGGGCGCGGCGCGCTGTATGTCCGCCAGCCGTCCGGCGACCTTGCGGTGCAGCGCCGGGCCACGCGCATCGACGGTCTCGAGCTGAAGGGGCTATGGCGCGCGACAGACGCCGTCACCCTCGGGGGCAGCTATGCGGCGCTGGACGGCCGCAGCGCCGGCGTCGAGAACGGTCCGCTCGACCGCGACCTCGACGGCGCCAACATCTCGCCGGATCGGCTGCTGCTGTGGGGCGAGTACGAGACCGGACCGCTGGCCCTGCGTCTGCAGGCGCAGACCTTCCTCGAGCGCCAGTTCGAGGGCCAGCCCGCCGCCAACGCCTTCGAGGGCTATACGGTGCTGGACGCCGTGGCCCGCTATGAGGCCGGGTTCGGGACCGTGTCGCTGGGGGTGCAGAACCTGCTGGACGAGCAGTACGTCACCTATTTCTCGGACACCCAGGGCCCGACCGACAACCTGCGCTTCTTCGCCGGGCGCGGGCGGACGGCGACCCTGACGCTGGCGCGGAGTTTCTGAGCCGGTGATGGGCGCGATCCGCACTGTTCACGCCTGGGCCGGGGCCGCGCTGGCGGTGCTGGCGATCGTGTTCGGCCTGACCGGATCGCTGCTGGTGTTCGAGGACGACTGGGTGCGCGCCAGCGTGCCGGCCGCGCGGGCGGCCGTCGACCTCGACACCGCCCGGCTCGGCGCCGCGCTGGAAGCCATCGAGGCCGCGGAGCCGGGGGTGAAGACGGCGGTGATCCCCTCGGACGGGGTCGGCTCCTGGCGTCTCTATCTGCCGGACGAGGCCTTCGCCTGGGCCGACGCGGAGGGCGTGGTGGTCGAACGCTGGCGCGGCGCGGGACGGCTGGAGACGCTCGTCTTCGACCTGCATCACGAACTGCTGGCCGGCCATACGGGCAAGCTCGTGGCCGGCGGGGCGGGACTGGCGCTCGGGCTGATGATCCTGACCGGGCTGATCGTCTGGGTCCCCGCCTGGCGGGCCACCGGGTGGCGGATGTGGCCGCGCTCGGGCGCGCGGCGCGAGCTGATCGGCAGCCATCGCAACCTCGGCCTGATCTTCGCCCTGCCCCTGCTCCTGTTCAGCCTCACCGGGGCGGCCATCGTCTTCCACGGGACGACCCAGGCCCTGCTCAACGGCGGCGCGCCGGCGGCGCCCGCCGCGCCCGTCGTCGGACAGGGCGACATCGACTGGCCGCGCGCCCTCGCCGAGGCCCGCGCCCGCTTCCCCGGCGCCGCGCCGCGCATGGTCAGCTGGCCCGCGGGGCCCGGAAAGCCGGCCACGCTGCGGCTGCGCCAGCCGGGCGAATGGCACCCGAACGGCCGGACTACGGTCAGCATCGATCCGGCCACCAGCCGCGTCGCGGCGACGACCGACGCCCAGAGGCTGGCCGGGGGGACGCGGCTGTTCAACGCCCTGTATCCCGTGCACGCCGCCACGATCGGCGGCTGGCTGTATGAAGCGGTCACAGTGCTGAGCGGCCTGGCCATGGCCGGTCTGGGCGGCGTGGGTCTGTGGGCCTTCCTGGCTCAGCGGCTCGGGGGTCGGCGACGGGTCCGACGCGGGCGGGCCCTCTAGGGTCGACCCAACTCGCGGGCCAGGGCGACCAGCACGGCCCGCTTCGCCGGCGGCAGGCGGCCGGTCATACGGGCGACCTGGAGCACGACCCGGGTCTCGGGGTCCTCCGAAGCGCCATCGTCGAAGGCGTCGCCGATCAGGGCCGACAGGGGCATGTCCAGCGCGTGGGCGATCTGGACCAGACGGCCGAACGGAACCGCCATCTCGCCGCTCTCATAGCGCTGGATGAGCTGGTGGCCGCCGCCGACCGACGCGGCCAGATCGGCCAGGGTCAGCCCGCGGGCGGCGCGGGCAAGGGCGATGCGCTGGCCCAGCAGCCGGTTGTTCCGGGCCTCGGCCGCTCCGTCCGATTTGCGCTTGATGGTCATCTGTCGCGGCGTCCCCGTGTATCGGGACTAGCGCAGCCGCAACGCAGATTTGTGTCGTTTCGTGGAAGGTTTGCCGTCGCTACGGCTGCTCAGCGCGCGAGGCCCGGCGGGCCCAGCAACCAGACCAGCGCGATCCCGATCGCCAGAAACACGCCGAACGGCAGCCGGTCCGAGCCGGACACCCGGCCTCCGGTCAGGGCGCGCGCGGCGGCCACGCTCAGCCCGGCCAGAGCGGCCCAGAGCAGGACGCCGGGCAGGCCGATCCAGCCGGTCCAGGCGCCGCCCGCGGCCAGCAGGAAGGGGTCGCCGCCGCCCAGCCCTTCCCTGCCCCGAACCCGACGATACAGGCGGGCCAGCAGCCAGAGACCGCTGAAGCCGACCGCCGCGCCGGTCAGCGATTCGATCACCGTCAGCCGGTCCAGCGTCGCGGCGGCGAGGAGCCCCGTCCCGAGCAGGGGGAAGGTCAGCTGATCGGGGAGCCAGAAATGCTCGCCGTCGACCACCGCGATCAGCAGCAACTGCCATCCGAGCAGGGCGGTCAGGACGGCGGCGGCGACGGACGGCTGGGTCAAGGCCGCGCAGGCGCCGACGGCGGCGCTGGCGAGCTCCATCATCGGATAACGGAGCGGAATGGCCGCGCCGCAGCCGGCGCAGCGACCACGGGCGACGGCGTAGCTGATCAGGGGGATCAGCCGCCACGGCCCTAGCGGCTGGTCGCAGCCGCGACAGCGCGACCGTCCGGCGACGAACCCCTCGCCGCGCGGCAGGCGCAGGCTGACGAGGCCTAGAAAGCTGCCGGCCAGCAGTCCCGCGCCGCCGAGCGCGACAGCCAGAAGCGCCGCCCCTGTGTCGATGATCATCGAACTTCCCGACTGTCACACACGGTTTCGGGCCGCTCAGACACGCCCGTCGCCAGCGGCTCTACCGTCGGTATGTGACGATCCTGCCGTACCGGGACGGTCTTTCACTGAACGGCCAAGACAACTTCACAGAGCTGCGCCCCAACCGTCACGGTTCGGCGGCCACGGTGTCACAAGCCGCTTCTAACGAGAGCCCCGGGCAGGGGGCGAGTTCGCCGCGATGGGACACTGTGTCCGGTCGTCCTGCCGATGATCCTTTGGACCAGACACGGTGGAAACGATGACCGGCCTTCGACTGACAACCCTGCTCGCGGTCTCCGCCAGCGCACTGACTCTCGCCGCGTGCGGCTCGGCCGAGGTGGCCTCGCCCGGCGAAGGCGATTTCGGCGGCGGCACCGGCGGCACCGGCGGGGGCCCCGTGACCCCGCCCCCGGGCACCCCGGCGACGGATTGCCCGACCGGCTTCGCCAACGTGGGCCTGGTCGCCAACAACACCCTGCGCGTCTGCCAGCTGCCGCAGCAGATCCTCGGCGCCCTGACGGTGCCGCTGCGCGCCGGCACCATCTATTCGATCAGCGGCCGCACCGAAGTCGGCACCGACCGCGGCATCGACCCGGCCTCGCCGACCCCGGGCAGCGCCCAGGGCATCCTGACCATCGAGCCGGGCGTGCGCCTGTTCGCCTCGGGCGGCTCGGACTATCTGATCGTCAACCGCGGCTCGCAGATCTTCGCCGAGGGCACGGCCACCCAGCCGATCGTCTTCACCAGCCGTCAGAACATCGAAGGCACCACCAACGAGTCCTCGCAGGGCCAATGGGGCGGCCTGGTCATCGCCGGCCGGGCGCCGCAGGCCAACTGCCAGCTGACCGCGCCGGTCACCTGCACCGGCACCGTCGAGGGCACCAGCGCCTTCTACGGCGGCAATACGCCCACCGATAACTCGGGCCGCATCCGCTATGTGCAGATCAAGTTCTCGGGCTTCGAGATCTCCACCGGCAACGAGCTGCAAGGCCTGACCATGGCCGGCGTCGGCTCGGGCACCACGGTGGACCACGTCCAGATCCACAACAGCTCGGACGACGGCATCGAAATCTTCGGCGGCAACGTCAACCTGCGCCACCTGGTCATCACCGGCGCGGACGACGACGGCCTGGACACCGACACCGGCTGGCGCGGCGGAGCCCAGTTCGGCATCGTCACCCAGCGCCCGCCCAATGCGACCAGCCGCAGCGCCGGCTTCGAGTTCTCGTCCGCCCCGGCCTCGACGCCGCTGGCCACGCGTTACGTGTCGCAGGCGAAGATCGCCAACTTCACCCTGGTCGGCCGCAACTCGCCGACCAACGCCCACACCGTCGCCCACTTCGACACCGGGACCGATCCGACGATCATCAACTCGGTGTTCACCAGCGTGGCGGGCTCGCAGGCCGGCTGTCTCGACATCGCGGACGCCGACACCGAGACCAGCCTGCCGACCTTCAGCTCGGTGTTCATGTCGTGCGGCATCTCCTACCGCCCGGCCAACGCCGCGCGGTCGCAGGCGGTGTTCACCGCCGGGACCAACAACACCGCGGCCGGGGCCTCGACCCTGACCGCTCCGGCCTCGGGCACCAGCCTGAGCAACCAGGTCCTGACCTTCATCAACGGCGCCAACGAGACTGCGGTCCCCGTGGCCAACGCCCCGGCGGTCTATCCGTTCTTCACCGCCACGACCTACATCGGCGCCGTCCAGAACGCCGCCGACACCTGGTGGCAGGGCTGGACCTGCGGCCTGACCGCGGGCGCGACCTGCTGATGACGGATGCGGCGGCGGCTCCCCCGAGCCGCCGCCGGCTTTCGCCCGTCCGTTGAAACTCTCCAAGGCGCAGATCATGAAGACCGCTCACCTGACCCTCACCGGGCTCCTGCTGGCCACCAGTGCGCTGATCGCGCCCGGAATCGCCGCCGCCCAATCGCAACCCGCGCCGGCCGTCGGCGATTCGTCCCCGACCCAGCCGCAGGAGCCTGAGGAAACCCAGGTGGACGAGGTGGTCGTGCTGGGCCGCTACATCCCCGAGCCGAACCGGGAGAGCTCCGAGGTCGCCGCCTTCCTGACGACCGAGGACCTCGAGCGCACGGGCGACTCCAGCGCCGCCGCCGCCCTGACGCGGGTCACGGGCCTGACCGTCGTCGAGGGACGGTTCATCTATGTCCGGGGCCTGGGCGAGCGCTATTCGTCCGCCCTGCTGAACGGCTCGCCCCTGCCGAGCCCCGAACCCCTGCAACGGGTGGTGCCGCTGGATCTGTTCCCCTCGAACATTCTCGAGAGCGTGACGGTCCAGAAGAGCTATTCGGCCAACTATCCGGGGGAGTTCGGCGGCGGCGTCATCGACCTGAGGACGGTGGACGCGCCCAACGAGCCCTTCTTCAACTTCTCGGCCTCGATCGGCGGCAACACCGAGACGACCAACGAGGAGAGCCTGATCTACTACGGCTCGCGCACGGACTTCACGGGCTTCGACGACGGCACCCGCGACGTGCCGGGACCCATCGCCCTGGCCTTCGGGTCCGGCCGGCAGATCAACCGCGCCAATTTCTCGACCAACGAACTGCAGGCCATGGGCCAAGCGCTGGTCAACGCGCCTCTGCGCCTGCTGCAGCGCGAGACCACGCCGGTGAATTTCGGCTTCGAGGCCACCGGCGGCCTGTCCAGCGACAGCAGCCTCGGCACGGTCGGCCTGATCGCCGTCGCCGGCTACAGTAACAGCTGGAGCACCCGCAACGGCTTCCAGGAAGAAGGCCAGTTCTCGGGCGGCGCCATCGTCCCGGTGACCAGCAAGGCCTTTGAGTCGAACCAGAACGACGTCCAGCTCAACCTGCTGGGCGGGCTGTCGCTGACGCGGCCCGACCATGAGCTGAAGTGGACCAATTTCTACGTCCGCAGCACCACGAAGGAAGCCCGCACCAGCGCCGGTCCAGACCTGAGCGCGGGCGGCGCGATCATCCGCGACGACTACACCGAATGGTTCGTCCGCCAGTTGTTCTCGACCCAGCTGAGCGGCGAGCACGTGTTCATGGATGGGGCGCTGGAGTTCGACTGGCGCGGCGCCTGGGCCCGCACCTCGCGGGACGCGCCGTATGAGTCGCGCTTCCAGTACGGCGTCAACGCCGCCGGCGACTACATCCACAATCCGTCCAATCTGATCTCGTTCAGCGAACTGGACGAGGATGTGATCTCCGGCGGGGCCGATGTCCGCTACACCCTGCCGCTGTCGGACTATCGTGAAGCGGTGTTCAGCCTCGGCGTGGCCCATACGGACAGCAGCCGCGACGCCACCCGTCGCGACCTGCAGCTGACGGCGGTCAGCGGGCTGACCGACGAACAGCGGGCCTCGCGGATCGACTATCTGTTCTCCGACTTCAACATCAATCCGACCACGATCGAACTGCGGCAGGTCGCAGGCACCAACGGCGCCGGCGCCTATGAGGCCGAGCTGACGGTCGACGCCGTCTACGCCCAGGTCGACGCCGAGATCATTCCGCTGGTTCGCACCACGGCCGGGGTCCGGTTCGAGGACGGCCGGCAGTCGGTGACTCCGCTCGACCTGTTCGGCGGCGCCTCCACCTTCGCAGCCACCGAAATCGAGGAGCAGTATTACCTGCCCTCCTTCACCGCGACGTGGAACTTCGCCGAGGACCAGCAGCTGCGCTTCGGCGCCTCGAAGACGATCGGCCGGCCCCAGTTTCGTGAACTGGCGCCGCAGTCCTACATCGACCCGGAAAGCGACCGCGAGTTCACCGGCAACCCGTTCCTGGTCGACACCGAGATCCTGAACCTCGACGCCCGGTACGAGTGGTATTTCGCCCGGCAGCAGTTTCTGACCGCCGGCGTCTTCTACAAGGATCTGGACAAGCCGGTGGAGTCGGTCGTCGTGCTGACCGGCGACCAGCGCCAGCAGTCGTTCCTGAACGCGCCCAAGGCTACGGTCTACGGCGCCGAGGTCGAGGCCAAGAAGTATTTCGAGTGGCCGGACGCCGGCTCGTCCTTCATCGCCAACAAGCGCTGGCTGGTGCAGGCCAACTACACCTGGTCGACCTCAGACGTGCAGGTCGGCGCGGACGACGTGGTCTTCACCCAGGGCGGCGGCGGCGCGCCGGAACAGGCGTCCTTCTTCATCGCCGACGGCAGCCGGCTGCAGGGTCAGTCCGACCATGTCGCCAACCTGCAGCTGGGCTGGGAAGACGACACCGCGCGGTCGCAGGCGACGATCATCGTCAACTACGTCAGCGAGCGGATCACCGCCCGCGGCGCCGGCGCGGCCGGCGCGCGCGAGCCCGACTACATCCAGGACCCGGGCGTGTTCCTCGACTTCGTCTACCGCAAGGACTTCGAATATGCGGGTCGCGATCTCGGCTTCGCCCTCGAACTGCGCAACCTTCTGAACACCGACTACGACGAGTTCCAGGAGCTTGGGAACAAGATCCTGATCAACAACTACGAGCTGGGTTCCAGCGCGACGGTCAGCCTGACCGCCCGCTTCTGACCGTCACACGGGGAGGCTGCCGCACCGCGGCCTCCCCGTCCGTGATTGCAGATTTGCGGCACTTGGTCCGGACCCGTCGCAACCGTCACCGCAACTTCTCTGGTCCGTCATGAGGCCGTGAAGCCCGGACACGGACGATTGGTCTACGAGGCTTTCGGGCCGTCGGGGCCCGTCGGGGCCTGCGATCGTGATCGGCGCAATTCGCAACTGGAGTACGGGGATCCGGGAGACTCTCGCCGCCCGCCCGGACCGGGTGCGGAGCGGCGTCGAGGCGGCGCTGGCGCTGGTTCTGATCGTCCAGCTGGGCCGACTGGCGTGGATCGCGGTCGAGCCGGTCGAGATCCCGGCCGCGGCAACGACGAGGCCCCCGGCCAAACCCGTCGACTTTTCCGTCTTCCAGCGTTTCGACGCCTTCTTCCGCACCGGGGCCCAGGGCAATCCGGTCGAGGATGCCGGCGGCGGCCAGATGCGGCTGTTCGGCCTTCGCTCGGATGGCGCCGGCGGCGGCTCCGCCATCATCGGCCTGGTGGACGGGCGTCAGCTGTCCGTCGCCGTGGGCGAGACCCTGGAGCCCGGGCTGATCCTTCAGTCGGTGGGGTCCGACCATGTCGTTCTGGCCCGGGGAAGCTCGCTGAGCCGGCTTGTCTTCAGCGACCTGCCCACCGGGGCCGCGCCGCCGCCGCCTCCGGTCCCTCAGACCGTCACGCCCAACCCCGCCCCGCCCGCCGGTCCGACAATCGATCCGGCGCGGCTGATGGCGGAGGGGTCGCTGCGGCCGCGGATGCAGGGCGTTCGCCTCAACGGCTTCACCATCGCCGACGGGGCCGACGCGGGGCTGCTGGACGCCGCGGGCCTGCAGGCCGGCGACGTCATCCTCTCGGTCAACGGCGTCGCGCTCGACAGCCCGGCCCGCATCGCCGGCCTGCGCGGCCAGCTGGCGAACGCAGCCAGCGCCGAAATCCGCTTCGAGCGGGACGGCGCGTCGCAGACCACCACCATAAGGACAGGCCGTTGAAACCGACCCGCCACAGAGCCCTCGCCGGCGTCCTCGCCGCTGTCCTGCTGGCCCAGGGGCCGCTGGCCGCAACGCCGGTGCGGGCGCAGGCGGGCCAGACCCTGAACGTGCAGGGCGCCGACATCCGCGCCTTCATCCAGGACGTGGCCCGCTCGACCGGCCGCACCTTCATCGTCGATCCGGCGGTGACGGGCACTGTGACGGTGACGAGCGACCGGCCGCTGTCCCGCGCCCAGCTGTTCGAGGTCTTCCTGTCGACCCTGCGCGCCAACGGACTGGTGGTGACGCCGACGAGCTCGGGCGCCTACCGCATCAGCCCGGCGCAGGGCGCGGCCCAGGGACCGGCGACGGTCGGGGCCGAGCGGTTCGCCACCGAGGTGTTCCAGCTGCGCAACATCGACGCCGCCTCCGCTGCCGAGACCATCCGGCCGCTGGTCGGGCCGCAGGGCCAAGTGTTGCCCAATGCGGGGGCCAACAGCGTCGTGGTCGCCGACTTCGCCGACAATCTGGCCCGCATCCGCGCCCTGATCGGCCGCATCGACGTCGACCGCACCGGTTTCGAGGTGGTGACGCTGGAAAACTCATCGGCGCGCGAGATCGCCGCCGTGCTGCAGTCGGTGCTGGCGCCGCCGGGTGGCCAGCCGGGTCAGGGCATGGTGTCGGTGACGCCGGTGGAGAGCTCGAACTCGGTCGTGCTGCGCGGCGACCCTTCGGCCGTGGCGCGGGTGCGCCCGCTGATCGAGGACCTCGACCGGCGGGCCCAGTCGGCTGACGACGTCAAGGTGGTCTTCCTGCAGCACGCCAATGCCGAGGCCCTGCTGCCGGTGCTGCAGCAGATCGTCGGCCAGCCGGTGACGGCGGCCAGCGCCAATGCGACGCCGGCCGCAGTCCGGGGCGGCGGGAGCGGCGGCGACAGCGAGGTCGCCTCGGCGGCGCCCTCCCCGGCCGCCCCTGTGCCGGGCCAGCGCGCCACCATCGCCCGCTTCCCGGGCGCCAATGCCCTGGTGATTTCGGCCTCGGGCGACACCCAGCGGATGCTGGCCGAGGTCATCCGCCAGCTGGACCAACGCCGACAGCAGGTGCTGATCGAGGCCATCGTCGTCGAGCTGTCGGACAACGCCGTCAAGGAGCTGGGCGTGCAGTGGCTGCTGGCCGGCGAGGACGGCAATCCGGTCGGCCTGACCAACTATTCGGACCGCGCCACGCCGCTGGTCCCGATCGCCGGCGGGGCCGGGGCGGGCCAGCTGGACGAGGACGATCCGCTGCGCGAGCAGCTGCAGAACCTGGCGCTGAACACCCTGCTGGGCGCCAACGGCTTCGTCGGCGGCGGCGGCGGGCGGATCGGCGACGGCCTGTTCGGCTTCATCATCAACGCCGCCAAGACCGACGACGGCTCCAACCTGCTGCAGACGCCGTCGCTGATGACCCTCGACAACGAGGAGGCGACCATCCTGGTCGGTCAGGAGGTGCCGATCACGACCGGCGAGACCCTGCTGGACGGCAACTCCAACCCGTTCCGCACGACCCAGCGGCAGGACATCGGCGTCAAGCTGATCGTCCGCCCCCAGATCAACGCCGGCGGCTCCATCACCCTGTTCATGCGGCAGGAGGTGTCGAGCATCAATGGCGTGCTGTCCAACTCGGCCAGCGATCTGGTGCTGAACAAGCGGGAGCTGGAGACGACGCTGGTGGTCGACGACGGCGACATCGCCGTGGCCGGCGGCCTGCTGGACCAGAACGACCGGATGTCGGTCGACAAGGTGCCGGGGCTGGGCGACATCCCCGGGATCGGCGCCCTGTTCCGCTCGACCAGCCGACAGCGCGGCCGGACCAATCTGATGGTCTTCATCCGCCCGAGCATCATCCGGTCGCAGGCCGACGCCCAGGCGCTCGCCGCCGACCGCTGGGGCTATATGCGGCAGCAGCAGCTTAACAACGATCCGACGGTGGAGCCCAGCCTGGACGAGATGCTGCGCGAATACATGCGGACCCAGGCGCCGGTCGCCCCACCGGCGGTCGACACGGCGCCGGTGGGCGAGGTGACCGTCTCGCCCCTGCCGCCCGCCCAGTCCGCGCCGCAAGAGTGACGGCGGCATGATCACCCTCGTCAATCCGACCCTGCCCTACGGTTTCGCCAAGCGGCACGGCGTCATCCTGCTGGACGCGGGCGAGATCGCCCTGGTCGGCCTGAGGGAGGGGGCCGATCCGTCGGCGCTGGTCGAGACCCGCCGGGCGCTGGGCCGGGCGCTGCGGATCGAGCGGCTGAGCCAGGCCGAGTTCGACCGGCGGCTGTCGCAGGTCTATGCCGGCGACCATCTGAACGCGACCGACGGCGACGATCTGGACATGCCGTCGGGGCTGGACAGCCTGATCGACGACATCCCCGCCGCCGCCGACCTGCTGGACACGGCCGACGACGCCCCGGTCATCCGGCTGATCAACGGCATCATCGCCGAGGCTGTGCGGGCCGGGGCTTCGGACATCCATCTGGAGCCCTACGAGACCGCCCTGACGGTGCGGATGCGGGTGGACGGGGTGCTTCGCGAGGCGCTGTCGCTGAACCCGCGGATCACGCCGCTGCTGGTCTCGCGGATCAAGGTCATGGCCCGGCTCGACATCGCCGAGAAGCGGGTGCCGCAGGACGGCCGCATCCCGCTGACCCTCGGCGGCAAGTCGCTGGACGTGCGGGTCTCCACCCTGCCCTCGCGGGCCGGCGAGCGGGTGGTGCTGCGCATCCTCGACAAGGACCAGGCCGAACTGAAGCTGGACCAGCTGGGCATGACCGGCGAGACGCTGGACGCCTTCCGCGCGGCGCTGCGCGAGCCCAACGGCATCATCCTCGTCACCGGGCCGACGGGGTCTGGCAAGACGACCTCGCTGTACGCCGGCCTGTCGCTGCTCAACGACTCCACGCGCAACATTCTTACGGTCGAGGACCCGGTCGAATACGCCATCGACGGCGTCGGCCAGACCCAGGTCAACACCAAGGTCGGCATGACCTTCGCCGCAGGCCTGCGGGCTATCCTGAGGCAGGACCCGGACGTGGTGATGGTCGGCGAGATCCGCGATGTCGAGACGGCCCGGATCGCGGTGCAGGCCTCGCTGACCGGACATCTGGTGCTGTCGACGGTGCACACCAATGACGCGGCGGGCGCCATCACCCGGTTGAGGGACATGGGGGTCGAGCCCTTCCTGCTGGCCTCGACGCTGCGGCTGATCGTGGCCCAGCGGCTGGTGCGGCGACTGTGCCCGGCGTGCCGCCGGTCGGAGCCGGCGGACCGGACCACAGCGCGGCTGCTGGGGGTCAAGGCCGGACAGCCGGTCTGGCGGGCGCAGGGCTGTGAACGCTGCCGACAGACCGGCTACGTCGGGCGGGTCGGCCTCTATGAGGTCATCGCCGTCGACGACCGCGTGCGCCGGCTGATCGCCGCCGAAGCCGACGAGGAGGCCATCAACGCGGCGGCGTTCGAGCGGGTGGACACCCTGACGCAGCGGGCGCGCGCCTTCGTGCTCGCCGGCCTGACCTCGGTCGAGGAGGCGGTGCGCGTCACGCGGCAGGATGTCGGGGCCCTGCAGGGCGACGCGCCCGCGGCGGAGGCGGCGGCCTGATGGCGGCGTTCGACTATGTGGCGGTGGACGCGGGCGGGCGCACGGTGACGGGGGCGCTGGTCGCCGCCGACGAGGCCGCCGCGCGGGGCCTGCTGGAACGTCGCAGACTGATGCCGCTGGAGATCACCCCGGCGCGCGGCGCGGCGCAGAAGCCCGTGCCCGTGGCGATGGCGCGCGCCGGCAAGCTCAACGCCAAGACCCTGGCCCTGACGACGCGGCAGCTGTCGACCCTGGTGTCGGTGGCGCCGATCGAGGAGGCGTTGCGGACCATCGCCCTGCAGGCCGATCGGCCCGCCGTGCGCCAGGTGCTGGAAGGCGTCCATGGAGGCGTCATGGAGGGCCGGCGGCTGTCGGACGCCATGGCGCTGCAGGGGCAGGCGTTTCCGCCGCTGTACCGGGCCATGGTCTCGGCCGGGGAGACGTCGGGCGCGCTGGAGCCGATTCTGGAGCGGCTGGCGGACGGGCTGGAGCGCGACCAGACGGTGCGCGGCAAGGTGATCACGGCGCTGGTCTATCCGGCCGTGCTGGCGGCGGTGGCGCTGGGCGTCATTGGCGCGTTGATGACCTTCGTGGTGCCCAGGGTCGTCGACCAGTTCGACAGCATGAACCAGACCTTGCCGCTGCTGACGCGGCTGGTGATCGGCGTGTCGGATCTGATGCGCGACTGGGGCTGGCTGGCGGCCGTGCTGCTGTTGCTGGCGGGTCTGGCGGGGGCGGCGGCGTTGAGGAATCCGGCCGTCCGGCTGCAGGCCGATACGGCCCTGCTGCGGCTGCCGCTGATCGGCCGGCTGACCCGCGACCTGCACGGCGCGAAGATGGCGAGGACCCTGTCGACCATGATCGCGGCGGGCCTGCCGGTGCTGGAGGGACTGACCATCACCGGCCGCACCGTCTCCAACCGCCGCCTGCGGCTGGCCACCGAGACCATGGCCGACGCCGTGCGCGAGGGCGGCGGCCTGTCGGCCGCGATGCGCCGGGCCGACGTCTTCCCGCCGATCCTCGTCTACATGACCGCCTCGGGCGAGAGCAGCGGCCGGCTGGAGCCGATGCTGGAACGCGCCGCCGACTATCTGGAACGCGAATTCTCGACCTTCACCGCCGTGATGCTGAGCCTGCTCGAGCCGGCCATCATAGTCGTCATGGGCGGCGTTGTGGCGATGATCGTGCTGTCGATCCTTCTTCCCATTCTGCAGATCAACACCCTGGCGATGGGGTGAGGAGCGTAGCCATGACGACTGAAATCGAAGACAAAACCGCGAAGCGTCGAAAGCGCCCGGGCTTTACGCTCGTCGAACTGATGGTGGTGATCGTCATCATCGGCCTGCTGGCTACGGTGGTGGCCATCAACGTTCTGCCCAGCCAGGACCGGGCCATGGTCGGCAAGGCGAAGGCCGACATCTCGGTGCTGGAGCAGGCGATCGAGACCTATCGCCTCGACAATCTGACCTTCCCGGACGACCTCCAGGCGCTGGTCGCGGCGCCGGCCGGGCTGGCCCAACCGGAGCGCTATCGCGAGGGCGGCTACGTCCGGCGCCTGCCCGAGGATCCGTGGGGCAATCCGTACCAGTACCGCCGCCCCAGCACGCACGGCGGCCAGTTCGACGTCTTCTCCCTCGGAGCGGACGGTCGCGAAGGGGGCGAGGGCAATGACGCCGACCTCGGCAACTGGCAGGCCTGATCGCCGCGGGCGCCGGGCGGGTTTCACGCTGGTCGAACTGTTGATGACGGTGACCATCATCGGTCTGGCGGCCGGCGCCGTGGTGCTGTCCGTGCCCGATCCCAGGCCGTCGGTGGCGGAAGACGCCGAGCGCTTCGCCGCGCGCCTGTCACGGGCGCGCGAGGAGGCCGTGCTGACCAATCGACCGGTGGCGGTCGAGGCGACGGCCGTCGGCTACGGCTTCTCCGTCTTCGACGGCGCGGACTGGTCGCCGCTGACGGATGGGCCCTTCGGTTCGGAGACGTGGAGCGAGGGCGTGTCCGTGTCGCCGACAGAACCGGTCCGGATGGTGTTCGACCCGACCGGCGTGGCCGAGCCCGCGACCCTGACCCTGAGCCGCGACGGGCGCGCCTCGCGCATCGAGATCGACGGCGCCGGCGAGGTGACCATCAATGGCTGAGCGCCCCAAATCCCCAAGGGACGGCTTCACCCTGATCGAGCTGCTGGTCGCCCTGGCGGTGTTCAGCCTCGCCGCCATGGCGCTGCTGAACCTCTCCGGCGAGAACACCCGCTCGGCGGCGCGGGTCGAGACGCGGACGCTGGGCGGGCTGGTGGCCGAGAACCTCGCGGTCGAGGCGATGATCGCGCCGCAAATCGCAGAGGGCGAGACGTCGGGCGTGGTCCCGCTGGCGGGCCGTCAGTGGCGCTGGACGCGGTCCGTAACGGGCGTCGAGGCCGGGATGGTGCGCATCGATATCCGGGTCGCCACTGACGAGGGACAGGCCGCAGAGCGCGCCCTGTTCCGGGCGCGGCCATGAGCGGGTCCCGTTCCGGCTTCACCCTCGTCGAGGTGCTGGTCTCCCTGCTGATCTTCGCCCTGATCGCAGCGGCGGGCGCGGCGGTGTTGAGCCTGTCGATCGACAACCGCTTCGCCATCAAGGCCGCCACCGACCGCACCGGCGACCTGCAACGGATGCGCAGCCTGCTGAAGGCCGATCTGGGACAGGCCAGCGGGCGGCGCTCGCGCGGGCCGACGGGTCGGCCGATGCCACAACCGATGAGCGGCGCGACCGTCCCCGGCGAGCCGGTGCTGGTCCTGACCCGGGCCGGCTGGAGCAATCCGGGCCAACGGCCGCGGCCGTCGCTGCAACGGGTCGAATACCGGCTGGTCGAGAACCGGCTGGAGCGGCGCGTCGCCACCCACCTGGACGGAGCGCGGCCGGGACCGCCGCAGGTGCTGTATCGCGGCGTCCGCGACCTGACCGTGGCCTTCGTCAAGGACGGACAGGAGGCGCCGGCCTATATCGCCACCGCCGAGCGGCCGCTGCCGGAAGCGGTGCGGATGCGGATGACGCTGGACGGCTTTGGCCCGGTCGAACAGCTTTTCCTCGTGGGCGGCGGCTGATGCGGCGCGGGGTGGACAAGCGCGAGGGCATGGCCCTGCTGACCGTGCTGCTGCTGGTGGCGGTGATGTCGGTCGTCGCCGTCGCCGTGCTGGACGATGTACGCTTCTCCGTGCGCCGCGCCACCAACGCCGAGACCCAGGCCCAGGCGCAGTGGTACGCCTCGGGCGCCGAGGTGTTGGCCCGGCGGCAGATCGCCGGCCTGATCAACGCCGGACCGACCCGCACGCCGCTTGAGCCCGAGTGGAACGGTCGCCGGCTGAGCTTCCCGATCGAGGCGGGGACGATCAGCGCCGTGGTCACCGACGGCCAGGCCTGTTTCAACCTCAACAGCCTGGTCGAGGGGTTCGGCGAGGACCTGATGGCGCGACCGCTGGGGACGGCGCAGTTCCTCGCTCTCGGCCGGGCCGTGGGCGCGCCGGACAGCCGCATGCGCGCCGTCGCCGACGCCCTGACCGACTGGCTGGACGCCGACGGCGAAGCGCGGCCGCTGGGGGCCGAGGACGGCGCATACGCCGGGCTGGAGACGCCCTACCGCACCGGCGGGGTGATGCTGGCCGAGGTCAGCGAGTTGCGCGCAGTCAAGGGCGTCGACGCGGACCTGTACCGCCGGCTGCGGCCGTTCGTCTGCGCCCTGCCGACCAGCCGGCTCTCGCCGCTGAACATCAACACCCTGACGCCGGAACAGGCGCCGCTGCTGATGATGCTGACCGACAACGCCCTGGGACCCGAGAGCGCCCGCGCCGTGATCGCCCGGCGGCCGCGGGCCGGGTGGGCGGACGCCGCCGCCTTCTGGTCTCAGCCCGCCCTGGCCGGGGTGGAGGTCCCGGACGAGGTCCGCAACCAGGTCACCGTCCTGACCCGCTACTTCAACCTGCGCGTCGATGTCGATTACGGCGGCGGCCGCGCGGTTCGCACCGCCCTCCTCGACGCACAGCCCGACGGCGCGGTGCGGACCGTCATCCAGCGCTGGATTCCCGAAGAATGAAACCGATCCGCCTGATCCTGATCCCAACCCTGCCCGGCCAGCCGGCGCCGTTCATGATCGTCGCCGCGGACGGGGGCGTGCTGGAGCGCGGAGCCCTGACTCCGGACGCACTGGAGCGGCCGGAACCGATGCGCACCGTCGCGGTATGCCCCGGCGCCGACGTCTCCGTGCGCTGGCTGGATCTGCCCGCGGGCGGGGCGGCCCAGCTGCGGGCAGCGGCGGCGTGGCGACTGCGCGAGGATCTGGCCGTGACGCCGGATCGGGTCGCCACCGTGGTGGGCCCGCCCTCCGGGCCGGGCGAGCCGAGGCTGGTCGCCGTGGTCAGCCACGGCCTGCTGCAGGCCTGGTCGGATTATCTGGACTCGCTGGGCGTCCGCCCCGACGTCGTCGTGCCGGACATGCTGACCCTGGCCGAACCCGATGATGCGGACGTCGTGCTGGCGGTGACCTTCGGCGAGAATGCGGCGCTGCGGGGTCGCCGCTTCGCCGTCACGGTGCAGCCGGATCTGGTGGACCTGGTCGCAGGCGACCGCCGCGTCGTCCCGCTTCAGGATCCGCGGACGGTCGAGCAGGCGCTGGCGGCCGCGGCGCGGTCCCCGGCCATCAATCTGCTGGACGCGGGAGACCGCGACCGAGCGGCGTCGCGGGCTGGATGGCGGCGCGCGGCGGGGCTGGCCGCTGCCGTCCTGGTCTCGCCGCTGCTGCTGACCGCCGCCGGAGCCGCCCGCGACGACATTGCCGCCCGCCGACTGGAAGCCGAGGCGGTGGCGGCGATCACGGTCGCGGCCCCCGAACTGGCGCGCGAAGCCGATCCGGCGGCCGCCCTGCGCCGCCGCGCCGCCGCAGCCCCGCCGCCCGGCGGAGTGACGGCCGCCGCCGCGGCCCTGTTCACCGCGATCGAGTCTGTCGAGGGGGCCGAGCTGGAGATGCTGGTGGCCGGGCCGGACGACGGGGTGAAGGCCACCCTCAGCCACCCGGCCTATTCGGACATTGAGGCGATCAACCTGCGGATGGCCGAGGCCGGCATGGCCGTCACCGAAACCGCCACCCTCGACGACGCCGGCCGCATCGTCAGCGACATCAGCATCGGAGCCCGCCCGTGAACGGTATCGTCGCCCAACTCCAGCAGGCCTGGGATGGACGCACCCGGCGGGAACAGCGGATGCTGGCCGTGATGGCGCTGCTCGCGGCGGCGGTCGTCGTCTGGCTGGGCGTGGTCCGCCCGGTCAACGACTGGCGGGCCGAGGCGGCCAACAATCATGCCCGCGCCGGCGCCGAACTGGTCGAGGTCCGAACGGCGCTGACGCACCTGGCGCCCGCAAAGGCCGGCCGGGCCCGCATGGACGCCCGGGGTCTGGAGCCGGTTGTGGTCCAGACGGCGGAGGCGGCGGGTCTCAAGCTCACCACTGGTATGGATGCGTCGGGCCGGCTCGGGTTCCGCGCAGCCGGAGCGCCAGCGGCCGCCGTGTTCGGCTGGCTGGCGGCCCTTGAGACGACCCACGGGCTCCGGCCCGCGAGCCTGAGCGTGTTCGAGAACGCCGACGCGACCCTGCAGGTCGAGGGGGCGTTCTAAGCCTGCCGCACAGGCTCGCGCCTGAACGACTGCAGAACTCCGGAAAGCGGGAAGGTTCTGGCGGAGACGGAGGGATTCGAACCCTCGGTACCCCTTACAGGGTACGACGATTTAGCAAACCGTTGCCTTCAGCCACTCGGCCACGTCTCCGGCAGGCGGCGTGGATAGCGGAGCGCGCGTGCGGGCGCAACGGGTCTTGGTGATGCGACGGGGCAGGCCACCGTTAACGCGACAGTGAGAGGGCCTGTGCAAGGTGGCGACGAACCCGCCGGATATGAGCCGAGATTGACCGACGCCGCGAACCGCCTTTCGTTCGACGCCGACCCGGCCGCCACGGCCGGCGGTTTCGACGTGTCGGGATTGCAGGCGCTAGCCGCCTCCTCCGCCGTGGGGCAAGGTCGCGGCGCACGGGCCGCGGGGTCGGCCCGGCGCGGGCCGTTCCGCCCCGAAGTCTGGCTGAACGCCCGGCAGAGGCACGCCTCGCGGCTGGCGGCGCACTATTTCCGGGCCTTCGACGTGCTGGCGGTGACGGCGGTCACCCTGCTGTGCGCCTGGGCGGCGACGCCGGGGCCGCTGCTGCACGCCGAGGCGTCGCGGCTGGCGCCTTTCGCTCTCGGGGCCCTGACGGTGCTGGGCCTGATGCGGTCTCTGGGCCTCTACCGGTTCGCCCGCGGCCAGAAGGCGTCGCTTCATCTGGCCTCGGTGGCGGGGATTGTCGCGGCCGGGGCGGCGGCGGCCCTGATCTCGGGCGGGCTCCTTCTCGGAGCCGAAGCGCAATGGTCGGCCTGGCTGGTGTGGAGCGGGCTGGTGCTGGTCAGCCTGTACGGCCTGCACATGGGCTGGAGCGACCTGGTCGGACGCTGGCGGGCATCGGGCGCGCTGACGCCGAACATCGTGCTGGTCGGGGCGACGCGGCGGGCCGAGACCCTGATCCGCGAGGCGCTGAAGCGGCGCGATCTGAACGTGCTGGGGATCTTCGATGACCGGCTGGCGCGCTCGCCAGAGGCGATCGAGGGCGTGCCGGTGCTGGGCACGGCGGACGACCTGCTGACCCACAAGATGACGCCCTATGTCGACCGGGTCGTGCTGGCCATCGATCCGAAGGCGGAGGCCCGGGTGCGCGAGCTGACAGCGCGGCTGCGGACCCTGCCGAACGAGGTCACCCTGCTGGTCGAGCCGAACGGGGAGGCGGAGACGCGATCGGCGCTGAACCGGCTGGCGGCGGCGCCCCTGGCCGATGTGCAGGGACCGGTCGACCATGACCGCCGGGCCTTCAACAAGCGGCTGCAGGATCTGGTGATCGGCCTGATCGCCCTGGTGCTGCTGGCCCCCGTGATGGCGGTCATCGCCGCAGCCATCCGGCTGGACAGCCCCGGGCCGATCTTCTTCCGCCAACGCCGCCATGGCTTCAACCACGAGGAGATCGTGGTGTGGAAATTCCGCTCGATGAAGCAGGAGGCCGCCGATGCGACCGCCAGCCGGCAGGTGACGCACGACGACGACCGGGTCACCCGCGTCGGCCGCTTCATCCGCAAGACCAGCCTCGACGAACTGCCGCAGCTGCTGAATGTGCTCACCGGCGAGATGTCGCTGGTCGGGCCCCGGCCCCACGCCATCGGCATGAAGACCGGCCATGTCGAAAGCGCCCGGCTGGTGGCGGAATACGCCCATCGTCACCGGATCAAGCCCGGCATGACGGGCTGGGCCGCCGTCAACGGCTCGCGCGGGCCGCTGCACACGGCGCAGGACGTGCGCACGCGGGTGCGGCTGGACATCGAATATGTCGAGCGCCAGTCGCTTTGGCTGGACCTGTGGATCATGGCCATCACCATTCCGGTCCTGCTGGGCGACCGTTCGGCGGTCCGCTGAGATGTTCTGGCGCGGCGTCTGGGGCTATCTGCCCGCCAATATCGTGCAGGGGGTGGTCGGCTTTCTGGCCATCGTGCTGTTCACCCGCCTGTTGAGTCCCGAGGATTTCGGCCGCTACGCCCTCGCCTTCTCGGTCATGACGCTGGCGCACGTCGCGGTGTTCAGCTGGCTGGAGGCGGCCATGGCGCGGTTCTGGGCGGCGCAGGAGCCCGGGGCCGCGACGCAGGGGCATTTCGCTTCGCTGTACCGCACCGCCTTCGCCCTCAGCGCCGGCTTCCTCGTGCTCACGGCGCTGTCGATGTGGATCTGGCCAGGCGACCCGTTGTTCCGGATCGCCCTCGCGGCAGGTCTGGCGGGCGTGCCGGCGCGCAGTCTGGTCAAGCTGGGTCAGGAGCGATTCCGCGCCGCCGGAGAGGTCGGCAAGGCGGCGGGACTGGACATCGCCGTGACCATCGGCGGCCTCGTCATCGGCGTCGGCTTCGCCCTCGCCGGATGGGGCGGGGCCGCGCCGCTGCTGGGCATTGGACTTGCCCCTCTGGCCGCCCTGCCCTTCGTGCTGCCGGGCGAGCTGAGGCAGGCGCGCGGCGGCGGCTTCGAGCCGGCGCGGGTGCGCGGCTACGCCCTGTACGGCTATCCGATCGCGGCCTCGCTGGCCCTGACCGTAGTGCTGTCGTCGACCGACCGATTCCTGCTGGCGGCCTTCCTCGATGAGGCGGCGGTGGGCGCCTATCACGCCGGCTATTCGATCGCCAACCGGACGCTGGACGTGCTGTTTCTGTGGCTGGGATCGGCGGGGCAGCCGGCCCTGATCATGGCGCTGGAGCGCGGGGGACCGGGCCAGCTGAAGGCGGCGGCGCGGGAGCAGTTGTCGACCTTCCTGCTGATCGGTCTGCCGGCGGCGGCGGGCGTGGCGCTGGTCGCCCGGCCGCTCGCCGAGGTGCTGATCGGTGAGGAGTTGCGCGTCGCGGCGGCCAGCATCACGCCGTGGATCGCCCTGTCGGCCCTGCTGTACGGCCTCACCGCCTATTATTTCGGTCAGGCCTTCACCCTCGGCAAGAAGACGAAACTTCTGCTGGTGGCCATGGCGATACCGGCGGGGCTGAACGTGGTGCTGAACCTGATCCTGGTGCCGCTCTACGGCCTGATCGGGGCGGCATGGGCGACAGCGGCCAGCTTCGCCCTCGGCCTGCTGGCGACGCAGGTGATCGGGCGCCGGGTGCTGCCGCTGCCGATCCCGTGGGACAGTCTGATCCGCTGCGGCGTGGCCACGGGGGCGATGGCGCTGGTCGTGGCGCGGCTGCCATCCATCGGCGGGTTCGCGGAGCTGATGCTGGACGCGAGCGTCGGCGGGGTCGTCTATGCCGCCGTGGCCCTGACGCTGAACGCGGCGGGGGTGCGGGATGTGGCCCTGCGGCTGCTGGCGCGGAACCGGGACCGGAGGGCGACAGCATGACGGCGGCGCGGGCGAAGATCATCGACAACGCCGCCTGGAAGGGCGCCCGGCCGACCCTCTCGGTGCTGACGCCGTTCCTGCGCGACGACCCTGAGGAATTGCTCGCCCTGCTCGACGAGGAGGCGGCGTCGGTCGACGGGGCGGTCGAGGTCATCGTGCTGGACGACGGCACCCGCGATGCGACACTGACGGCGCGGCTGACTGCGCGGATCAAGACCATGGCCCTGCCCGCCCGGTTGATCACCCTGCCGGTCAACGAGGGGCGGTCGGTCGGCCGCAACCGGCTGGCGTCGGCGGCGCGGGGGGGCAGTCTGCTGTTCCTGGACAGCGACATGCGGCCCGACCATCGCCGCTTCCTGCGCGACTGGGCCGAGCTGGTGGCGCGCGAGGATCCGGCGGTGGCCTTCGGCGGCTTTTCGCTGTTGCAGGCGCCGACCGACGCGCGGTTCGCCGTGCACCGGGCCATGGCGGCGAAATCGGAGTGCGTGCCCTATACGGAACGGGCGCGGCAGCCGGAGAAATACGTCTACACCTCCAACCTGCTCGTGCGCCGCGACGTGTTCGAGGCCGAGGCCTTCGATCCCGGCTTCACGGGCTGGGGCTGGGAGGACGTGGAGTGGGCGATGCGAGTGTCGCGGCGCTTCCGGGTCGTGCACCTCGACAATGCCGCCACCCATATGGGTCTGGACACCGTGGCCTCGCTGGCCGGCAAGTATGAGCAGTCCGCGCCCAATTTCGCCCGCATGGCCGACCGCCATCCCGGGATCGTCGCGGCCTATCCCAGCTACAGGGCGGCGAAGCTGCTGAAGCGCCTCCCGGGTTTGCCATGGCTGCGCGGCCGGATGCGCAAGGCGGCCGAGGCAGACTGGCTGCCGGTGGCGGCGCGGGCCTTCTCGCTGCGCCTGTATCGGGCAGCCCTCTATGCGGACGCGGTGTAATGGCCGACGTCGCGATCATCGTTCCGACCCTGCGGCGCCCGGAGAGCCTCGAGCGGGCGCTACGCTCGCTGTTCGCCCAGACCGGCGTGGGGGACCGGATTTCGGAGATCGTGGTCGTGGACAACGACCCTTCGGGGTCGGCCGGGATCGGGGTCGAGGCCCTGCGCGGTCTGGCGCCGTGGCCGCTGGTGTATGTGCACGCGCCCCGACCCGGCGTGGCCACGGCCCGCAACGCCGGCCTCGGCGCCACCCGGGCCCCTCTGATCGCCTTCCTCGACGATGACGAGGCGGCCTCGCCCGGCTGGCTGGCCGCCCTGATCGAGGCGCAGGAGAGCACCGGCGCCGATGTCGTGTTCGGCCCGATCACCGGGCGCGCGCCCGATGCCGAGCCTTGGCTGAAGCCCTATCTGGAGCGGTTCTTCGGCCGCGAGGGACCCGGACGCAGCGGCCTGATCGATGAACCGTACGGCTGCGGCAACTCCCTGATGGTGCGCAGCGTCGCCCTGCCCGGACCGGCCCCGTTCGACGCGAGGGCCGACCATGCCGGCGGTGAGGACGACGCCCTGTTCGCGGGCCTGGCCGCCCGCGGAGGCCGTTTCGGCTGGGCCGCCGACGCCGCGGTCGAGGAGTTCGCGCCGGCCCATCGCGCGACCCTGAAATACGCCCTCGCCCGGGCTTTCGCCTACGGCCAGGGCCCCAGCCAGACGGCCGCGGCGGCGCGGGACTGGCCGGCGGTGCTGCGCTGGATGGTCGTCGGCGCTGGCCAGGCCCTGGTCTGGGGTGTCGGGGCCGCCTTGCTGACCCTGATCCGCAGCCCGAAGCGGGCGGACCTCTACGACCGCACGGCACGGGGCGTGGGAAAACTGTTCTGGATGAAGGGTCTGGAGCCGCACTTCTATGGCGTGCGCGAAGTAGCGCGGCTGGACGCGGCGCAGGCCTAGCCGGTCAGCCGCTTCAGGAAGGCCGGGGGCCGATAGGTCGAGCGGTTGACCACCACGCCGGCGATCCTGCCGCCCGCCGCCTCGATCTCGTCACGAAGGATCAGCGGGTCGCCCGCCGCCGTGCTCTCGGCCGCCACCACCAGCACCGTGGCGTCGACGAAGGGCGCCAGGGTGATGGCCATGGCGTTACGGTCGGCGGCAGGGCTGTCGATCACCACCGTGTCGGCATGTTTGCGCAGGGCGTCCCAGTAGCGGGGGTCGGCGATCGCCTCGGCCCGCTGACCCGAACGCAGGTGTTCGGCCGCGAACCGGGTGACCCAAAGCCGCCCGCCGAGGCAGGGGCGAGCTGTCAGCAAGCGGGCCGGATGCACCGGCTTGCCGGCCCGGTCGGTGATCCGCGGGGTGATGGCGAAGAAGATCGAGCCGTCCGGCGTCGCGATGGCCGCCTTGCCCAAGGCCCCGAAGCGGTCGGGTTCGGCCGCCACGGCCTCGAGCTGGCCCTGCTGCGCCAGATCGGCGTCGATCAGCCAGACCGGGCGACGGGCGCGCACGGCGGTCAGGCGGGCGTATTCGCGCGCCACGGTCGAGACGCCCTCGCCGGAGTTGGCGGCTGCGATCTGGATCACGCGGCCGCGGTGGCCCGGCGCCGGGCCCAGCGCCGCCCAGAGAGCCGCCATTTCGGATGTCAGGTCGACCATCGAATCGCTACGCGCCCGCTACAAGGCCCCACGCTACCATGACGAGCGTAGGGAGGCGCATCACCGGGCCTTCATCGGCGCGACGGCCAGCACCGGCATTTCGAGGGTGCGCCCGGTCGAGGCCGGCGTGGTGTAGCCGCGGCGGGTGAACACCCTCAGCAGGCCCACGCACAGGGCGGTGAAGCCAGCGAACAGGACGACCAGGGCCAGCAGCGGCGCCTTGAGGCTGGAGCCGCGGGTCGGGGCCTCGGCCCGCTCGATGACGGTGACATTGTCGGCCCCGGCGGCGACAAGGGCGTTGTCGGCGCGCGCCTGCACCTCGCGCTGCTGGAACTCCCGGATGTTGGCGGTCAGGACCTCGCGGTTGCCGGCGAGGTTGGCGTTGGTCGATTCCAGCCGGGTCAGATCGGCCAGCCGCGAGCGCAGCTGGGACAGCTGGCGTTCGGCCACGGCCAGCCGGGCCGCCAGCCCGTCCCGGTCGGCGGCGGCGGTGATGCGGGCCGTCTCGATCGCGGTGAAGACGGTGCTGGGCCCGGTGCGGACCTCCTTGGCGCCGACGGTCGTCCCGGTTGCCACATAGGCCTGGAGATCAGCGATCTGCTGTTCGATATCCCTCACCGGCTGGGCGTCCGGCGTGTAGCGCGACAACAGCGCCTCGCGCTGGGTGCGCAGCTCCAGAATCTGGTTCTGGGCCGAAACGTTCAGGTCCTGCTGCAGCACGACCTCGGCCGGTTGCTGCGCCAGCTGGGCCTCAAGGGTGTTGAGCCGCTGCGTCGCCTGGTTCAGCTGGGCCCTCAGCGAAAGCGCCTCGGCCTGGGTGGTCTGGTAGCTGGCGGCCAGCGACGCCTTGGCCGTGGCGAAGTCGCCGATGTTGTTCGACGTCATGAAGGCGTTGTAGGCCGCGTCGGCCCGGGCCAGATCTTCCTCGAACGCCTCGCGCTGGGCGGCGATGGCGGGGGTGGTGCGATCCCGGAACACCGTCCGGCGCTGGACCAGATACTGATCGATCAGGCTGTTCAGGATCGTCGCGGCGCGCACCGGGTCGTTGGCGGCGTAGGACGCCGAGATGATCGCGCTGCCGGGCGTGGTGCCCACGCCGAGACCGCTGTCCAGGGCCTTGAGCGCCGCCGCCTTCTTTTCGGCGGGGGTTCCGGTCGCGCCGGGCCCGAGAATGGCGTCGGCCCCGAGGGCCTCGACCGTCTTCTGCTTGACCGCGAGGCTGCCGAGGATCTGGGCCTCGGACTGGGCCACGGCGTCCGCCTCCAGCGGCTGCCCTCCCCGCTCGGCGGCGCCGACCCGCGGCTGGTAGACATATTCCTGTCCGACGCCTGCGTAGACGCTGGCGCTGGCGGTGTAGGATTTCTTCAGCGTCAGCACCGCGGCCGTGCCGAGCGCGAACAGCAGCAAGAAGACGATGATCATCAGAAGCAGTTCGCGAAACAGCAGGCCGACGACATCGACGAAGCCGTAGCGCGGGCGGACTGTCGTGTAGGCCGTCGTGCGCATGCGGGCGGACTGATTCCATCTGCGGGACTGAACGGGTCCAGCCTTGGGCCAGCGGCGTTAACTCATGGTTACCCATAAGCGGCGACCTTGCGGTCAGACGCTGCTTCCGGGAATCAATCCGCCATGTCCATCGACCGCCGCCTGCTGCTTCTGGGCCTCGCCGGGGCCGGCGGCGCGCTGGTCTCCGGGTGCGGCGGCGGCGAGTACGGCGCACGGATGCCCGGGCCGATGGCCTCGGGCGGCGACCGCGTCCAGCAAGTCGGCCGGACGTCTTTCCCGGAGATCGGCTTCGCCGACTGGACCGAGAATGAACCTGAGTATGTGCTCTATCCCGGCGACGAGATCGAGATCGCTACGCCGACCGCCGTCGAACTGACCCGGACCCAGAGGATTGGGCCCGATGGCCGGATTTCGCTGCCGCTGGTCGGCCAGATCATGGCGGCGGACAGGACCATCGCCGAGGTCGAGGCGGATGCGTCCGACGCCTTCGCCAGCCAGCTGCGGCGACCGGTGGTGGAAATCACCCTGAAGACGGCCGGACCGATCCGCGTCTGGGTTGGCGGCGAGGTGCGGACCCCGGGCATGATCGAGATGACCGGCGACCTGGACGCCTACCAGGCCGTGATCCAGGCCGGGGATTTCCTGCCGACCGCGCGCCAGCACGAGGTGGCGCTGATCCGGCGGGGTCCGGGCGGGGTGCGGATGATGCGGGCGGTCGATCTGCGGCCCCGCCGCGGCGAGGTCGTGGCCCTGAGGCGCGGCGACATCCTCTTCGTGCCGCGTTCGAACCTGGGCGAAGTGGCGAATTTCGTCTCGCTGTTCCGCAACGCCCTGCCGATCGGCTTCAGCTACGCTATCGGCGGGCAGTATCAGAATTTCTAGGGCTCGAACCGAAGCCCGACCTCGTCGCCCTTCTGCCAGACCACGGCGCACTCACGCTCGCCGCTCGCCAGCTTCAGCACGACGGCGCCCGAGAAGGTCAGGCCGCGCGTGTCGACAAGCCGAACCTTGGCGCCGCCCTCGTGCATGTTGCGAACCACGACCGCGTGGCTTTCCTTCATCGGGCCGTGGATGAGCTGCGCTTTAACGGCGATGCGCGGCCGTTCTCGTTTCCTGTAATCACTAACTGGCATTCAGGGACCGTCCGTCGTCTGCGGACAGTGTAGTGTCTAGCTGGCCGACAAGGATTAACGGCGGTGGACGGTCGGCGGGCTCAGGCCGCGAGCGACACGACGCCCGCGTCAATCCAGCGGCGGGCCGCCTTTTGCGCTTCGCAGATTTCATCCTGCTCCATCTCGGCGCTCATCTCGCGGCGATAGACGCGCGCCTCGATCGAGCCCTTCATGGCCGCCAGGTTGAAGATCATATGGGCCGAAACGCGGTCCATCGGGCAACCGCCCTGGCCGCTCGAATACATCATACCCAGACGGAACAGGTCGTCCCCGCTCATCTCAGCCGTTGGCAGGGGCAGACCCTGCTCTTCGTTGACCGTGGGCGCCGTTTCTTGCGCGATCATCACCGTATCCTCCGAACCGGCGCCTTTCTGGCCCCGCCTTCTGACACCGATGAAATACCCGCGGTTTGAAGTTAAAGTTAACAGCCACGGCCTCTGAACGGCCTTTCCGGCCAGATCGTCCGGAATAGCGCGCCGTGTAAAGACCTCTGAAATCTCTTCGAAATCTCTGATTCACCACCGCTAACGAAGAGTCACCGCACCGCTTACAAAGGGTTACCGCGCCCGTTGCCCGAACAGCACCTTGCGGGCCTCTTCGGCGGCCTTGCCGGAAGCGGCGAGGCTGCGGCGCAGGGTGTCGCCCAGCGCCCGGCCAGCGACCACGCCGGGCCTTTCCCCCACCCTCGCCATCCAGGCCTTGACGTGGGGGAACTCTTCCAGCGACTGGCCCTGCAACTCCGGCAGGATCCACGGCCAGATGGCCATGTCGGCGATGGAATACTCGCCGGCCACGAAGTCGCGGTCCGCGAGGCGGCGGTCCAGCACCCCGTAGAGGCGGTGCGTTTCGTCGGTGTAGCGCCGCACGCCATAGGCGATCTGACGCTGGTCCTTGATCATGGCGGGAGCGTACTGGCGGAAATGATGGGTCTGGCCCGCCATCGGACCCAAGCCGCCCACCTGCCAGAACAGCCACTGGTCGACCTCGGCCTTGCCCCGAGGGTCCTGCGGATAGAAGCGGCCGGACTTCACGCCGAGATACTGCAGGATGGCCCCGGACTCGAATATCGCCAGCGGCTGCCCGTCCGGACCGTCAGGGTCGACGATGGCCGGCATGCGGCCATTGGGGCTGATTTCCTGGAAGGCCGGCGCGAACTGCTCGCCGGCGCCGATGTTCACCGGCCTCATCACATAGGGCAGGCCCATCTCCTCAAGCGCGATCGAGATTTTCCAGCCGTTCGGCGTCGGCCAGTACCAGAGTTCAATCGGTCGGGTCATGCGGCGGCTCCGGACTCAAACACATGTCTGGACTTGGGCGGTCCGGTCGCCCGGCGCAACGACGAACCTGACCGCCGCGTTCAGGCGCAGTTCATCACGGTGGCTGAATGCTGACATGATTAACGGGCCGGTAACGCCTTCCGTCCCGAAGAGGATGGAGACCCGGATGAGACGCTTCACCAGAGCAGCAATCATAGGCCTCGCCCTGGCCACGACGGCTGCGCCGTTGGCCGCTGAGGCCCAGAGCTGGCGGGACCGGCAGGAACGCCGCGAGGATCGCCGGGAGTATCGTCAGGACCGACGCGAGGACCGTCGCGAGTATCGGCAGGAACGCCGGGAGGACCGCCGCGATTGGCGCCGGGGCGAGTACGACAGCCGGCGGGATTACCGTCAGGACCGCCGCCAGGACCGGCGGGAGTTCCGCGAGGAACGTCGCGAGGACCGTCGGGAATTCCGTCAGGATCGCCGATGGGACCGCAGCAATCGCGACTGGTGGCGGGGTCGCGACGACTTCCGCGACTATCGCGGCGCCCGCAGCGGCTACTGGTACGCCCCGAGCTACGGCTACTACCGTGTCGAGCCGCGCTATTACGGCTATCGCTGGCAGCGAGGCGGCTATCTGCCGCCGTCCTATCGCGGCTATTATGTGCGCGACCCGTACGTCTACGGCCTGCGGCCGGCGCCTCGCGGCTACCGTTACGTCCACGCCGGCGACGACATCGTCATGATCGCCATCGCGACCGGCCTGATCGCCAGCGTGCTGAACGACGTTTTCTAGGCCTGGCCAAAGGGCCTTCAGGAACGCCCCGCGGAGCTTCGGCCCGGCGGGGCGTTTCATTTCAAATGATTAATGAAACGTCGCCATCCGTTCAGTCACGGTTCATCGTGCAAGCGCGACCTTTCCCTCAAGCCGTCTGACAGGGACGTGCAGGAAGAAACGAGAATGAAGCGCTCATTGATGGTCGCCGCCGCAGTCGCGGCTTTCGTCGTTCCCGCGGCCTCGCCGCTCGCCGTAATGGCGCAGGACCAAGAGGCGTCCGCAAGCACCGAAGCTCGCGAACAGCGTCGCGCAGCCCGGGCTGAAGCCCGCGCCGAACGCCGGGCCGAAACGCCTCCGCCTGCGCCCCGTCCGGAGCGACCGGCTCGTCCGGACCAGCCCGATCGACCCCAGCAGCCCGACGCCCCCCGTCAGGAGCGGCGCGAAGAGCGCCGGGACGACCGGCAAGAGCGGCGCGCAGAGCGGCGTCAGGATCGCCCTGCGCCGCTGATCCGCCCCGAGGTCCGGCAGGAGCGGCGCGAGGATCGCCAGGAACGGCGGGAAGACCGGCGGGACGACCGCCAGGACCGTCGGCAGGAGCGGCGTGAGGACCGGCCGAACCGTCCGGAGCAGCCGCAGGATCGGCAGGAACGCCGGGAGGAACGCCGGGACGACCGTCAGGAGCGACGCCAGGACCGTCGTGAGGATCGGCAGGAGCGCCGGGAGGACCGGCGCGAATACCGCGAGTTCCGCCAGCGGTTCAACAGCGACAGCTGGCGGCGCGACTGGACCCGTCGTCACGGCCGCGACTGGTGGCGCCACGACCGGCGCTGGCGCGGTTATAATGGTGTCCGGATCGGCTTCTATTTCGCTCCGGGGTACGGCTACTACAACGTCCCGCGCACCTACTGGAGCCAGACCTGGCGGGTTGGCGACTACCTCCCGTCGATCTTCTGGCGCTACCGGCTGAACGACTGGCGGACCTACGGGCTCGGCTATCCGCCCGAAGGAACCCGTTGGGTGTTGGTCGATAACCACATCTATCTGATCGACGAATACGACGGCTACATCATCGACGTCATCTACGACGCCTGGAGCTGGTAAGCCTTCGGCCTACGGATGGAACGCCGGCCGGTCGCGAGACCGGCCGGCGTTTCGCTGTCTGGGATCGAGGTTGCAGCAACCGCCGCGCCGCGTCAGAACCGGTCCCATGAAGGACGCGGCGATCAGCGACACGACCACCGGCGAAGAGGTCCCCTCCTCCCGCGCGCCCCAGCTGCACCTGTCAGAGGAGCTGATGGCCTCGCCGGCCCGCTTCTTCAACCGTGAAATCTCGTGGCTCAGGTTCAACGGCCGCGTCCTCGAGGAAGCCGCCAACCCGGCGCACCCGCTGCTGGAGCGGCTGCGCTTCCTGTCGATCTCGGCCAACAACCTCGACGAATTCTTCATGACCCGGGTCGCCGGGCTGAAAGGCCAGGTCCGCGAGCGTGTCCGGGTCCTGTCCGCCGACGGCCTGACGCCCGCGGAACAGCTGGCCGAGGTCAGCGTCGCGGCCGGCGGACTGATGGACGAGCAGCAACGGCGCTGGCGCAAGCTGCGAAAGGAATTGGCGGCGGCCGGAATCGAGGTGGTCGATCCGACCAGGATCAACCGCACCGAGCGCGAGCGGCTGGAGCCCGAGTTCCTCAGCCAGCTGTTCGCCATCCTGACGCCGATGGCCATCGATCCGGCCCACCCCTTCCCCTTCCTGCCAAACCTCGGCTTCTCGCTGGCCCTCAAGCTGCGGCGGCGCTCCGACAACCGGATGCTCTACGCCCTGGTGCCCGTGCCGACGCAGGTGAAGCGATTCTGGCCGCTCGCCACCGACGGACGATCCACGCCGGGCCGTAAGCGGTACCTGGCCCTCGAGAGCCTTCTGATGCTCTTCATCGACCACCTGTTCCCGGGGTGCGACGTGCTGGAGCAGGGCGTCTTCCGCCTGATCCGCGACTCGGACATCGAGATCGAGGAGGAGGCCGAGGATCTGGTCATGGAGTTCGAGGAGGCGCTGAAGCAGCGCCGGCTCGGCTCGGTGGTGCGCATCAAGATCGAGGCGTCGATGCCCGACGACCTGCGCACCTTCATCACCAACGAGCTGGACGCGGCGCCGCAGGACATCGTGCTGGTCGACGGGATGCTGGGCCTGGCCCAAGTCTCCGATCTCATTCCCAGCGGCCATCCGGACCTGAAATTCCCGGGCTACGAGCCGCGCTATCCTGAGCGGGTCCGCGACAACGGCGGCGACATCTTCGCCGCTGTCCGTGAGAAGGACATGCTGATCCACCACCCCTTCGAGAGCTTCGACGTGGTGGTCCAGTTTCTGCGCCAGGCCGCGCGCGACCCCAACGTCATCGCCATCAAGCAGACCTTGTACCGGACCTCGCGCGACAGCCCGATCGTCGCCGCCCTGATCGAGGCCGCCGAGAACGGGAAGAACGTCACCGCCCTGGTCGAGATCAAGGCGCGCTTCGACGAAGAGGCCAACCTGAAATGGGCCCGGGCCATGGAGCGGGCGGGCGTCCATGTCGTCTTCGGCTTCGTCGAGTACAAGACGCACGCCAAGCTGAGCGTCGTGGTCCGCCGCGAGGGCGAGGGCCTGCGCACCTACTGCCACTTCGGCACGGGCAACTACCACCCGGTGACGGCCCGGGTTTACACAGACCTGAGCCTGTTCACCTGCAATCCGGTGCTCGGCCGGGATGCGAGCCGCGTGTTCAACTACATCACCGGGTACGCGACGCCCGACCAGCTGGAGGCCCTGGTGGTCTCGCCGCTGAACATGAAGGCGACCCTGATCGACCTGATCGGCGCGGAGATGGCCGCCGCCGCGAAGGGCAAGCCCGCCGCCATCTGGGCCAAGCTGAACTCCCTCGTTGATCCGGGCGTCATCGACGCCCTGTACCGGGCCAGCCAGTGGGGGGTGCGCATCGAGCTGGTCGTGCGGGGCATCTGCTGCCTGCGGCCCGGCGTGCCCGGACTGTCGGAGAACATCCGCGTCAAGTCGATCGTCGGCCGCTTCCTTGAGCACAGCCGCATCGTCGCCTTCGCCAACGGTCGGGACCTGCCGCACGACAAGGCGAAGCTGTTCATCTCTTCCGCCGACTGGATGACCCGCAACCTCGACCGCCGCGTCGAGTTGATGACTCCGGTGCTCAACGCCACCGTTCACGACCAGGTGCTGGATCAGATCATGGTGGCCAACCTCAAGGACGACGCCCAGAGCTGGATTCTGGACGCCGACGGCGACTACCGCCGCGTCGCGCCGGCCGACCCCGAACGGCCGTTCTCGGCCCACAGGTATTTCATGACCAATCCAAGCCTGTCGGGACGCGGCCGCAAGGTGAAGACCCTGCCCGGCCAGCTGAGCTACGAGCCGTCGCGGAAGAAGCGTTGATGCCGACCGCGCTCGCGCCAGCGACCGGATCGATTTTCGACGCGCCCCGCGAGTTCGCGGCCGTCGACATCGGCTCCAACTCGGTCCGTCTGGTCCTGTATCGTCTGGAAGGCCGCGCCGTCTGGACCGTGTTCAACGAAAAGGTGCTGGCCGGGCTCGGGCGCGACCTGGCGTCGACCGGCCGGCTGTCGGAGGACGGGGCGGAACTGGCCCTGACAGCATTGAAGCGGTTCGCCGCGGTCATCGACGGGGTCAAGCCCGCCCGGACTTTTGTCGCCGCGACGGCGGCCGTGCGGGAGGCCGCCGACGGCCAGACCTTCTGCGAGCGCGTGGCGGCGGAGACCGGCCTGGTCATCCGCGTTCTGTCCGGCGAGGAAGAAGCGCGGTACGCCGCTCTCGGCGTCATCGCAGGCATGCCGGGCGCCAGGGGCGTCGCGGCTGATCTCGGCGGGGCCAGCCTGGAGCTGGTCGGGATCGAGGACGGTCGGGTGGGGCGAGGCGTCACCCTGCCGCTGGGCCCCTTCTCCCTGGCGAATGACGGCCCGTTCGACGTCGGCAAGCTCCGCGAGACGATCGCGACGCGGCTGAAGCCGGCGGGGGAGTACAAGGCCGACACCCTCTACGCCGTCGGCGGCGCGTGGCGGACCCTGGCGCAGGTCCACATGGGCCACGCCCGCTATCCGCTGCACATCGTGCACCAGTATGTGATGGAGGCCGACGAGGCGCGTGACATCGCGCGCCTCGTCGCCCGGTCGTCGCGGGCCTCGCTGGAGCGCTGGAAAGGCCTGTCGAAGAAGCGGGCCGAAACCTTGCCGCACGCCGCCCTTGTGCTTGAGGGCCTCATCGACCGCCTCGGTCTAAAGCGCATCGTGCTGTCGGCCTGGGGCGTGCGCGAGGGGCTGCTATACGAGGCCCTGGACGAAGAAGCCGTCGCCGCCGACCCGCTGTTGGCCGGCTGCACCGCCCTGGGCGCACGGCAGGGCATTTCGCCGGGCCTCCCCGGGGCGCTGTTCGGCTGGATCGATCCCATCATCGAAGCCCTGCCCCGGGCGTTCGACTCCGGGCGGGACCGGACTCTGGCGGATGCGGCCTGCCGACTGGCGGATCTCGGCGCCCGGCTGCACCCGGATCATCGCATCGAGCTGGCCTTCGACCAGGTCCTGCGCGCGCCCATCCCGGGCCAGACCCACGCCGAACGCGCCTATCTCGCCACCGCCGTAAACGCCCGTTACGGCGGCGGGGCGGCCACGCCCGAACCGGACACAGTGACCCGGCTGCTGAACGAGGACCAGAGGACCGCCGCGCGGGCGCTGGGCCTCGCCATCCGTCTCGCCTGTGATCTGTCAGGGCGCGCGCCGCAACTGCTGGTCAACGCCCATGTCGCCGTGAAGGATGGCGTCCTGGTGCTGTCCGCATCCGACGGCTATGCCGACGTGCTGCTGGGTGAGCAGACCCGGCGGCGGGGCAAGGCGCTTGCCGAGGCCATGGGTCTGAAGCTGGATATCCGGAACGGCGCCTGAGGTTCGCTCAGTCGCCCATCGACCAGTTCAGACGCACATTGCGCACCGACTGCCCGGCCGCCGTCAGGGTTCCGGTCAGGACGACGCCGTCACGGCCCAGATTCCGTCTCGCCGTAGCCAGGGCGTTCGGGTCCAGCCGTCCGTCAAAGGAGACAACGCCGAGCTCCGGCGATCGGCCCTCGAAATTCAGGCGGGTGTCTGTGACCGAATAGCTCGTCGGCAGAACGCGGGCGGTGACTCCACGCGGCCCGCCCGAGACCGCCGCGTCCGTCGGCCCACCGGCGACTGCGCTGAACTGGATCATGACCGGCCCGCTCCCCCCGCGCGCCCCACCGGCCCAGGCCTCGAAGGCCGGAGGCTGGCCAATGAAGACATGGTCCAACCGCCAGCGCCCGAGCCGGACCACGGCCGCGGGCCTGTAGTAGCCCGACAGGTCGGACGTGGCGGCATGAGAGAAGGACGCAGCGGCCGGACCACCCGCCTCCCCGCTCGGCCGTGGGCCCGTCTGGTCGCAGGCGGCGAGGGTAAGCATCGCAGCAGCAAGCCCGATGGAGCGGCGAAAGGTGGACATTTCGCTCCCGCGTAGGACCCGGCTGGCCGCGATCACGGCAGGTAGGCGACCACGCGCAGCCAGTGAGCCGCCTGACCCATGTCGATCACTTCGAACAGAGGGATGGCGAAAAGGAAGACGAGGCCATCGCGAATGGTGAGCAGGAAGAGCGAGGGGCGAATGGTCAGTTGGTCCTCGTCGCGCCACAGCCCGAACCGGGGCCAGAAACGCGGGGTGCGCGCCTTGTAGGTCAGGTAGGCCGATCCGAACTCACGCTCCAGGAAGGCCTCCTCGCGACCGACCGTGAGCGAGAACACCAGCATGGCGACGAGCACGAACAGGAGGGCGATGGTCACGCTGCCGCTCTGGGCCCCGATGCCGAAGGCCCCGATGAAGCTGAACACATAGAGCGGATTGCGGCTGATCGAATACGGGCCGCGGTCGACGATTTCCGACTTCTTGCGGCCGCCGATGTAGAGCGAGCACCAGGCGCGGCCGACGATGGCCAGGACAATGGCCGCAAGTCCTACCCCCTCCACATCCTCATGCCACTGTCCATCAACGCCGCCGATCGACTGGCTTACCAGCGACAGGCCGACGAGGCTGACCAGTCCGATCAGCACCGCCGCCTTACGGATTTTCTGGACCGCACCGAGGCTGAGAGGGGTCGGGGTCAATGTCGTCATGCGTCGGGTCTCCGGCGGCTACCGAACGCCGTATCGACGGTGATTTCAAGGCCCGTGTTTGCGAGCGAAAGGCGTTCGCGATCAACGATCCAGGCCGCGGTCCAGCGCCCGGAAGGAGGCGATCGACAGTTCGGTGGCGCTGATGAACACCGAGGGCGTAATCGTCCCGAAATCATCCGACGGACGGTGATAGTCGGGGTGGTAATTCACGCCGAGATACAGGAACGGCACCTGCGCCCGGTGGAAGGCCGCATGGTCGGACGAATTGACCCAGTTGTCCTCGCCGGTGTCCTGCGGCGTATCCTTGCCGAAGGCGAGCGCAACCGCCCCGTTGGCCGGCAGGGTCTCGAGCAGCGGACGGAAGCCGGGGTGCTGGTAGGTGCCGGTGACCCACAGCTTGCCGTCGGTCTCAGCGCGGGCGGTCATGTCGAAATTGAGGTTCATGGCGATCGACTCGAGCGGCACCGGCGGGGCCTCGACGAAGTGGCGGGCGCCCAGCAGGCCCCGCTCCTCGCCGTCCAGCCCCACGATCAGCACCGAGTGCTCCGGCGCCTCGCGCTTCAGATCGGCGGCCAGCGCCAGCATGGTGGCGACGCCCGAGGCGTTGTCGTCGGCGCCGTTGTAGATCTGACCCTCGGAGACGCCGACGTGGTCGTAGTGGGCGGTCACGACGATGTACCGATCGGTCACCCGCGTGCCCGGGATGACGCCGAGCACATTGACGCCGTTGAAGGTCCTGGGCCCCTCGCGGGTGCGGCCCTGCATTTCCCACGGCTGCAGCCGTCCCATGGCCGGGGCGGCCACGCCCAGCGCCTCGAGCCGACCGACGATATAGGTCCGGGCCATTTCCCCGCCGGGCGCGCCGGTGTCGCGACCCTGCATCTCGTCGGCGGCGAGGATTCGGACGTCCTCGAGCAACTGGGCGTGCATCGCCGACGGCTGCGGCGCGGCCGGAGTTTCCGGCGTGGCGGTCGAACAGGCGCCGAGCAACAGGGCCGCGGCGAAAGGCGTGAGAACGGCGAGGCGAAGGTGGCGCATGGAGATTCCCTTGAGACTCCGTCACGCTAGCAGGCGCAGCCGACGTCGTCAGATTAACGTCGTGTCATGGGCGACGAAACGGACCCGGTCTCGCGGCGTTCGCCCCGGGTGCTAGAAGTCGGCGGCAAAACCGGAGCGAACACGATTCCCATGACCGACACCGCCGTCGATCAGCTGACCGAAGAACAGGCCCGGGAGGAATTCACCCACCTGACCGTCGAACTGGCGCGTCACGACGCCCTCTATCACAGCCATGACGCGCCCGAGATTTCGGACGCGGAGTATGACGCGCTGAAGCGGCGCGCCCTGGAGATAGAGGACCGCTTTCCCGAACTGACCATGGCCGACTCGCCGTCGCAGGTGGTCGGGGCGGCCGTCTCCACCCAGTTCGCCCCGGTCCGGCACGGCGTGCCGATGCTGTCGCTGGACAACGCCTTTGACGCCGGCGAGGTCGCCGATTTCGAGGCGCGCATCCGCCGCTTTCTGAAATTGCCCGCGGGCGAGCCGGTCGCCTTCGTGGCCGAGCCCAAGATCGACGGCCTGTCCGCCAGCCTGCGCTACGAGAACGGCGTGCTGGTGCGGGGCGCGACCCGCGGCGACGGGCGCACCGGCGAGGACGTCACCGCCAACCTGCGCACCATCGACGACATCCCCGAACGCCTGGCCGGCGCCGACTGGCCGGAGGTGATCGAGGTGCGGGGCGAGGTCTATGCGCCCAACGACGCCTTCGACGCCTTCAACGCCGCGGCCGAGGCGGCCGGAACCCGCACCTACGCCAACCCGCGCAATTTCGCCGCCGGGTCGCTGCGCCAGAAGGATCCATCGGTCACGGCCGCACGGCCGCTGCGATTCTTCGCCTACGCCTGGGGCGAGATATCGGAGCCGTTCGCGGAGACCCAGGCCGGGGCGTTGGACGCCCTCAAGGGCTGGGGGTTTCCCGTCAACGACCGCTCGCGCCGGGTCGAGGACGCCGACGGCCTGCTGACCCTCTACGACCGCCTCCAGAGCGACCGGGCGACGCTCGGCTATGACATCGACGGTGTCGTCTACAAGGTCGACCGGCTGGACTGGCAGGCGCGACTGGGCTTCGTCGCCCGCACCCCGCGCTGGGCCATCGCTCACAAGTTTCCGGCCCAGCAGGCCCAGACCGTGCTGGAAGGCATCGACATCCAGGTCGGCCGCACCGGTTCCCACACCCCCGTGGCGAGACTGCATCCGGTCACCGTCGGAGGCGTCGTGGTCCGTAACGCCACCCTGCACAACGCCGACGAGATCGCGCGTCTGGACGTCCGCATCGGCGACACCGTCACCCTGCAGCGGGCCGGCGACGTGATCCCGCAGATCTTGGGCGTCGTCGACGCCGGCCGCCCCGGGCGCGGCGAGCCCTATGCGTTTCCGCACATCTGCATCTGCCCGCTGAAGACGGCGCTGGTGAAGGAGACCAACGCCTCCGGGGTCGAGTCGGTAGTGCGACGCTGCACTGGCGAACTGGCCTGCCCGTTCCAGCGCATCGAGCACCTCAAGCATTTCTGCAGCCGGCGCGCCTTCGACATCGAGGGGCTGGGCGAGAAGCAGCTGATCGCCTTCCATGAGCGGGGCTGGATCAGCCAGCCGGCCGACATCTTCCGGCTGGCGCGGGACGCGGAGAAGCTGGACGCCCTGCGCGCCGAGGACGGCTATGGCGAGACCAGCGTGCGCAATCTGGTGGCAGGGATCGACGCCCGGCGGACCATTGCGCTGGACCGGTTCATCTACGGCCTGGGGGTGCGGGACATCGGGGAGCAGACCTCTATCGTGCTGGCCCGCGCCTTCGAGACCTGGCCCGCCTTCGAGGCCGCCTGCCTCGCCGCGGCGGAGGGCATTCCGAGTGAGGACTGGGTGCGGCTGGCCGAGACCCATGCGGTGTCGCCCCGGGTGATCGCGGCGCTGGCGGAGGCATCGCCTGCCGCTGAGGATCCGTGGCCCGAGGCGCCGATCGACCAGAAGATCGCCCTCGCCTTCCCCGGCCTCGCCGCCCCGGCGCGGCGCGGGCTGGCGTCGCTGGCCGACGACTGGGCCGGGCTGGTCCGGCTGGCGGAGGTCGCCCGCACCGAGGGGCCGTCCGAAGGCCTCGGCCAGATCGCCGGGGTATCCGGGGTCGGACCGGTGGCGGCGCGGGCCCTCGCCCTGTTCTTCCGCGAGAGCCACAACCGGGCCATGGTCGACGCGCTGGTGGGCGAGCTCGACCGGATCGAGGACGCCGAGAAACCGAAGACCGACACCGCCGTCGCGGGCAAGACCGTAGTCTTCACCGGGGCCCTCGAACGCTTCACCCGCGACGAGGCCAAGGCCCGGGCCGAGAGCCTCGGCGCCAAGGTCTCGGGGTCGGTGTCGAAGAAGACCGACTACCTCGTCGCCGGCCCCGGCGCGGGATCCAAGATGGCCGAGGCTCAGAAGCACGGGGTGACGGTGCTGACCGAGGACCAGTGGCTGGCGCTGATCGGCGGCTAGCGGTTCAACGCCGAACGGGCGGCCTCGGCGTAGCGGTGGCCTGAAGCCGCGCCCTTGGGGAAGACCCCGTCGATGCGGGCGAGATCTTGCGGCGTCAGGGTCAGGTCGACGGCGGCGACGTTCTCTTCCAGCGTGCGGATGCGGCGGGTGCCGGGGATGGGGACGAGGTGCTCGCCCTGGGCCAGGACCCAGGCGAGGGCCAGTTGCGCGGCGGTGACGCCCTTGTCGACGGCGATGGCCTGGACGGCCGCGACGAGATCGAGGTTCTTCTGGAAATTCTCGCCGATGAAGCGCGGGTTGGACCGGCGGAAGTCGTCGGCGGCGAGGTCGTCGATCGACTTGATCTCGCCGGAGAGGAAACCGCGGCCGAGCGGGCTGTAGGGGACGAAACCGACGCCCAGCTCCTCACAGACGGCGAGCAGTTCGTCCTCGGGGTCGCGGCTCCACAGCGAATATTCGGTCTGCAGGGCGGTGATCGGGTGGGTCGCGTGACCGCGGCGCAGGGTTTCAGGCGCGGCTTCCGACAGACCGAGGAAGCGGACCTTGCCCTCGGCGACCAGCTCGCCCATCGCTCCGACGGTTTCCTCGATCGGCGTGTCGGGGTCGACACGGTGCAGATAGTAGAGGTCGACGTGGTCGACGTTCAGCCGCTTGAGGCTGCCCTCGATGGCGCGGCGGACATTGGCGGGCGAGCCGTCGACCGCGAGCGCCGAACGGTCGGCGTTGTAGCCGATCCCGAATTTGGTGGCGATGAAGGCCTGGTCGCGCCGGCCGGCCAGGGCCTTGCCGAGCTGGATTTCATTGGTGTGCGGGCCGTACATCTCGGCGGTGTCGAACAGGGTGACGCCGAGATCGAGGGCGCGGTGAATCACCGCTGTCGCCTGGGCCTCGTCGGACGGCTGGCCGTAGAAGGCGGCCATGCCCATGCAGCCGAGGCCGATGGCGGAAACCTCAGGGCCCGACCGGCCCAGCTTGCGCGTCTTCATCGGCGCATCTCCTGAAATGTGGGAAGCCGGCGACGCACCCGCCGGCTCCCGGGAGGTGGGCGCCGTTCCGCCTTATTTCAAGGGCGCGCAGGCCGCCTCCAGCCACGCCTTCGCCTCGCCCTCCAGCAGCGGCCCGACCTTGGCGAGGGTCTCGGCGTGATAGGCGTCGACATAGGCGCGCTCGTCCGGCGTCAGCAGGGCGACGTCGATCAGCTTGCGGTCCAGCGGGGCGAAGGTCAGCTGCTCGAAACCGTGCATCGGGCGCTCGCCGCCGGGAATCGGCTCGGGCGGAGTCACCACCTGCAGGGTCTCGATGCGGATGCCCCAGTGGCCTTCGCGGTAGTAGCCGGGCTCGTTGGACAGGATCATGCCGGTCAGCAGCGGCTGGGCGTTAGGGGCCCGGGCGATCCGCTGCGGACCCTCGTGGACGCCGAGATAGCTGCCGACGCCGTGGCCGGTGCCGTGGTCGTAGTCGAGACCGGCCATCCACATCGGCAGGCGCGCGAGAGCGTCCAGCTGGTGGCCGGTCGTGCCGGCGGGGAAGCGGACCGTCGCCATGGCGATGTGGCCCTTGAGCACGAGGGTGAACATGCGCCGCTGCTCGGCCGTCGGCTCGCCGACCGCCATGGTGCGGGTGACGTCGGTGGTGCCGTCCAGATACTGGCCGCCGCCGTCGACGAGCAGCAGGCTGCCCTTCTCCATCCGGCGGATGGTGCGGGTCACCGGCTTGTAGTGCGGCAGGGCGCCGTTGGGGCCCGAGCCGGCGATGGTGTCGAACGACAGGTCCTTCAGCGCCCCGGTGGCCTCGCGGAAGGACTCCAGTTTTTCGGCGATCTCGCGCTCGTCGGGCAGGGTCTCCTGCGCCGTCGTGTCGACCCAGTGCAGGAAACGGGTCAGGGCCGCGCCGTCGCGGATGTGGGCCTGACGGCTGCCTTCGATCTCGACCGGGTTCTTGCAGGCGCGCGGCAGGGTGCAGGGATCCATGGCGCGCACGACGGTGGCGCCGGCGGCCTCGAGCCGGTCGAAATACCAGGCCGAGGACTGGCCGGGGTCGACCAGAACCGATCGCCCGGACAGGCGGTCCAGCGCGTCCCGCAGCGCCTCGGGCGCCTCCAGCGTCACGGCGTCGCCCAGCCAGCCCGGCAGTTCGTTGGTGACCTTGCGCGGATCGAGGAACAGGCGCGCGCTCCCGTCGGCGGCCACGATGGCCTGGGACAGCGGCAGCGGAGTGCGGATCACGTCGCCGCCGCGGATGTTGAACAGCCAGGCGATCGACGACGGCGCCGTCAGGACCGCGGCGTCGGCCCCGGCCTCGCGGATGGCCAGGCCGATGCGGGCGCGTTTCGAGGCGCTGGACTCGCCGGCGTAGCGGTCGTCGTGAGGGACGACGGGGGCGGTCGGCTGCGACGGACGCTCGTCGCCCCAGGCCTGGTCGACCGGATTGATCTCGACCGGCTTCAGCACCGCCCCCGCCTTGCCGACCGCGCGCTTCAGCGAGGCCAGGGCGTCGGGGCTGTGCAGGCGCGGGTCGTAGCCGATCGTGGCCCCCCTCGGGGCCTTCTCCAGCCAGGCGGCGAGGCCGTCGTTCTCCAGCGACAGGATCTCGAACTGCGCCGGATCGACCTGGGCCCGGACCTGGACAGTGTAGCGGCCGTCGGCGAACACCGCCGCCCGGTCCGTCAACACCGCCCCGGCGCCCGCCGAGCCGGTGAAGCCGGTCAGCCAGGCCAGCCGGTCGTTGGCGGCGGGCAGATATTCGTTCTGATGCTCGTCCTCATGCGGGACCAGCAGGCCGTCGAGACCCTGTTCGGCCATGGCGGCGCGCACGCGGGGCAGGTGTCTGGCCCCGAAGGACGGATCGGTGGTTTCATCGAAGGACTGGCGCATGGAGGCCTAGATAGCCGTCGTTGACGCGGTTGGGGAGGGACAAGGCACGACTCTGCGCCGCTTCTTGCGAAGCGGTGTGGGGAGGGAGCGGGACAGCCGGGCCTCGCCCGGTTGTGAATGTGATTACCGTTTCGACGAGACAGGCTGCCCCGCGCGGCCGTTTTCC
>NZ_JAKFDS010000020.1:0-13300 GCF_036676055.1 Brevundimonas sp. | reverse complement strand
CGAACCCGCCGCCGCGCCCGACCTCGCTGTACGGCCCCTGCCGCCGGCCGAACCCCGCGCCGAACCTGTCCGCGAGCTTGCGCCCGCGCCGCGGCCCGTCGCAGCGCCCCGGGAAATCTCGCCGGCCGCCAGCCCGGCTCTGGCCTCCGCGTCCGCACGGCGTCGCCCCGCGGGTCGCGCGCCGCTCTACGCCGGTCTCGCCGCGGCCGCGATCGGGGTGGTCGCCCTGGGTGGATGGATGCTGACCCGCTCCCCCTCTGCGCCCCCGGAGAGCGCCCCGGCGGCCGTGGCTCTGGCCGCCGAAGCTCCGGCGCCGGTCGTTTCCGACGCCGCGCCCGCGGTCGAGGCGGCGCCCGTCACCGAAAGTGCTCCGCCGTCTGCGAGCCAGGCCCCGACCGTCGTCGCCCCGGCTCGCGCCGCGTCCGCCGCGCCGGAGCGGATCGCGACGCCCGCTCGCACCTCCGCTGCGCCGACGGTCGCGCCCGTACAGGCTTCAGAACCGCCGCCGGCCGCCGTGGTCCCGTCCGAGCCCCGGATCGAGATTGTTCCGCCTGCGCCCGTGGGTCCCCCGCCGACCGCGGCCGAGCGCCCGCCCTCGGATCCGGATGCGCCGATCGCGACCCGGCCCCAGCCGCTCGAGGCGGGGCAATAGGGGCGGGTCCGGCCTAGCCGTTTCTGATCGTCAGATAGCCGCGCTCGACCATGCGGCGCAGGCCCTCATAGGCTTCGGCCAGTTCCTCATAGGCCTTCCGGTTCGAGGTCAGCCGGGCGATCTGGTCGGGCGTCGAGGGTGCGCCGGATTCGCACTGGCGCAGCGCCTCGCCGACCCATTTGGCCCGCGCCGCCGCCGTCTGCACCGCCAGACGCTGGAACACGGCGACGTCGAGACCCGGCAGGGCGGCGGCGATCACTTCGCGATTGGCCACGAAGGCCGAATAGTCGATCTGCTCCAGCAGTCCGCGCAGCCGCCGCTGTTCCTGCGGATCGGCGTCCTGCGGCTCGAAATGGTCCCGCTGCCGCCGGTAGGTGGAGGTCTGGATGGTCGACATCGCGCCGCTCCGGATAAGACGAGGCCGAGCGTGCGCCGCGCCGATTAACGAGGCGTTGCGGAGTGGAAGGGCTTGCGAACCATGCGGGCGCCATGATACTTAAGTGAATGCTTCAGTATCAACAACCGCTCGATCTCGCCTTCCAGGCGCTTTCCGACCCCACCCGGCGGCGCATGGTTGAACGGTTGGCGGCCGGACCCGCGACGGTGAGCGAACTGGCCGAACCTCTGCCGATGTCGATGTCCGCGGTGGTGCAGCACCTGAAGATCCTGGAGGCCTCCGGGCTGGTGGCGACGGAGAAGGTCGGCCGCGTCCGCACCTGCCGGGTCGACCCCCAGGCCCTCAGCGCCGCCGAACGCTGGATCAATGACCGCCGCCGGTCCGGCGAGCGCAGTCTCGACCGACTCGGCGCCTACCTGGACGAAACCAGACCCGAACAGGAGACACCGAAATGACCGCTCCCAGTCCAGCCCGGGTGGCCCACGGGACCTTCACGATCGAGCGCCGTTTTGACGCCGCCCCCGCGCGCGTGTTCCACGCCTATGCCGATCCGGTGGTCTTCCGCCGCTGGTTCGTCGAGGGCAAGGGCTTCACGATCCACGAATGGACCCACGACTTCCGTGTCGGCGGCCGCTCCGGCGGACGGTTCCGCCACGGCGATGAGAGCAACCATGTCTGGTTCAACGAGACCGAACACCTCGACATCGTTCCCGACCTTCGGATCGTCCTCTCCTATGTCATGGGCCGCGAAACGCCCGAGGGCCGTATCCGGAACTCGGCCTCGCTGGCCACCACCGAACTGGTCGCGGACGGCGCCGGGACGCGCCTGATCTACACGGAGCAGGGAGTCTTCCTCGAGAGCGGCGACCACATCGCCCTGCGCGAACACGGCTGCCGCGAGATGCTGGAGGGACTCGCCCGTGACCTGGCGGCGCATTCGTGATGTCCGGCGACCGCCTGTTTTTCGGCGCCTTCACGGTCGAGCGCCGCTATGACGCCGCGCCGGACCGCGTCTTCCGCGCCTTCGCCGACCGCGAGATCAAGCAGCGCTGGATGGGATGCGAAGAGGTCGCCGCGCCGGTCATCGACCAGCTCGACTTCCGCGTCGGCGGCCGGGAGGTCAGCCGCGGCGGCGGTCTCGACGGCGCCGAACACCGGTTCGAGGGAACCTACCTCGACATCGTCGAGGGCCGTCGCTTCGTTTTCGCCTTCGTCATGCATGTGGGCGGCCGCAAGCTGTCCGCCTCGGTCGCCTCGGTCGAGATCCTGCCCGACGGCGCCGGCGCCCGGCTGATCTTCACCGAGCAGGGCGTCTATTTCGGACAGGACGGCTGGGCCGAACGCGAGGAAGGCACCGCCTATGGAATGGACCAGCTGGCCCGCTGGCTGGCGTCGCAACGGGAGACCGTCTGACCATGTCGCTGATCCTTTGGTCCCACCCCTACTCGGCCTATGGCCAGAAGGCCCTGGTCGCCCTGTACGAACTGGAGCTGCCGTTCCAGCCAAAGCTGGTCGACTTCGCGGATGAGTCGGTCATGGCCGCCTTCCGGGCGCTGTCGCCCTTCGCCAAGATGCCGGTGCTGATCGACACGGCGGCGGACCGGACCGTCCACGAGTCCAGCATCGTGATCGAATACCTGGACCGGGCGGCGGGCGGCGGACGGCTGATCCCGACCGATCCGGAGGCGGCGCTGGAAGCCCGATGGGTGGACCGCATCATCGACACCTACGTCGGCGGGCCGATGAACCGGATCATCTTCCACCGGCTCGGCCGGGCCGGCCCGCCGCCGCCGGAGGCCGTCATGGCGCTGGATGCGAACGAGATCGGGACCGCCTGGGACCTGCTGGAACGCCGCCTCGGCGACGGCCGGACCTGGGGCGCGGGCGAGACCTTCACCCTGGCCGACTGCGCCGCCGCCCCGATCTTGACCTATGCGCGCCGGCTGGTCCCGTTCGGCGAGCGGCCCCGGCTCAAGGCCTGGCACAGCCGGTTGATGGCCCGGCCGTCGTTCCGCCGCGCGCTGGAGGACGCCGCCCCGTTCGGCGACCTGATGCCGGCCCCGCCTGCGGTCGACTAGCCGTTCGCGGTGGCCAGCGCTCTCGTACCCCCGGGCGTCGCCGCCACTTCGAGCAGCTTCAGGCGGAAGACCAGCACGCTGTTGGGCGGGATTTCACCGGCGCGGTCCTCGCCGTAGCCCAACTCCGGGGAGATGTAGACCAGCCATTCGTCGCCGACCGTCATGTGCTGCAGCGCGTCGCGCATGCCCGGGATGATGGACCCGGAGATGCCCTCCTCGATGGTGAAGACCGCCGGCTGACCACGCTGGAACGAGCTGTCGAACACAGTCCCGTCGGTCAGCGAGCCTTCGTAGTCGACGCGCACCAGATCGTTGCCATCCGGCCGTTCGCCTCCGGGCGGGCCGGCCTGCAGAACCTTGTACTGGACGCCCGAGGGCAGGGTCTGGACGCCGTCCGCCTTCGCGTTGGACTCCATGAAGAACTCGGCCGCGCGCAGGTTGGCGGCCGCGTCCGCATCAACGCCGGTCGCGGCCTCGCGGCCGCACGACGACAGCGCCGCCGCCATGGCGACGACGGCCGCCGTTCTAACCCATCCGTAGCGCATACCCTGCCTCTTCCAGTCCGTGTCTGATCTCGTTCGCATGGGCCTCGCCGCGCGTCTCGACCATGATGTCGAATTCCGCCCCCTTGGCCGGCACGTCCAGCGCCAGACGGTTGTGCACCACGTCGATGATGTTGCCGCCGAGGCCGCCGATCACCGCGCTCATCTTCGACAACATGCCGGGGCGGTCGTCCCCGAGGATGCGATAGACCACCAACCGCTTCTCGCGCACCAGCTCGCGGTTCAGGACCACGGCCAACATGCGGGAATCGATGTTGCCGCCGGTCAGCTCGAGGCCGACCTTCAGTCCGCGGAACTTGTCCGGATAAGCCAGCATTGCGGCCAGGCCGCCCGCGCCGGCGCCCTCCGCCACGGTCTTCTCCAGCGTGGCGAGGAAGGCGACGCCCTTTTCGAAATGGGCTTCTTCGACGACGAGGATGTCCTCGACCAGCGGGTCGGCGAGGGCGAAGGGGATGTCGCCGACCGCCTTGATGGCGATGCCCTCGGCGATGGTCTGTCCGCCGCATTTCGCCGTCTCTCCCCGGCGTCTGGCCGAGAACGACGGATACATGGCCGCCTCGACCCCGAAGATGCGGATGGACGGCTTCAGCGCCTTGGCGGCGATGGCCGAGCCGGCGATCAGGCCGCCCCCGCCGACCGGAATGATCAGGACGTCGAGATCCGGCGCGTCTTCCATGAACTCGAGGCCGCAGACGCCCTGGCCCGCGACGATGCCCTCGTCGTCGAAGGCGGACACGAAGACGAAGCCTTCTTCGTCGCGCAGCCGGTGGGCTTCCTCGGTGGAGCCGGTGAAATCCAGCCCCTTGATGACCACAGTGGCGCCGTGGGCGCGCGTCCCGTCGGCCTTCACGAAGGGGGTTCCCTCCGGCATGACGATGGTCACCGGGACGCCCAGCCGGCCACCGTGATAGGCCAGCGCCTGGGCGTGGTTGCCCGCCGAGGCGGCGACGACGCCGCGCCTGCGTTCGTCGGGCGTCAGCTGCAGCAGCCGGTTCAGGGCGCCGCGTTCCTTGAAGCTGCCGGTGAAATGCAGGTTGTCGAACTTGATCCAGACCTCGGCGCCCGTCAGCTGCGAGAGCTTGCGGGAGTGGCGCACCGGGGTCCGGTCGACCTGACCCGCGATCCGGTCCCGCGCCGCCAGAATGTCGTCAAACGTGACTGTCATGGGCTCCCCTATATCCGGTCTTGCGCCGGGTTGCCGCGAGGTTTTGGACCACGGTCCGGGGCGTCGCAACCTTGACCTTTCCGCGGCGTTCAGCGTCTGATCAGGATGTTCGACCCGCACCCGTGACGGAGAGAGCCCATGGCCGCCCAGATGACCCCTCGCAAACGTGTTTTTCCGCTGATCGCCGCCGTCGCGCTCGGCGCCGCCCTCACGGCCTGTGAGACGGTTCCGATGGGTGGCGGCTACGGGCCGCGTTCCGGCCCTGTCCCGGGGGTGTTCCGCGCTGACGACTTCGCCTGGTCGACGGCTTCGGGCCGCGCCTCGATCGACGGCCGGATCGACTATCGTCGCGGCGGCCAGGTCTTCACCTGCACAGGGTCGGTCGGCCTGACCCCCGACACGCCCTACACCCGCGCGCGCATCCGCACCCTCTACGGCGCGACCGACCGGGCCGCGGTGCCCGAGGCCATCGTGCGCGCCCGCACGGTCGCGGACCCCAGCGCCGACTATCGCTCCTACGTTCGCTCGGGGACCTGCGAGGGCGGCCGCTTCAGCTTTTCCGGCCTGCCGGACGGCGGCTGGTTCATCATCGCTCCGGTCAGCGCCGGCGGGGATGATCGCGTTGTCCTGATGCGCCACGTCAGCACCCGCGGCGGACGCGTCTCCGTCACCCTGTAAGCGTCCGTCAGTTCGTCTTTTCAGGCCGCGTGCCGGGCCGCTCTGGAGGATTAACCATGCGTCGCCCGTTGCTTGCCTCAGCTGTGTGTCTCGCCGTCGGCCTCATGCTGGCGGCCGGCCCCGCGGCGGCCCAGTCGTGGGGTCACAACGGCGGCCATGGCTATCGAGTCGGCCGTTCGAACAACGCCCCCTCGGCCTTCGACTGGCGCAGCCAGCTCGACCGGCCCGGGGACTATCGCTGCGACGCCTTCTGGGACGCCAGTCGCACGGATTGCGACGCTCGCTGGCGCGATCAACGCCACCGGGTCAGCCCGCAGGCGCGGCGCGACTACCGCGCCCTGGCGGGCTACGGCGGCAACCGGGGGCGTTACGGGCATGCGCATGGTTCTCGCCATATTGACCGCTATTCGACCCGCCGACGCGGTCACGGCGACGCTTACAGCTACAGCTACGGCTACGGTCATGGTTCAGCGGGAACGGCCTGGCACGGCGCCTACGGACGGCCGGACCTCGTCTTTCCCGAAGGCCACGGACCGGCCGCCGGGGGCGGGCGGGATCCTCGCCAGATCGACTGGTGCCGGGCGACCTACCGGTCCTATGACCCCCACAGCGGCTACTACCGCGCCTACAGCGGCCGGATGATATTCTGCGGTTGAGGCCTCACCGAACGAGGTTTGCCCGATCACGGAACGGTGGGTGAGCGGCGTTCGCCATTGTTTCGCCTTGTCCGCACCGCTTCGCTCCTCCTGACCCGCAAGGGGCGGTGGATCAGGGAGCGCGTTCATGTCCCAGCACAACATATCCGGCTCGGAAGTCTTCGGGCCGAAGCCCGGAGTCATGCTGCGATCGGTCAAGACCAGCGGCCTGCGGCGCAAGCGCGCCGCGAGGACCTGGGCGGCGTTCATCGCCGGCGCCGTCGTGGCCGTCGCGGCCGGGGCGATCGCGATGGCGGCGGTGTTCGGCCCAACCCTGTTCGGGTAGGGGGCTGACGCTCACGACGCGGTCGCTCGCTGATCGAGCCCCATCTCGCGTGGGCGCCAGTCCGAGTCGGGTCGGCAGGCCGAAGGGTCGACGACCGCGGCCCGCCAGTCAGGCCAGCCAGACCATCCGCCGGGTCCGGGCCTCGCCGGCCCGCGCCTTGCTGAACCCGCGCCGCACCTCGCCCGTGTAGAGGAAGCCGGCCTTCTCCAGCACCCGCCCCGAGGCCGGATTGTCGGTGAAGTGGCCCGCCACCAGGGCCCGCCTCCGCCACCGTTGCGACGCCCAGACCAGGGCGCCCTCCAGCGCCTCGGTCGCATAGCCGCGCCCCCAGAACGGACGCCCGATCCAGTAGCCGACCTCGGGCGCCGGATCGCTGTCCTCGAACAGGCCGATGACGCCGACGGGGCCGTGATCCTCGTGCTCGATCAGGAATGTCGCGGCCCGGGCGGGATCCTGCCCGGCGACAGCCAGCACGAAGGCCTCAGCGTCCTCCGGCGTATAGGGGTGCGGCATCCGCAGGGTCATGCGGGCGATGTCGGGATCGTTCGCGAGCGTCGTCAGGCGGCTGATGTCCTGGGCGGCCGGCGCGCGCAGGGCCAGGCGCCGTGTCTCGACGACAGGGGAGGGTTCGATCACGCACATGGGACGGCCTCGGTCTTCGCGCCGCCTCCTTGGAGGGCTCGGACGGCTTCGAGGCGGGGAACGAAAACGGGGAGCCTGGTGATCCAGACTCCCCGCGGAAATACTTCCCTTGGTCCGGATCGCGGCTCTTGAGCCTTGCGCGATCCGGAAGATGTTCCGTTCGCGCTACTCGGCGGCCATGGCCTGTTCGGTGGCCGGAAGAATCGACACGTAGCATCGGCCGCCACGCTTGGTGGTGAATTTGACCGAGCCGTGGGTGGTGGCGAACAGGGTGTGGTCGCGGCCGAGGCCGACGTTCTCACCCGGGTGGAAGGTGGTGCCGCGCTGACGCACGAGGATGTTGCCGGCCAGCACGCGCTCGCCGCCGAACTTCTTCACGCCGAGGCGCTTCGACTCGGAGTCGCGACCGTTACGCGACGAACCACCGGATTTCTTGTGAGCCATAGGTCTGCTCCCTGTCTCTAACTGTTCTTACGCTTCGTCGGTGGAGGCGGGCTTGGCCTTGGGCGCAGCCTTCTTGGCCGGAGCCTTCTTGGCGGCGGCCGGCTTTTCAGCGGCGGCTTCAGCCTTCGGGGCTTCGGCCTTGGCGGCCTTCGGAGCGGCCGCCTTCTTCGCCGGCTTGGCTTCGGTCTCTTCGACGCGCGGGGCCAGGCCGCGGGCGCGCAGGTTCATCTCGGCCTTGGTCATCAGCGACGCTTCGCCGTCCCACTTGGCCTTCTCGCCGGCGCCTTCGATGCCGGTGATGCGCAGAACCGATTCCATCTGGCGATGGCCGTTGGTGCGGCGATAGCCCTGACGGCGGATCTTCTTGAAGATCTTGATCTTCTCGCCCTTGCGGGTTTCGACCAGCGTCGCCGCGACGGTCGCGCCGGCGATCATCGGGGCGCCCAGGGTGATGCCCTTGTCGCCGCCCAGCATCAGCACGTCGCCGAACGAAACGTTCGAGCCGGCCTCGCCGTCGAGCTTCTCGACCACGATGACGTCGCCCGGTTGAACCCGGTACTGCTTGCCGCCGGTCTTGATCACCGCGTACATGTTGAAGCCTCAGCGAAACGCAAAAAGAATAAGCCCGACGGGGGTCCCCCTCGGGCGAAGAGCGGCGACATATACGGAACGGGTCCTCCGAGTCAACGCGGACGGGGCGAAAATCCCGGAAAGGACGCGCCGGGAGCGGAATTCCCGGCCGCGCCCTCGACTGTTATAAAGTAACAGGCTACAGGGGCCGGGATGACGCCGCCCGCCCCCGACCAGACAATGCTTCTGTCCCTGCTGGGCGCCGGCTTCGCCACCGCCTTCCTGCACGCGGCCCTGCCGACCCACTGGCTGCCCTTCGCCCTGGTGGGCCGGGCCCAGCGCTGGACGGTGGAACGCGTCCTCGCCTCGGTCGTCGCCGCGGGCCTGGCCCATGTGGCCGTGACGGCCGTGGTGGGCAGTCTGATCGTCATCGCCGGACTGGCCCTCGACCAGTGGATCGCGGGCCTGCTCCCCTGGCTGTCGGCGATCCTGCTGTTCGCCTTCGGAGGCTACTATCTGGTCCGCTCCCTCGTCCGCGCCCCGCAGCTGGCCGCGGGACCGCAGGTGGAGACCGCCGGACCGCCGGTGTCGGACGCCGCCGCTTTCGGGGCCCTGGTGGCGACGATGGCGATCTCGCCCGGCGAGGTCCTGCTGCCCTTCTACCTGAACCAGGCCCAGGGCGGCGTCGCCGTGCTGGCGGCCCTGACCGTGGTGTTCGCGCTCGGGACGGTGATGGGCATGGCTTTGTTCACGCTTCTGGCCCGCGCCGGCTGGTCGGTGCTCAGGCTTGAGCGCTGGGCCCGCTACGAAGGCGCGGTGCTGGGCCTGGCCCTGATCGGGGTCGGCCTTCTCGTCGTCCTCTACCGGCCCTAGGCCGCCGGCGGGCGGAACAGGTCTTCCAGCCATTCCACGAACCGCAGGACAAGCTTCTCCTTGCGGGTGTTGCCGCTCCAGACACAGGCGTAGACGTAGGCCGTCGGCATCCTCCGATCGAACAGTTCGCGCAATCTGCCGGCCGCCAGATCCCGTCTGGCCACCACCTCCCGCGCCAGGGCCACCCCATGGCCGCCGACCGCGGCATCCACCAGCAACGCCGCATCGTCGATTTGCAGGGTGCGGGGCAGGGCCGCCAGGGGGCCATGCACCTCCTGCCACAACCGCCATGAGCTTTCAGAGTCATGGATGATCTGCGCCGAGGCGAGGTCGGCTGTCGCAATGACCGGATGTTGCTCGAGGTAGGCCGGGCTGGCGACGGGCACGAACTGATCGCCCGACAGGATCCGGCTCTTCAGACCGGCCCAGGACCCCGGCCCGAAGCGGATGGCCACGTCCACGTCGCCCCGTTCGAAGCCTTCCAGGGTGCTGTCCGAGCGGATCTCGAGCCGAACGCCCGGGAAGGCGGACTGGAACGCCGCGAGGCCCGGGGTCAACAGCTTGGCCGCGATGGAGGGCAGGGCCGAGACGACCAGCCTGTCCGTCGCGGAGGCCGGCGTCGGCTCGACCGCATCCGCGATGAGGGACAGGCCCACCCGGACGCGGGCCGCGAAGGCGCCGCCCAGCGGCGTCAGGGCGACGCCGCGCCCGATCCGCTCGAACAGTTCTCCGCCCAGTCGTGTCTCCAGCGACCGGATAGCGTGGCTGATGGCGCCCGGCGTGAGGTTCATCTCCGCGGCCGCGCGCGCGAAACTCCCGTGCCGGGCCGCCGCCTCGAACGCGGCCAGGGAGCGCAGGGAGGGAGGACGGACTGCCATCCCTCAATCATGAGGAATATTCACTAATCCGTCGATGATTGTTCCGTTTTTTCGCGCCAGTCGATCCGGCATTGGCGAGCTCCCCGCAGCGGAGAGCGCCAATGATCTCGATCACCGGTTATGAGCACGTCGGCATTCGGGTGACGGATCCGCCCAGGGCCCTGGCCTTCTACCGGTTCCTCGGCTTCGAGCTGGACCACGAAAACTCGCACGAGCGCGTGGCCGAGATCGTGAACGCCCACGGCGTTCGCCTGAGCCTCATCTTCAACGGCGAGGCCTGGCCGGGCGGCAATGTGCTGCTGGATCACGACCGGAAATGGCCCGGCTGCACCCATCCCGCCTTCATCGTCGAGAGCCTGGCCGATCTGATGCGCGCCTTCGCCGCCGCCGGGGTCGCCCTGACGGAAGGTCCTCACGACTGGGGGCGCCGACAGGCCTGCTTCATCCGCGACCCCGATGGCAATGTTCTGGAATTCAACGAAATGACCCCCCTTTCCCCGGAGCCCGCGGCATGAGCCTGACCCTGATCATCGGAGAGAAGAGCTATTCGTCATGGTCGCTGCGGGCCTGGCTGATGCTCAAGCATCTCGGCGTCCCGTTCGAGGAAACGACCATTCCCCTGTACACGCCCGGCTCGCGCGACGCCGTCCGGGTTCTGGGCGGCGAGACGGGGCAGGTTCCGGTTCTCGCCGACGGCGACGTCGTGATCTGGGACACGCTCGCCATCCTGGAATACCTGCATGAGTCCTATCCCGCGGTGTGGCCGGGCGATCGGGCGGCCCGCGCGAGGGCGCGCAGCCTGGCGGCCGAGATGCACTCCGGCTTTTCGGCGGTCCGCGACGCCATGCCGATGAACTTCCGCGGCCGGAACCGGCTCGCGCGGATCGACGCGGTTGTTCAAGCGGACATCGATCGGGTCGACGCGATCTTCGCCTCGGCGCCACCGGACGCCTGGCTGTGCGGCGAGTTCAGCGCCGTCGACGCCATGATGGCGCCCATGGCGTGTCGCCTGCACACCTACGGGGTTCCGTTGTCCGCGAAGGCGGACACCTACGCCGGAAAGCTGCGCGCCCATCCGCTGGTGCAGACGTGGCTGGGTCTGGGGGCGGCGGAAACCCGCGTCATTCCGCAGAGCGAATTGCCGGAACGCCCGCAGACCGCGCCCTGATCCCGGCCTCACTGGACCTCATCGGGCCGGAACCGTAAGGGTGGCCAATGGCGCATGACCACGGCCACTCCCCCGACCAGGTCGGCCATGATCACGACCACGGCGGTCATGATCATGGCCACGGCCATCATCACGGACCGGTCGACACCGGGGACTGGCGCTATGCGGTCGGCCTGATCGTCAACCTGGCCTTCGTCGGCATCGAGTTCGGCGCCGGGGTCTACAGCGGCTCGACCGCCCTGCTGGCCGACGCCGGCCACAATCTGTCTGACGTGCTGGGTCTCGCCATGGCGGGCGGGGCCGCCTGGCTCGCTCGCCGGGCCGCGGGCCCCCGCAAGACCTACGGCTACGGCAAGGCGACGGTGCTGGCCGCCCTCGCCAACGCCCTGCTGCTGATCTTCGCCTGCGGGGCCATCGCCCTCGAGGCCGTGCGTCGTCTGGCCGAGCCCGCGCCGGTGATGTCAGGGCTGATCATGGGCGTCGCCGCCGTCGGCTTCGTCATCAACCTCGGCACGGCTCTGCTGTTCATGAGGGACCAGCATTCGGACCTCAACGCACGCGGGGCTTATCTGCACATGATGGCCGACGCCGCGGTCTCGATCGGCGTGGTCCTCGCCGGCGCGGCCATCCTGTTCACCGGCTGGTCGATCATCGACCCGCTGGTCAGCCTCGCGATCGTGGCGGTGATCCTGTGGGGCACCTGGGGGCTGCTGAAGGACTCGGTCAACCTGGCCCTCGACGCGGCGCCGCGAAACGTGGATGTCGAGGCGGTCCGGACGGCTCTGACCACCCTGCCGGGGGTCACCGCCGTTCACGACCTTCACGTCTGGGGCCTGTCGACCACCGCGACGGCGCTCACCGCCCACCTGTGCCATGCCCGCGGCGACGGCGGGGCCCTGCTGGGCGAGGCCCAGACCCTGCTGCGGACCCGCTTCGGCATCGGCCATTCGACGCTTCAGCTGGAGGCCGAGCCCTCGCCCGATTGCCCGACCTGCTGAGGCGGTCAGTCTGACGGCGGAAGGATCAGGCGATGGCCCGGGTAGTCGATCGTCACCATCCCCTGCGACCAGAACAGGGCGTTGCCGACAAAGCCGACCGCCTCGGGCCGGGCGAAATAGCCCTGGGCCGGCTGAACGATCAGGCGGGGCTCGTCCCAGGCCAGCGGTCCGATCTCCAGCCGTCCGCCCGCGTGAACCGGCAGGCTGACCTGTCCGCCCGTGCCGCTGCCGCCCAGGGTGGCCATCGGCGCGGTCTCCGGCCGATCCCCCCGCACCTGCGCCCACTGGCCCTGGCTGAGGTTGATCCAGACATGCGGATCCTCGAACAGCCCGGCCCCGGAATCGTAGCGCAGCGGCAGGGCCTCGCCGTCGATCACCGCCTCCAGCCGCAGTATGCCGTTGTCGTCGGTCGTGGGGACGGCCCGGCCGCACCCGGCCGCGCGTGCGCTCGCTTCGGACGGCGGGGCGATGGCGATCCGGCCGTTGGCGAAGTCCAGCGTGATCACCAGTCCGGCGAGGGCGTCCGATCCGAGGATGCCGACCGCCGCCTCGCCGCCCGGTCCCTGCAGGCCGCTCAGGTCCGAGGTGGTCGGCTCGATTGTCGGCAGGGCGAGATCGCCCAGTCTCAGGTCCTCGACCCGGGTCCCGCCGGCCTCGATCACCCCCGCCGTGCCCTCGACCTGGCTCCCCGCCAGCACCGGCAGGCCGGACCGGGCGGCGAAGCCGGCGTCGAGCGCCGAGCGATTGGCCCCGGTGTCCAGCAGCAGCCACACCGGCTCCCCGTCCGGGCCGATCCGCGCCCTGACGAACCCCACATGGGCCGAATAGCCCGCCTCGACTGCGTTCGTGGTGCGCAGCGTCTCAAAGGCGGCGTCGCAGGTCGGGTCAGTGGCCAGCAGGGACAGGGCGAGGCTGATCAGCATGGGAGCTCTCTCATAGGCCGCGCACTCCAGCCCCGCTTCAGCCCCTCCGCAAGTTAAGTCTCTTTCATCTCGCGCCCGGGCTGACTATCTCAGCCGCCGAAAGGCCTCCCATGACAGACAAGATTCCCGTCACCGTCCTCACCGGCTACCTCGGCGCCGGCAAGACGACCCTGCTGAACCGCATCCTCACCGAGGACCACGGCAAGCGCTACGCCGTCATCGTCAACGAGTTCGGCGAGATCGGCATCGACAACGACCTCGTCGTCGGCGCCGACGAGGACGTGTTCGAG
>NZ_JAKFDS010000019.1:0-38846 GCF_036676055.1 Brevundimonas sp. | reverse complement strand
CGCCGCGGCGGCGGCGACCGCGACCGCGGCCGCGCTCGCCCTCGACACGTTCGGGCCGCTCGCGGGCCTCGCCATCAACGGCGTCCTCGCCGCCGAGGGCGTCTTCGTCGTCTTCCACGACGTCGTCGAAGAACTCGTCTTCGTCCTCTTCGTCATCCGCGTAAGCGCTGTCGTCGAAGCCGTCGTCGAGGTCGATGAAGGTCTCGACCCCTTCCGGAGGGGTGAAGTCCTCATTGGTCTCGGTGCGCTCGATGGCGTGTTCGCCCTGGGCGAGGCTGTCGTCGATCTGGATGATGACGTTGAGGCCGCGCTGGGTCAGCAGGCGCTGCAGGTAATCGCGCTTGTGGTTCAGGATGTAGAGGGCGACCGCGGTGCAGACGCGCAGGGTGACCGAGCCTGCGCCGTGGCGGCCGGCCTCGATGTCGACGCCGCGCAGGGTCATCAGGGCGGCGCTTTCGGCCGAGCGGATGCGACCCGCGCCCTGGCAGTGCGGGCAGACCTCGGTGGCGCCCTCGATCACGCCGAGACGGCGGCGCTGGCGGCTGATCTCCATCAGGCCGAAGCCCGAGATGCGGCCCATCTGGATGCGGGCGCGATCCTTGGCCAGCGCGTCCTTCAGCGCCTTCTCGACCGCCCGATTGTTCTTCGACTCGTCCATGTCGATGAAGTCGATGACGATCAGGCCGGCGAGGTCGCGCAGGCGCAGCTGGCGGGCGGCCTCGACGGCGGCTTCCATATTGGTCTTGAAAGCCGTTGCCTCGACGTTGCGCTCCTTGGTGGCGCGTCCGGAGTTGACGTCGATGGCGACCAGGGCCTCGGTCTGGTTGATCACCAGATAGCCGCCCGACTTCAGCGGCACGGTCGGCTGGTGGATCTGGGTCAGCATCTCCTCGATGCCGTTGGAGGCGAACAGCGGCCGGGCGCCCTGGTACAGGTGCACCTTCTTCGACTGCGAGGGCATCAGCACCCGCATGAAGTCGCGCGCCTCCTTGAAGCCCTCGACGCCCTCGACCTGGATGCCGTCGAAATCCTTGTCGAACATGTCGCGCACGGCGCGGCGGACGAGGTTTTCTTCCTCATAGATCAGCGAGGGGGCGTTGGAGGCGAGAGTGGTTTCGCGGATCGTCTCCCACAGGCGCAGCAGATATTCGTAGTCGCGCTTGATCTCGGCCTTGGTGCGTTTGGCACCGGCGGTGCGGATGATCAGGCCCATGCCGTGCGGCACGTCCAGAGCGGCCGCGGCGGCCTTGAGGCGCTTGCGGTCCGAGGCCTGGGTGATCTTGCGCGAGATGCCGCCGCCCTTGCCGGTGTTGGGCATGAGCACGCAGTAGCGGCCGGCCAGGGACAGCCAGGTGGTCAGGGCCGCGCCCTTGCCGCCACGCTCGTCCTTGACGACCTGGACCAGCATGACCTGGCGGCGCTTGATGACGTCCTGGATCTTGTAGCGGCGCATCAGGCGGCGCTTGAGCCGCTCTTCCTCGGCCATGCCGCCTTCGGACTCGCCGTCGTCGCTTTCGCGGCCCAGGTCGTCGTGATCATCCTCGTCCGTCGCCGCCTCGGCCATGATGGCTTCGCGGTCGGCGACCGGGATTTGATAGTAGTCGGGGTGGATCTCGTTGAAGGCGAGGAAGCCGTGGCGGTTGCCGCCGTATTCGACGAAGGCGGCCTGCAGGCTGGGCTCTACGCGGGTGACCTTGGCGAGATAGATGTTGCCCCGAAGCTGACGCTTCGAGCGGGATTCAAAGTCGAATTCCTCGATCTGACGGCCCTCGACGATCGCAACGCGAGTTTCCTCCGCGTGGGCGGCGTCGATCAACATGGTCTTTGACATGGAGAATTGCTTTCTGGCGCGCTCGGCCATCCCCGCTGGGGGGTGAGGCGGCTCGCCGAATGGGATTGGGATGACGGGCGCAGGCGAGCGCGATCCCGTCGCCGCGGCAGGGGCCGGAGGCGAGGTCGGTCCAGTCGGACCGGAAGGGAGCGCAGGCGATATGGCCCATGGGGGTTCAGTACGGTCCTGGGCCCGGACGCGCCGTCGATAGGGGCGTCCCGGACCCGGTCGTCGAATCGGCGGGCAGGCCCGTCCGGCTCTCGGATCAGTGAAAGTCATGCCGCGAGGAGGGCGCGTCCGGTCCCGAAGGTTCGGGAGACGCGATCGTTCGCGAGCGATGCAAGCATAGGCATGATGCCCGTGAATGAAAAGGCGCGCCGGCTTTAACCCGTTGGCGACCACGATGGGGCATGATCGGGCCAACCAACAAGGTGGGTCTCCGTCGGAATGTACGGGCTGTCGCGTATCAACTGGGCCGGATGGGGCGTTCGCGAGCGGGTTCTGGCCGTCGCGGGCGTGCTGGTGTTCGTCATCGCCCTGCTGGCGGCGGGGCGAGGGCTGGCCTCGGGCAGCATGGGCGAGATCCTGCGCGTGCGCTTCGGCGGCGACGCCGAGCGCACCCGGGTGGTGATCGACCTCGATCGCACCGCGCGCGGCCAGGTGATCCAGTCGGGCGATGACGGCCAGGTGGTGCTGAGCCTCGCCGGCGTGTCGCCGCCCGACCGCCGCAGCGGGACCGGGCAGGGGCTGGTGCGCGATTTCCGGGTCGCCGGGGCCGGGGCCGCCTCGCGCATCGAACTGGACCTGGCGACAAGCGCCGAGATCGAGCGCCGCTTCCTGCTGCCGCCCGGCGACGGCATCGCTCACTACCGCTATGTCATCGACCTGAAGGCCACGGGCCGGGCTCCGACCCGCCGCCCGGAACGCCGGGCCGAGGCGCCGCGCCGGGCCGAGCGGCCCCTGATCGTCATCGACGCCGGCCATGGCGGCCGCGACCCCGGGGCCCAGGGCGCCGACACCCGCGAAAGCGCCGTCACCCTCGCCGCCGCCCGGGCCCTGAAGGCGGAGCTGGAACGCGGCGGCCGCTACCGCGTGCGCATGACCCGCGACAGCGACGCCTATGTCGCCCTCGACCGCCGCGTGGCCATCGCCCGCCAGGCGGGCGCCGACCTGTTCATCAGCCTGCACGCCGACGCCGGAGCCGATCCGGCCGTGCGCGGAGCCAGCGTCTACACCCTGTCGGAACAGGGCGCCGGCCGGGCCGTGCGCGAATTCACCCGCGGCGAAAATTGGCAGCGCAGCCTGAACCTGCCGGGGCGCGACGCCTCGGTCGACCGCATCCTGCTGGACATGACCCAGCGCGCGACCCAGAACCGCTCGGCCCAGCTGGCCCGCACCCTGCTGGGCGAACTCGAGGGCGCGGACCATCCGCTGCTGCGGCGCAGCCACCGCGACGCCGGCCTGGCCGTGCTGCTGGCCCCCGACGTGCCGGCGGTGCTGCTGGAGATGGGCTTCATCACCAATCCCGAGGACGAGCGGCTGTTGAACGACAGCCGCGCCCGGCGCCGGCTGATGCGCGCCGTGGCCGAGGGCATCGACCGCTATTTCCGCGAACCCGCCGGCGAGCTGCAGATGGCCGCGGCGGCCGGGGCGGGGGCGAACTGAGGGCTGGTCACAGCACCAGGTCCGGCTCCAGCCATGGCGGCGGTTTGAGGAAGGAAAGGCGATTATTGACAGCTAATCGCTTCGTTCCACGCCACCATCCCCTATCTCCCACCCATGCGCCTCCGTGTCGTCGATCTTGAAACCACCGGCGGGGACCGGACCGCCGAGATTATCGAGGTCGGGGTGGTGGATGTCGTGCCGGATGGCGCGGGCGGCTGGGTCGCCGCGCCGCCCGTGTCGCGGCTGTTCCGGCCGCGGGACCAAATCTCCTTCCACGCCATGGCGGTGCATCATCTGACGCCGGACGACTTCTGCGACGACGATCCGCACTGCGACGAATACCGGCTGCGTGAGATGCTGATGGCCGAGCCGGCGGATGTGATGGTGGCGCACAGCGCGCGGTTCGAGCGGGGGTTCATCGCCGATACGGCGACCGGCGGCCTGCCATGGATCTGCACCGTACGGGCGGCGAAGCAGGTGTGGCCGCAGGCGCCGGGGCATTCGAACCAGGTGCTGCGCTACTGGCGCGGGCTGAGGTTGGACCCGGCGCTGGCCAATCCGGCGCACCGGGCGGGGCCGGACGCCTGGGTGACGGCGCATCTGCTGATCGATCTGCTGAAGGAGGCCAGCGTCGAGCAGATGCTGGAATGGACGCGCGAACCGCGAAGGCTGGACCGGATCCCGTTCGGCAAGCACCGCGGGCGGGCGTGGGCCGAGGCGCCGGAGGACTATCTGCGCTGGATGGCCGGGCAGGGGGATATGGACGCCGATGTCGTGGCCGCTGCGCGGCGGGAATTGGCGCGCCGGGCCGGGGATGTGACGGGAGGCGCCACGGGGCCACTGGCGGCGGGCGCCGACGCGGGCTAAACCTGCCGGCCGGGCGCGTCATTCGGAGTAGATGGTGAAGATTGCCGAACGCTGGTTCGTGATGGCGGGCGTCGGCCTGCTGGCCGCGATCGCGCTGGCCGGGATGATCGTGGCGATCTACGCCGCCTGGCTGTTCCACGCCCTGCCTGACGCCTCGGACCTGGCCGACTACCGGCCGGCGACGGCGACGCGCGTCTATGCCAGCGACGGGACCCTGATCGGCGAGTTCTCGGACGAGCGACGCATCTATGTGTCGTACGAGCAGATCCCGGAGCCGGTGGTGCAGGCCTTCCTCGCCGCCGAGGACCGCAACTTCTTCAGCCACGGCGGGGTCGATGTCTCGGGCCTGGGCCGGGCCATGTTCAAGAACGTGTTCAACGCGGCCACCGGGCGGCGGCTGGAGGGCGGCTCGACCATCACCCAGCAGGTCGCCAAGAACGTGCTGCTGACCAACGAAACGAGCATCAACCGCAAGGTCAAGGAAGCCATCCTGGCCAACCGGCTGGAAGCGACCCTGACCAAGCCGCAGATCCTCGAGCTGTATCTGAACGAGATTTTCCTCGGCTATCGCTCGTACGGGGTGGCGGCGGCGGCCTACAACTATTTCGGCAAGTCGCTGGATCAACTGAGTTCGGACGAGGCGGCGTTTCTGGCGGCCCTGCCGAAGGGGCCGAACAACTATCATCCGAAGCGCCATCCGGGCGCGGCCAAGGGACGGCGCGACTGGGTGCTGGGCGAGATGGAGCAGAGCGGCTTCATCACCCGCGAGGAATTGGCTGCGGCGCGCGCACGGCCGCTGGTGACCCAGGACGCGCCGAGGCGGGCCCAGTACTCCGACGCCGACTTCTTCGTCGAGGAGGCGCGCCGGCGGGCGCATGCCCAGTTCGGCGACGAGGAGATCAACCGCGGCGGCTATTATCTGCGCACCACCCTCGACCCCGAGCTGCAGTCTGCGGCGCGCAACGCCCTGATGAAGGGGCTGGAGAACTACGACCGCCGCCACGGCTGGCGTGGGCCGTGGGGCACGACGGACTTCGCCGAGGGCTGGCAGGAGAAGGCGCTGGACCAGACCCGTCCGCCGGAACGTCGGGCATGGCGCGCGGCGGCGGTCGAGAGCGTCTCGGGCAATGCGGTGCGGGTGCGTCTGGCCGCCGACGGCTCGACCGGGACCCTGCTCAGCGCCGACGCGGCCTGGGCCAACGCCAACCGGCCGCTGAAGCGCGGCGACATGATCTTCGTCGAGCCGAGCGGCGGCCAATTCGCCCTGAAACAGGTGCCCGCGGTCAACGGGGCGCTGGTGGCGATCGAGCCGCACTCCGGGCGGGTGCTGGCCATGGTGGGGGGCTATTCCTACGCCCTGTCCAGCTTCAACCGCGCGACCCAGGCCGAGCGGCAGCCGGGCTCGGCCTTCAAGCCGTTCGTCTATGCGGCGGCGCTGGAGGGCGACTACACCCCGGCCTCGATCGTGCTGGACGCGCCGATCAGCTTCGCCGGCGGCCCGAACGGCACCCGCTGGAGCCCCGAGAACTACAGCCGGGAATATTATGGGCCGCAGTCGCTGCGGCGCGGGCTGGAGCTGTCGCGCAACGTCATGACCGTGCGCCTGGCCCAGGCCGTGGGCATGCAGAACATCGTCGACCTGTCGAAGAAGATGGGTGTGTCGGACACGCTGCAGCCGAACCTTTCAGTGTCGCTGGGGGCGGGGGAGACGACCCCCTATCGCCTGACCGCCGCCTACGCCGCCTTCGTCAACGGCGGGCGCAAGATCGACCCCTATCTGATCGAGGTGGTCCAGGACCGGAACGGCGAGACCATCTTCCGCGCCGACGAGCGGCGCTGCCGCGACTGCAGCCGCCCGTTCAGCGGCCAGGAGTCGCCTCGGCTGGAGCCGCGCGGAACCCAGGTGATCGATCCGATCACCGCCTATCAGATGAGCTCGATGCTGGAGGGCGTGGTCCAGCGCGGCACCGCCGCCAGCGCCCGCGGCCTCGGCCGCTGGGTCGGGGGCAAGACCGGCACGACCAACGAATACCGCTCGGCCTGGTTTGTCGGCTTCTCGTCCGACATCGTGGTCGGGGTCTTCATCGGCTTCGACGACAACCGGCCGCTGGGCTCCGGCGAGACGGGGGCGACCGGGCCGGTGCCGGTGTTCAACGACTTCATGCAGGTGGCGCTGAAGAAGCGGCCGGCGCGACCCTTCGTGCGGCCTCGCAACGCCGTGTTCCGCACCGTCAACGGCATCGAGGAAGCGTTCCGCCCCGGCACCGAGCGCCGCCGCGAGGAGGAGCAGCCGCGCCGCGAGGTCCCGACCGGGCCGCAGAACTATAACGAAGTGCTGCGGCGCGAGCAGGAAGAGGCGGCGGGCCAGCCGCCCTCGACCGCCGAACCGCCGCCCGTGACGCCACCTCCGGCCAAGAAGGAGCCGGCGGAGGATCTGAGCGGGCTGTACTAGAGGCAGCAGGCAACAGGCAGCAGGGGCGTTCGGGGGTGGGCGAGAACCGCGCCAATCCTTCTGCCTGTTGCCTGTTGCCTGGCGCCTCACTCTTCCCCTATGTCCGCGCCTCACCTTTGTATCGCCGGAGAATGCGATGAGACCGGATGTCGAGGCCATGAAGGCCGACATCGAGCAGAGCGTCGCTCTGCTCAGGAGGCGTCTTTGACTGGGATGTCGCGCTTCGAAAACTGGATGAGCTGAACGCCCGGGTCGAGGACCCGACGCTGTGGGACAAGCCCGACGAGGCCCAGGCCGTCAGCCGCGAGCGCTCGCGGCTGGAGAGCCAGATCAACACCGTCCGCGAGATGGAGCAGGGCCTCGAGGACGGGGTCATGCTGGCCGATATGGCCGACGAGGAGGGCGACGAGGCCACCCTCGAGGAGGCCCGCGCCCAGCTGAAGGCGATCAAGGAGCGCGCCGCCCGCGCCGAGCTCGAAGCCCTGCTATCCGGCGAGGCCGACGGCAACGACGCCTATCTTGAAGTGAACTCCGGGGCCGGCGGCACCGAGTCCAACGACTGGGCCGGCATGCTGCTGCGCATGTACAGCCGCTGGGCCCGGGCCCACGGCTATGAGGTCGAGATCGAGGCGGAAGAGGGCGGCGAACAGGCCGGGATCAAGTCCGCCACCATCCTGATCAAGGGGCCCAACGCCTACGGCTGGCTGAAGTCGGAGTCGGGCGTGCACCGGCTGGTGCGCATCAGCCCCTATGACGCGGCGGCCAAGCGCCATACCTCGTTCGCCTCGATCGGGGTCTCGCCGGTGGTCGACGACACCATCGAGATCGACATCAACCCTTCCGACGTGCGCACCGATACCTACCGGGCCTCGGGGGCCGGCGGCCAGCACATCAACAAGACCGACTCGGCGGTGCGCCTGACGCACATTCCGACCAATACGGTCGTGGCCTGCCAGGCCGGCCGCTCGCAGCACCAGAACCGCGAACAGGCGTGGAAGATGCTGCGCGCGCGGATGTACGAGCTGGAGCTGCAGAAGCGCGAGGCGGCGGCCCAGGCGCTGGCCGACGCCAAGACCGACATCGGCTGGGGGCACCAGATCCGCAGCTACGTCCTGCAGCCGTACCAGATGGTCAAGGACCTGAGGACCAACGTCGAGACCTCGGACACGCAAGGGGTGCTGGACGGCGACCTGGACGCCTTCATGGGCGCGGCCCTGGCGGCCCGGGTAGGCGAGACGCGCGGCAGCACCGTCGAATAGAAAAAGGCCCCGGATCGCTCCGGGGCCTTTTGTCTTGAGACCGCGAGGATCAGGCCGACGGCTTCATGTCGATGACCTGCGGCGCGGGCTGGGCCGGGGCCGGAGCCGCGGGCTTGGGCGCGGCGGCGGGAGCCTCGCGGCGGCCCTGCAGGACGCGGCCCTGGAAATAGGCGCCGATGTCGATCGACAGTTGCTCGGCGGTGATGTCGCCATCGACATAGGCCGTGGCGATCAGCTTGACCTGCTTGCCCGAGACATTGCCGACGATCCGGCCGCGGACCTCGACATAGTCGGCCGAGACGCCGCCCTCGATGGCGCCGGTCTCGCCGACGATCAGGCGGCCGACGCGCACGTCGCCCTTGATCGAACCGTCGATCTGCAGGTCGCCGCCGCCCGAGATGGAGCCGTCGAACTGGAGGTCGGCGGACAGGGTCGACAGACCCCGCTGCGAGACGGGCGAGGTCGCGGGACGGGCCGCCGACCCGGAGGCCGAAGCGGGCGCGCCCGGGGCCGGCAGGTCGGGCAGCGGCGGAATGGCGGGGGCCGCGTCAGAGCGGGGCTGCGGGGCGGGGGATTTAGTCCTGTTGAACAAGTTGGTCTCCGGCTCTCATGAAGCGGGCGGGGTTTTGCGGGCGGCCGTTCATCCACACCTCATAGTGCAGGTGAACGCCGGTGGAACGTCCGGTCGTGCCCATGGCCCCGACGCGCTGACCCAGCGCGACGCGCTGGCCGGGGCGGACGGCCATGGCGTTGAGATGAGCGAAACGCGTCTTGAACCCGCGTCCGTGGTCTATCTCGACGGTGTTGCCATACCCTGAACGAACGCCGACGAAAGACACGATGCCGGGAGCCGGCGCGCGGATCGGGGTGTTGAGCGGGGCGGCGAAATCCTGACCCTGATGCAGGGCGGGGCGGCTGTTGAACGGATCGAAGCGGACGCCGAAGCCGGAGGTGGTCCGGGCGTCGGTCGGCCGGTGGAACGGCATGCCCTCGGCGGCGTCGGCCAGGCCGCGCATGTCCGACAGATTGTCGGCGGCCCGGCGGATGCGCACGGCGAAAGCCTCGTCGACGTCGAGGATGGCGGCGAGGGCCCGGGGATCGCGGGCCTCGACCAGCGGCCCGCCGAGTCCCGCGCCGCTGCGGGGCGCATAGGCCGAGGGGTTCAGTCCGGCCAGGCGGAAGGCCAGACGCAGGCGCTCGGCGCGGGTCTGGGCCACGGTCTCGGCGCGGTCGATCAGGCGCTCCTGATCCATCCGGACGGCCAGCATGCGCTGGACCGGCGTATGGTCGGCGGGATCGAGGGAGGGCGAGGGGGCCAGGGCCGCCTGGGCCCCGTCGACGCCGCGGAACATGCCCATGACCTGGGTCAGGGCGGCGTGCCGGCGTTCGACCATCTGGGCCATCTCGTCGAGCGAGCCGGTGGTCGCGGTCATGCGCACCACGGCGCTGTCCAGCCGGGCCTGCAGGTCGGCGTTGAGGCGTTCGGAGGCGGCGCGGGCGCGGGCGACCGTGCGGTCGGCCTGGCTCTGCATGACGAGGTCCCAGGCGAAGCCGCCCGAGGCGACCAGGCACCAGCCGCCGATCAGGACGGCGGCGGCGGCGCCGAGCGCCTGACGACCGGGGGTCAGAGCCCATGCGCGGACGTCGTCGCCGTCACGCAGATACAGGTATCGGGTCGGAAACCACCGACCCATCAGAGACCGGTTCTCAGTCGTCTGCTCGGTCATTAAGCCATGCCCCCACGCACGGCGGGCGTTATGCGCTATCATCGATATTGGTTACAAGTCCGTTCATGACTTGTTAACCATTCTGCCGGGCCTTCACGCGAACTTCGACGGTATTCGGCCCAGATCTTCGCCTGACAGGCGTATCCGCGAATCTGTGGAACGCCCGTTACATCTGGCGCGACGTAGATTCGTCCGTCTTCAGAGCGCCCGGACGGCCTCCAGCACTTCGGCGGCGTGACCCTTGACCTTGACCTTGCGCCAGACGCGCCGGACCACGCCCGCCGCGTCGATCAGGAAGGTGGCTCGCTCGACGCCCATGTAGACGCGGCCGTAGAGGGATTTCTCGACCCAGACGCCGAAGGACTCCGTGACCTCGCCCGGCTCGTCCGAGGCGAGCACGACCCTGAGATCGTATTTGGCCTTGAAGCGGTCGAGCTTCTTCACCGGGTCGCGCGAGACGGCGATCACCGCCGCGCCGGCGGCGGCGAAGTCGTCGGCCAGGGCGGAGAAGTCCTGCCCTTCCGTGGTGCAGCCGGGGGTGTCGGCCTTGGGGTAGAAATAGAGCACATGCGCCTTGCCCTTCAGGGCGCCGGACGAGACGCGGCCGTCGCCGTCGGTCGCCATGTCGAAGGCGGGGACCGGGTGGCCTTCGGTAATTTCCATTTTCTGCTCCCGTCATCCTCGGGCTTGACCCGAGGATCAGATGTTGAGGCGGACTGTGCGCCCGATGGATGGCCCCGAGGCCGTCGGCCCGCGACCTTCGACGCAGCACCGGACCGTCTGGCCCCCGGGTCATGCCCGAGGGTGACGGCGAGGGCTAAACGGGTTTGACCAGCACGATCTTCTTCTTGCCGGCGGCCAGTTTCAGCACGCCGTCGGCGTTGACGTCGGCGGCCTCGACCAGGCGGGCGCCGTCGGCGATGGCTTCGTCGTTCAGGCGCAGGCCGCCGCCCTGGGCGAGGCGGCGGGCCTCGCCGTTCGAGGCGGTCAGGCCGGCCTTGGTCGCGACGGCGGCGATCATGGCGCCGACGACCTCGTCACGCGGCAGTTCGACGGTCGGCAGATCGGCGGACAGTTTGCCCTGTTCGAAGGCGGCCTCGGCGGCGCCGCGGGCGTGGGCGGCGGCGTCGGCGCCGTGCAGCATGGTCGTGGCCGCGTCGGCGAGGGCCTTCTTGGCGTCGTTGATGGCGGCGTCCTGAAGCGCCTCGAGGCGGGCGATCTCGTCCAGCGGCAGGTCGGTGAACAGGCGCAGGAATTTGCCGACGTCGGCGTCGTCGACGTTGCGCCAGAACTGCCAGTAGTCGTACGGCGACAGCTGTTCGGCGTTGAGCCAGACCGCGCCCTGGGCGGTCTTGCCCATCTTGCCGCCCGAGGCCGTGGTCAGCAGGGGCGTGGTCAGGCCGAAGGCGGCCTTGTGGTCGACGCGGCGGACAAGGTCGACCCCCGAGACGATGTTTCCCCACTGGTCCGAGCCGCCCATCTGCAGGGTGCAGCCCAGCTTCCGGTTCAGCTCGAGGAAGTCCACCGACTGCATCAGCATGTAGTTGAACTCGAGGAAGGTCATCGGCTGTTCGCGTTCCAGCCGCAGCTTGACCGAGTCGAAGGCCAGCATCCGGTTGACCGTGAAGTGCGTGCCGTATTCGCGCAGGAACTGGACGTAGCCGTAGGTCGACAGCCATGCGTCGTTGTCGAGCATGACCGCGTCGGTCGGGCCGTCGCCGAAGACGAGGAATTTCTCGAACACGGTGCGGATCGAGGCGATGTTCGCCTGGATGGTCTCGTCGGTCAGCTGGGGCCGGGAGGCGTCCTTGCCGGTCGGGTCGCCGACCTTGGTGGTGCCGCCGCCCATCAGGACGATCGGCTTGTGGCCGGCCTGCTGCAGACGGCGCAGCATCATGATCTGGATCAGGCTGCCGACGTGCAGGGAGGGGGCGGTGGCGTCGAAGCCGATGTAGCCGGTGATCACGCCGGACGCGGCGGATTCATCGAGCTCGGCCGGGTGGGTGACCTGATGAATGTAGCCGCGCGCCTGCAGGGTCTGGAGGAAGGCGGACTTGAAGGCGGGCTCGGCGGTCATGACGGGATCAGGCTTGGCTTGGGAGGGAAGGGGCGTGTAGCACGAGGGCATGGAAGCGCGAACCGCCGGAACGTCCGGACAGCGACGGTCTATGCTGCGCCACGCGGACTCCGTCGGCGAGGCGGCCTCGCGGGTGGAGGTGACCGCCTGGCGTCCGCAGCCCGCGCGGCTGGCCCTGCTGTATGTGATTCACGCCCCGGCCGACGAACTGCGGCTGCCGCCGATGGCGGAGTCGGCGCGGGTCGATCACCTGTGGCGGCATACCTGCCTCGAAGCCTTCATCCGGGAGCCGTCCGACGACGTCTACTACGAGATCAACCTGTCGCCCTCGACGCGCTGGGCCGCCTATGGGTTCGACGGCTATCGCGAGCGGATGGAGCCTCTCGATATGCCGTCGCCGCGGATCGAGAGCCGGTCGTATCCCGACCGCCACGAACTTGAGGCCCTGATCGACCTTGGAGACGTGCCCGGGCTGGCCCGGTCCGACTGGCGACTCGGGCTTTCGGCTGTCATCGAGGACGCCGACGGCGGCAAGGCCTGGTGGGCGCTGGCCCATCCGGCCGCGCAGCCGGACTTCCACCATTCCGACTCGTTCGTTCTGACCCTGCCTGCTCCGGAGCCCGCATGAAGACCGGCCTCGACCGCCTGCTGTCCGACCCCGCGCTGCGGGCCCCGTTGAAGGGCCGGCGCGTGGCCGTGCTGGGGCATCCGGCCTCGGTGACGGCGGACCTGACGCATTCGCTGGATGCGCTGGCGGCTCTGGAGGATGTCAGACTGACCGCCGCCTTCGGGCCGCAGCACGGCATGCGCGGCGACCTGCAGGACAATATGATGGAGACGCCGGACGAGACCGACCCGCGTCACGGCATTCCGGTGTTCAGCCTGTACGGCGAGGTGCGGCGGCCGACGGACGCTTCGATGCAGACGTTCGACGTGCTGCTGGTCGACCTGCAGGACCTCGGCTGCCGCATCTACACCTTCATCACGACGCTGCTCTATGTGCTCGAGGCCGCGGCGGAGCACGGCAAGACGGTGTGGGTGCTGGACCGGCCCAATCCGGCCGGGCGGCCGGTCGAGGGGCTGACGCTGCGGCCGGGCTGGGAGAGCTTCGTCGGGGCCGGGCCGATGCCGATGCGGCACGGCATGACCTTGGGCGAGCTGGGGCTGTGGTTCATCGACCGGTTCAAGCTGGATGTCGACTACCGCGTCATCGAGATGGAGGGCTGGGAGCCCGAGGCGGGACCGGGATACGGCTGGCCCTTGCTGGAGCGGGAGTGGATCAATCCCAGCCCCAATGCGCCGAATGTGTCGATGGCGCGGGCCTACGCCGGGACGGTGATGCTGGAAGGGACGACGCTGTCGGAGGGCCGCGGCACGACCCGGCCGCTGGAGCTGTTCGGGGCGCCGGACATCGACGCCCGGGCGGTGATCGCGGAAATGCAGGCGCTGGCGCCGGCGTGGCTGGAGGGCTGCGTGCTGCGCGACTGCTGGTTCGAGCCGACCTTCCACAAGCATGTCGGAAAGCTGTGCGACGGGGTGCAGATGCATGTCGCCGGGCCGGCCTACGACCATGCGGCGTTCCGGCCGTGGCGGGTGCAGGCCCTGGCGTTCAAGGCCATCCGGCGGCTGTATCCGGACTATGACCTGTGGCGGGATTTCCCGTACGAATATGCGTTCGGCAAGCTGGCCATCGATGTGATCAACGGCGGGCCGGCGCTGAGGGAATGGGTCGACGACGCGGCGGCGACGCCGGCGGACCTGGACGCCCTGACCCTGCCGGACGAGGCGGCGTGGCGGGAAGAGCGGAAGCCGTTCCTGCTGTATTGAGCGGCAGACCTGACAGTTTGTCGCGTTGCCCGGTCACACGTGGCCGCATAGCCTGACATTGCGGACCGGGCCCCTCTGGCGACCTTGTGGTCGTGATGTCGGACCGCATCGAGCGTGCTCGATGCGTGACAGGGACCAGCCGTTTCACTTGCCCGGTCAGGCGACGAGCCGCTCCTCACAGAGGAGAGGACGATGCTGCATATTCAACTGTACCGGGCCCGTCGCGATCATGCGCGGCTGGGGCATATGATCAAGCTGGAACAGGGCGGGCGCCGCCCGGATCCCGCCCGTCTTGCGGAGCTGAAGAGGCGCAAGCTCGCGGCGCGGGACCGGATCGCCGCGCTGGAGGCCCGGCAGGACGACGCCCTGACCCGGCCGCAGACGGCCTGACCCCAAGCTTCAAACCGGATCATCGCAATGGAAATTCTGCTCGCCGACTGGCTCGGCAAGCCGGCCTGGATGTGGCTGGCGTTCATGGGCGTGGTCGCCGGCCTGCTGGCCCTCGACCTCGGCGTCCTCCACCGCGGCGCGAAAGAGATCGGAGTGCGGGAGAGCCTGCTGCTCTCCGGCATGTACATCACGATCGGCGTGGCTTTCGGCGGCTGGGTCTGGTGGGAGATGGGAGCCCGGCACGGCCTCGAATATCTGACCGGCTTCGCCATCGAGAAGTCGCTGGCGATGGACAACGTCTTCGTCATCGCCATGATCTTCGGCTATCTCGCCATTCCCCGCAGCCTGCAGCACCGGGTGCTGTTCTGGGGCATCCTCGGGGTGATCGTGCTTCGCGCGGTGATGATCGGCGCCGGCGCCGCGCTGGTCAGCCAGTTCGGCTGGGTGCTGTACCTGTTCGCCGCGTTCCTGATCCTGACCGGGATCAAGATGTTCATGGCCGGCGACGGCCATGGCGATGTCGGCGACAGCAAGCTGCTCCGCTTCCTCCGGCGCCGCTTCCGCGTGACCGACGACCTGGAGGGCCAGCGCTTTTTCGTGCGCCGCCCGGGTCCGGACGGGCGGATGGTGCTGTGGGCCACGCCGATGTTCCTGGCCCTGGTGATGATCGAGGTCGCCGACGTGATCTTCGCGGTGGACTCGGTGCCGGCGATCTTCGCGATCACCACCGACCCGTACATCGTCTACACGTCCAACATCTTCGCCATTCTCGGCCTGCGGGCGCTGTACTTCGCCCTGGCGGCGGTGATCCACCGCTTCGCCTATCTGAAGCAGGCGCTGGCGGTGCTGCTGATCTTCATCGGCGGCAAGGTGTTCGTGGCCGACCTGTTCGGATGGGCGAAATTCCCGGCGGAATGGTCGCTGGCGATTACGGCGCTGATCCTGACCGCGGGCGTGGTCTGGTCGCTGTGGCGAACGCGGGAGGGAGGAAAGGGGCCGGCCTAGGCCGGCTTCTCTTCCAGCCGCTTGTCCAGATATAGGCCGACGCGGCGGTCGACGGCGTCGATGTGGTCCTGCCAGAAGTGGGTCGCGCCCTCTTCCAGTTCGTAGTCGATGACGATGCCCTTCTGGGTGCGCAGCTTGTTGACCACGCGCTCGACCTCGACCGGCGGGACGACGGTGTCGTTGGTGCCGTGCAGGAACAGGCCCGAGGCAGGGCAGGGCGCCAGGAAGCTGAAGTCGTACATGTTCGACGGCGGCGAGACCGAGATGAAGCCGTCGGTCTCGGGGCGGCGCATCAGCAGCTGCATGCCGATGTAGGCGCCGAACTGGTAGCCGGCGACCCAGGTCTGGGTGGCGCCGGGGTTGTTGGCCTGGAGCCAGTCCAGGGCGGTGGCCGCGTCGGCCAGTTCGCCGATGCCGGAGTCGAATTCGCCCTGCGACTTGCCGACGCCGCGGCTGTTGTAGCGCAGGGTGGCGAAGCCGCGCTTCACGAACAGCTGGTACAGGGTCACGACGACCGGGTTGTTCATATGCCCGCCCGCCTTGGGGTGGGGATGCAGGATCAGGGCGATCGGGGCGTTCGGGCGTTTGCCCGGCGAATAACGGCCTTCGATGCGGCCCGAGGCCCCGGGCAGAATGACTTCAGGCATGGGCGGCGCGAATTCCCGTGTTCAACTGTCGTTTCGCAGCTGCGTAATACTTGACCGCGCCGGTAGGACTTTCTAAGTCCGCGGTGCGTGAAGACGCCTTTGCGAAGGCGCGGGTTCTAGCACAGGACCCTCGAAAAGCGCGCGGTTTTTGCGGGTGGCGCGATGCGACTGTCGACCAAGGGACGATACGCGGTGATGGCGATGGCCGATCTGGCCAAGAACGGCCGTTCGGACGGGGTCCAGCGGGCGGTCTCCCTGGCCGAGATCGCGGCGCGTCAGGAGATTTCGCTGAGCTATCTCGAGCAGTTGTTCGCCCGGCTGCGCAAGAGCGGCCTGGTGCAGAGCGTGCGCGGACCCGGCGGCGGCTACCGGCTGGCCAAGGGTCCGCATGAGACGGTGGTGGCCGAGATCGTGCTGGCCGTGGATGAGCCGATCCGGGCCACCCGCTGCATCGGCCACTCCTCGCCCAAGGGCTGCATGATGGCCGGCGAGCGCTGCATCACCCACAATCTGTGGGAGGACCTCGGCGACGAAATCCACCGCTATCTGGCCGGCGTATCGCTGGAGGATGTGGTGATGAACCGGACGGGACGCCGACGGCCCGGGAACGATGTGGGAGTGGCGGCGTGAACGCGGTCTATCTGGATTACAACGCCTCGGGACTGGTCCGTCCGGAGGTCCGCGAGGTCATGGCGGAGGTCCTTGCCGAGGGCGGCAACCCCAATGCCGTCCACGCCGCCGGGCGCCGCGCGCGGGCGCGGGTGGAGACGGCGCGGGCCCGGGTGGCCGAGCTGATCGGCGCCGACCCGACGGCGATCGTGTTCTCGTCGGGCGGCACGGAGTCGAACGCCCAGGCGATCCAGAGCGCGCTGGCCGCGGGCTGCGAGCGGCTGATCGTGAGCGCCACCGAGCATCCCTGCGTGGCCGAGGCGGCCAATGTCAGCGGCCGGCCGGTCGAGATCCTGCCGGTTGACGAGAACGGCGTGGTCGATCTGGCCTGGCTGGCCGAGGCGCTGGCGCGGCCGGGCCGGGCGGTGGTCGCCATTCATCACGCCAATAACGAGAGCGGCGTGATCCAGCCGATCGAGGCGGCGGCCAAGCTGGTTCGGGCCGCCGGGGGCTGGCTGCACGTCGACGCCATCCAGTCGGCGGGCAAGATCCCGGTCGACATGCGGACGCTGGATGCGGACACCCTGACCCTGTCGGCGCACAAGCTGGGCGGGCCCCAGGGCGTGGGTGCGCTGGTGTCGAAGGAAGGCGTTCCGGTCATCCGCACCCTGCATGGGGCGGGCCAGGAGCGCGGGCTGCGCGCCGGCACCGAGAACGTTCCGGGCATCGCCGGCTTCGGCGTGGCGGCGGACTGCGCCGCGCGCGACCTGCCGACGGCCATGGCGCACAGGGCGTGGCGCGACTCGGCCGAGGCGAAGGTCGCGGCCGCGGGAGCCGTCATCATCGGCGCCGCCGTAGAGCGCCTGCCGAACACCCTGTTCATGGCGGTCGAGGGCTGGGACAGCCCGCAGCAGTTGATCACCCTCGACCTGGTCGGGGTGATGGTGTCGGCGGGCTCGGCCTGTTCATCCGGCAAGACGAAGCCGTCGAAGGCGATCTCGGCCATGGGGCTGGATCGTCTGGCGACCGGCGGCGTCCGGATCTCGGGCGGCTGGGGCACGGTCGAAAGCGACTGGGCCCGGTTCGCCGAGGCCTGGGTCGCCGCCCATGAGAAATATCGCGCGCGCCATTCGGATCGCGTGAAGGAAATCGCGTAAGTCATGGCCGCCGTTAAGGAAACCATCGAAGCCGTCGCCGCCCTCGAGAAATACGAGCACGGCTTCAGCTCGGACATCGAGCAGGAGTTCGCCCCGCGCGGACTGAACGCCGACATCGTGCGCTTCATCTCGGAGAAGAAGGGCGAGCCGGAGTGGATGCTGGAATGGCGGCTGGCCGCCTATGAGCGCTGGCTGGCGATGGATGAGCCGACCTGGGCTTCGGTGAAGTATGAGCCGGTCGACTATCAGTCGCTGTTCTACTACGCCGCGCCGAAGAAGAAGGAGGGGCCGAAGTCGCTCGACGAGGTCGATCCGGAACTGCTGGCCGTCTACGCCAAGCTGGGCATCCCGCTGAAGGAGCAGGAGGTGCTGGCGGGGGTCGAGGGGGCGCCGCGCTATGCCGTGGATGCGGTGTTCGACAGCGTCAGCGTGGTCACCACCTTCAAGGCCGAGCTGGCCAAGGTCGGGGTGATTTTCATGCCGATTTCCGAAGCCTTGCGTGAACATCCTGAGCTGGTGCGCAAATATCTGGGATCGGTGGTGCCGGTCTCGGACAACTATTTCGCGGCTCTGAACAGCGCGGTGTTTTCGGACGGATCGTTCGTCTACATCCCGCCGGGCGTGCGCTGCCCGATGGAGCTGTCGACCTATTTCCGCATCAATGCGAGCCAGACCGGCCAGTTCGAACGCACCCTGATCATCGCCGACAAGGGCAGCTACTGCTCGTATCTGGAAGGCTGCACGGCCCCGACCCGCGACGAGAACCAGCTGCATGCGGCCGTGGTCGAGCTGGTGGCGCTGGACGACGCCGAGATCAAATATTCGACGGTGCAGAACTGGTATCCGGGCGATCCGGTCACCGGCCGGGGCGGCATCTACAACTTCGTGACCAAGCGGGCCGACTGCCGCGGCGACCGCTCGAAGGTGTCCTGGACCCAGGTCGAGACCGGCTCGGCCATCACCTGGAAATACCCGTCCTGCCTTCTGAAAGGCGAGGAGAGCTCGGGCGAGTTCTACTCGATCGCCATCACCAACGGGCGCCAGCAGGCCGATACCGGCACCAAGATGATCCACCTCGGCAAGAACTCGAAGAGCCGCATCATCGCCAAGGCTGTCTCGGCCGGAAAGTCGGACTCGACCTATCGCGGGCTGGTCTCGGTGCATCCGAAGGCCACCGGGGTGCGCAACTTCACCCAGTGCGACAGCCTGCTGATCGGCAAGGAGTGCGGCTCGCACACCGTGCCCTATATCGAGGCCCGCAACGGCTCGGCCCAGCTGGAGCACGAGGCGACGACGACGCGGCTGTCGGACGACCAGCTGTTCTACGCCCAGCAGCGTGGGCTGTCGCAGGAGGAGGCGGTGGCCCTGCTGGTCAACGGCTTCGTGCGCGACGTGCTGCAGGAGCTGCCGATGGAGTTCGCGGTCGAGGCGCAGAAGCTGGTGGCGATCAGTCTCGAAGGTTCAGTCGGCTAATCAAGAAGAAAAACAATGCTGAAGATCAACAATCTCCACGTCTCCGTCGGCGAAAAGCCGATCCTCAAGGGCCTGACGCTCGACGTTCCTGCGGGCGAGGTGCACGCCATCATGGGGCCGAACGGGGCCGGCAAGTCGACGCTGGGCTACGCCCTGTCGGGACGGCCCGGCTATGAGGCGACCGAGGGCGCGGTGTCATGGAAGGGCGAAGACCTGCTGGCCCTCGAACCGGCCGAGCGGGCGGCGAAGGGCGTCTTCCTGTCGTTCCAGTATCCCATCGAGATTCCGGGCGTCCCGGCCCTGACCTTCGTGCGCACGGCGCTGAACGCCCAGAAGCGGGCGCGCCGCGAAGAGGAGGTCTCGGCCCCCGCCTTCCTGAAGCTGGTCAAGGCGGCGTCGGCGGCGCTGAAGATGGATTTCGACATGCTGAAGCGGCCGCTCAATGTCGGCTTTTCGGGCGGCGAGAAGAAGCGGATGGAGATCCTGCAGATGGCGCTGCTGGAGCCGTCGCTGCTGATCCTCGACGAGACGGATTCGGGTCTCGACATCGACGCCCTGCGGATCGTGGCCGACGGGGTCAACGCCCTGCGCTCGCCGGAGCGGGCCATGCTGGTGATCACCCACTACCAGCGGCTGCTGGACTACATCAAACCGGACCGGGTGCATGTGCTGGCGGCTGGGCGGATCGTGGCCTCGGGCGGGCCGGAACTGGCGCTGCAGCTGGAGGCGGAAGGGTACGACAAGTATCTGCCGGAAGCGGCGTGAGCGCGCTTCCTCTTATCGATCTGAAAGACGCCTCCAGCTTCCCGTCCCGGCGGGTGGAGGCGTGGAAATACAGCGACCTGCGGAAATATCTTCGTGAGTCGCCGGAGCCTTCGCCGTCGGCGTCCATACCGCTGACGGGCGGCGGGCCGTTCGAGGCGCTGGGCGGGGAGGCGATGGCCTTCGTCAACGGCCGGGCCGTGGGGGCGAGCGCCTTCATGGGCTCGGGCCAACAGACCGTGCGGCTGCGCTTCATCTCGAAGGCGACGGAGACGGGACATGCGGCGACGGCTCGCATCTCGGCCCGGGCGGGAGCGAAGCTGCTGCTGCTGGAGACCCATGAGGGTCAGGGCTCGGCCTATGTGGCGCACAACCGGCTGGAGCTGGACGTCGCGCGCGGGGCCGAGGTCACCCGCATCGTGCTGGTGAACGAGCCGGAGGACGCGATCTCGATCACCCAGGCCGAGGTCAAGGTCGAGGCCGGCGGCCGGTATCGCCAGACCATCGCCACGGCGGGCGCGAAGCTGCAACGGCTTGAGACGGGGGTGCGGCATCCGGGGCAGGGCGCCGACGTTCGCGTCGACGGGCTCTATGTCCTGTCGGGCTCACGCCACGCCGACCTGACCAGCGTGGTCGACCATGTCGGCGGCGACGGCACGACCTCGCAGCTGACCAAGGGGGTGGTGCGCGACACCGCGCGCGGTGTGTTCCAGGGCAAGATCGTGGTCGAGCGCGGGGCCGACGGGACGGACGCGCGCATGGGGCACCATGCCTTGATCCTCGGCGAGCGGGCCGAGGTCGACGCCAAGCCGGAACTGGTCATCTATGCCGACGATGTGCAGTGCGCGCACGGCAATACCGTCGGCAATCTGGATCAGGCGGCGCTGTTCTATCTGCAGCAGCGCGGCATTCCGCTGGACGAGGCGCGGGCCCTGCTGACCGAGGCCTTCCTCGTCGAGGTGGTGGACCGGATCGACCACGAGGGTGCGCGGGAGGTGGTGCGGGAATGGCTGACGGCTCGTCTGTGAACCGCTTTGACCCCTACGCCGCCCGAGCGCAGTTTCCGATCCTGTCCCGGACGGTAAACGGCAAGCCGCTGGTCTATCTGGACTCGGCCGCCTCGGCGCAGAAGCCGCGGGCGGTGATCGACGCCATGGTGCAGTCGATGGAGGGCAGCTACGCCAACGTCCATCGCGGCCTGCACACCCTGGCCAATGAGACGACCGAGGCCTTCGAGGCGGCGCGCGAGAGCGTGGCGCGGTTCCTCAACGCCGAAGCCGCCTCGAACATCGTCTGGACCAAGGGCGGGACCGAGGCGATCAATCTGGTGGCCGCCGGGATAGGCCAGTCGATCCAGCCGGGCGACGAGATCATCGTCAGCGAGATGGAGCACCACTCCAATATCGTGCCGTGGCACCTGCTGCGGGAGCGGCGCGGGGCGGTGCTGAAGTGGATTCCGGTGCTGGACGACGGCTCGCTGGACATGGCGGCATACGCCGAGCTGCTGGGGCCGAGGACGAAGGTCGTCGCTGTCACCCACATGTCCAATGTGCTGGGCACGGTGAATCCGGTCGCGGAGGTCACCCGGCTGGCCCACGCCGCCGGGGCGAAGGTGCTGATCGACGGCTGCCAGGGGGCGGTGCACGCCGCGCCGGACGTGCAGGCCATCGGCTGCGACTTCTACGTCTTCACCGGTCACAAGCTGTACGGGCCTTCCGGCATCGGCGCCCTGTACGGGACGGCTGAGGCGCTGGAGGGCCTGCCGCCGTATCAGGGCGGCGGCGAGATGATCGAGACGGTCACCCGGGACGAGGTCCGGTATGCGAAGCCGCCGCACCGGTTCGAGGCCGGGACGCCGCCGATCGTCGAGGCCATCGGTCTGGGCGCGGCGATCGAGTGGCTGGCGCAGTTCGACCGCCAGGCGGTCGCGGCGCATGAGCGGGCGCTGTACGATCATGCCCGGGAGCGGCTGGCCAGGGTCAACTGGCTGCGCGTGATCGGCGAGGCGGACGGGAAGGGGGCCATCCTGACCTTCACCGTCGAGGGCGCCCACGCCCACGACATCGCCCAGGTGATGGACCGCTATGGCGTGGCGGTGCGGGCCGGGCTGCACTGCGCCGAGCCGCTGGCCAAAAGGTTCGGCCTGACGTCGAGCGCCCGCGCGTCCTTCGCCCTATATAACACCACAGAGGACGCCGACGCCTTCGTCGACGCCCTGATCAAGGCCCGTGAGTTCTTCGCATGACGACCGAAACCGCCCGCATCACCGACAGCCCGGCCTTCGCCGAGGCCTGGGACGCGCCGCAGGCCGGGGCCCTGTCGCAGGGCGAGATCGACCGCCTGACGGACGACATCATCACGGCGCTGAAGTCAGTCTATGATCCGGAGATCCCGGTCGACATCTATGAGCTGGGCCTGATCTACAAGGTCGACCTGTCCGACGAGCGGGACGTGGCCATCGAGATGACGCTGACCGCGCCGGGCTGTCCGGTGGCGGGCGAGATGCCGGGCTGGGTCGAGGACGCGGTGCGCAAGGTCGAGGGCGTCAAATCGGCCAAGGCCGAGCTGGTGTTCGACCCGCCGTGGGATCCGTCGAAGATGAGCGACGAGGCCAAGCTGGCCCTGAACATGTTCTGAGGACGTCATGACCCAGCTTCAGGCCACCGCCCGTCCCCGCCGTCCGCGTCCCAAGGCCGTGTCGCTGACCGACGCCGCCGCCGCGCGGGTGCGCGAGATCATGGCCAAGGCGGAGACGCCGGCGGTGGGCATCCGCGTCGGCGTCAAGAACGGCGGCTGCGCGGGGCAGGAATACACCTTCGCCTATGCTGAGAGCATCGGGCCGATGGATGAGGTGGTCGAGGACAAAGGCGTCACCATCCTGATCGACCCCAAGGCGATCCTGTTCCTGATCGGCTCGGAGATCGATTACGAGACGACGAAGCTGGCCTCGAAATTCGTGTTCCGGAACCCGAACCAGACCGACGCCTGCGGCTGCGGCGAGAGCGTGACGATCATTCCCGCCAGGGCGCTGGAGATCGACTGAAAACCGGCGGCGTCATTCCGGTGGAGTGACGCCCGGCAGGCCGTGGACGATGAAGCCCGTCGTCGCGGCGCCGGCCCGGCGATCCTCGGAGATGGTCTGGTAGGCCGGGCTGTCGAGGAAGGCTCGCGCCTGCGTCTCGTCGTCAAAGCTCATGATGACGACCTTGTCCGGAACCCGGGCGTCCTCCAGCGGCGTCACGCCCTCGTCGGCGGCCAGCAGGCGGCCGCCCGAGCCCGCGAACGCCCCGGCGAAGCCCGCGAGGTAGGCGTTATAACGGTCGCGATTGGTGAATTGCAGCTGGGCGACGACATAGACAGTCATGCGGGTGCCTTTTCAGCGATCGCCCGGGCCCTGCGGGCTTCGTCGGGCGTCGGCACCTGAACCGCCGCAATGACCGGCGCATTCGAGGCGGCGGCGACGAGCTCTGCGGTGCGGCCTTCGATGGCGGCCTCCAGTCGGGCGAGGAATTCGTCCTTGGGCAGGCCGGTGGGGATAGGGTCCAGGAACTCCAGCGTCGCCGTGCCCGGGTGTTTCTCGAAGGCCTCCTGCGGCCAGAACAGGCCGAGGTTGGTGGCCACCGGCACAACCGGCATGTCGAAGTCGCGGTACATGTGCCAGACGCCGGAGCGATAGCGGTATTTCTCGCCGACCTTCGCCAGATTGCCCTCGGGATAGATGAGGATCCTGCGACCGTCGCGGTGGGCGTCGGCGGCGCGATCCTTCAGCGCATCGCGGGCTTCGCGGCCGCCGCAGTTGTTGACGACGATGGCGCCCAGCTTGCGCAGCACCGTGGCCATCAGCGGGAATTTCTCGAGGTGGGCGCCGGTGACGAAGGCGAGGTCGTCGAAGCGATCGTAGACCGAAAAACCGTCGCCCCAGCTCTGGTGCTTGGCGGCGATGATGAAGGCTCCCGCCGGCAGTCGCTCCTCGCCGCGGTATTCGATCCGGATGCCGGCCAGCAGGCGCATGGCCTGGACCATGCGACGGACGTAGCGGCGGATGATCCAGCCGGTGGCCGCCCGCCCGGGCGTCAGGGCCGCGATCACGGCGGCCAGGGTGTAGCCGATCGACAGGACCCAGTAGGCGATGTTGAAGGCGAGGCTTCGCATGGGGCGACTATGGCGCGATTTCGCCGGGGCGGAAGGGGTCAGGCCGCGTCGTCCAGCCAGTCGGCGCAGGTGACGCGATTCCGGCCCGAGCGCTTGGAGGCGTAGAGGGCGGCGTCGGCGCGGCCGAGCAGGCTGCTGGCGCTTTCACCGCCGCGGCGGTGTGCGAAACCGATCGAGACCGTGACCGCGCCGAGATCATCGTTGGTCGAGCGGCGGCGCAGGGCGCGCGAGCCGATCTCCTTGCGGATGCCTTCCAGCGCCGCCTCGACATCGGGCAGGCTCTCCCGGGGGAAGATCATGGCGAACTCCTCGCCGCCGTAGCGGGCCGCCACCCGTGATCCCGTCGCCGCCTTGCCGAGAACGCTGGCGACGTAGCGGAGGACCTGATCGCCGGTCTGATGACCCCAGGTGTCGTTGAAGCGCTTGAAGTGGTCGATATCGAGAACCGCCAGCGACAGGCGCGCGCCCTCGGTCAGGGCGGTTTCGCAGGCGCTTTCAAGCTGTTCGTCGAAGGCCTTGCGGTTGGCGAGGTTGGTCAGGGCGTCGGTCATGGAGTCGCGGCGCACCTGTTCCAGATGCTCGCTGAGCCGGGCGATCTCGCGCGTCGAGACCTCCAGCTTGCGCTCCAGGTCCTCGTTGTCCCGCTGGATGCGGTGGGTGGCGTCCGACAGGTCCGAGACGATGGCCCGCAGCTGGGGAGCGCCATCCGCGGACTCCAGACTGCCGGCGGCGCCCTGGAGGGTGCGTCCGTAGTCTGACTGGGCCTTGTGGGCGCGGGAGATGGCGGCCGAGACGCTGGACAGTTCGCGGTCCAGCACCCGCCCGGCGTCTCGGATCTCCTCGGTCAGCCGGGCTCGGGGCAGGTATTCGGCGGCCAGCATTTCAGCCACGGCTTCGGTGAAGGGCTCGCCGGCCGACAGCATGCGCTGGATCTCGCGGCCCAGCGGGCCGTCCGGTTCGCCGAGGTACTGCAGCCAGAGTTCGAAATTGAGCGGGGTCGGCCAGACCTGGGCGGCCTCCATCGCCTCGACGGCCCGCCGCGCCAGGGAATAGGCTTCGGGTCCCCGCAGCGTGGTTTCGACCGCTTCCGTCATGGATGTCCTCTGGCGGATCGCCTCCGAGGGCGACCTGATCGCCGGAAGCTAGGCCGGGTTCCGTAACGCCGGGTTAAACGAGGCCCCGGCCGTACGATTTCGGACCGTTCTAACCCTTGATCGGCACGGTCCGGCGCAGGAAGGCGGGAACCTCAGCCTCGCCGAACGGGCGGCCGTTGCTGCGCTGGGGTTCAGCGGCGGGACGGGCGCCGCGGCGATCCGACTGGCGCAGGTGCGCTTCCTGGGCGGGCCGCGCCTGGGGCGCGGACTCGGCGGTCGCGATCGGGGCCTCGACCGGCGATGCCGGGATCTCGGCGGTAGCTTCGGCCGGAGCCTCGGCCGCGGTCCGGGCCGAGGAGCCGGAACCGCGCCGGCTGCGGCTGCGGCGGGCGGGGGTCGTCCGTTCTTCCGCGGCGACCGGAGCCTCCGGCGTCTCCGGAGTCTGAACGACCGGCGCTTCCGCCGGCTCGGCGGCTTCGACGGTCCGGGCGGCGGGGGCGCGGCGCGAGCGGGACGGGCGTTCGGCCGTTTCGCGAGCCGGCTCGGCTCGTTCGGATTTCTCGGGACGACGACCGCCGCCGCCGAGGTCGGCGCTGTCCAGCACCAGTTCCTCAGGCGCCATCTTGATCAGCTTCAGGACTTTGTCGAGCGACCGGTCATCGCCCGGGGTGACGATCATGAAGGTCTGACCGGTCTTGCCGGCGCGGCCGGTGCGGCCGATGCGGTGCACATAGTCGTCAGCGTGGTGCGAGACGTCGTAGTTGAAGACGTGGCTGACGTCGGGGATGTCCAGTCCGCGCGCGGCGACATCGGAGGCGACCAGCAGTTTCAGCTCTCCGGAGCGGAAGGCGGCCAGGGTCTTCATGCGCAGCGACTGGTCGAGGTCGCCGTGGATCGGCGCGGCGTCGAAGCCATGCTGCTTCAGCGACTTGGCGACGACGTCGACCTCGGATTTTCGGTTGCAGAAGACGATGCCGTTGCGGACGTCGGCGCGGCCGATCAGGGCGCGCAGGGCGGCGCGCTTCATCTTCGGGTCGCTGGACGGGATGCGCACCAGATACTGGGTGATGGTCTCTGCCGTCATCGCGGGACGCGAGGCCTCGATCCGGGTCGGGTCCTTGAGGAACTGGGTCGTCAGCCGGGTGATCTCCGGCGGCATGGTGGCCGAGAAGAACAGCGTCTGGCGCTTCGGCGGGGTCAGTTTGAAGATGCGTTCGATGTCCGGGATGAAGCCCATGTCCAGCATCCGGTCGGCCTCGTCGACCACCATCAGCTCGACGCCGGTGAGCAGCATCTTGCCGCGCTCGAACAGGTCGAGAAGGCGGCCGGGCGTGGCGATCAGCACGTCGACGCCCTTGTTCAGCGCCGCCACCTGGTCGCCCATGGAGACGCCGCCGATCAGCAGCACCCAGGTCAGTTTGGTGCCCTTGGCGTATTTCTCGAAGCTGGAGGCGACCTGGTCGGCCAACTCGCGGGTCGGGGCCAGCACCAGGGCGCGGGGCATCCGGGCGCGGGCGCGGCCCTTGGACAGGCGGTCGATCAGGGGGAGGGTGAAGGCGGCGGTCTTGCCGGTGCCGGTCTGGGCGATGCCGAGTACGTCGCGGCCGGCGAGGGCGACCGGGATGGCCTGAGCCTGGATCGGGGTGGCGGTCGTGTAGCCGGTATCGGCGACCGCTTGCAGGGTCGTGGGCGAGAGGCCCAGCTGGGAAAATTCGGTCATGGGTCCTTGGGACTGGATTGAAGGACGCCCCGCGCATCGGGCCGTCGTGCGATGTCGCGGAACCGCCCTGATCTCTGGGCGAGCGGGCGGCGCGGATTCGCCAGTCCTGTCCCGAACGTGGGCCGCATATAGAAGCCCCCACGTCAGAGTCAACTATTCCCGGAACCGGCGACGGGGCTTGGCATTCCCTAAACGATTGTTAATAGTCCCGTCCGGGAAGGGTTGAAGAGGGGTTCCGCATGCTTCGCACGCTTGCCGTGGCGACCGTTTCGGTCGCGTGTCTGCTGGCCAGCCCGGGTCGGGCCGATATCAACGCCGCTTTCGGAAACACCGTGCTGTCGCGCTACGCCGACGGCGGGTGGGTGAAACACTGGTTCAATCCGGACGGCACCTACGCGGCCCAGTTTTCGGACGGGCGGCGGCTGTCGGCGCGCTGGTCGGTAAGGGGCGAGCGCGTGTGCCTGACCAACATCCGGCCCAACATGCTGATCCCGCGCTACTGCACCACCATGGTCGACGCCGATGTCGGCGAGACGTGGCAATCGCGCGACCCTCTGGGCCGCCGCGTCAACAATGTGCTGGTGGCCGGCCGCAACTGACGCGCCAGACGATCCGGATTTTGAAGAAGCCGCTCGCGGAGCGGAGAGCGCCATTCCCTGACTGCTATATCAGAGGGAATGGCGCGAGTGACGGGGCTCGAACCCGCGACCTCCGGCGTGACAGGCCGGCACTCTAACCAACTGAGCTACACCCGCGTTTCCCGGCCGCGAAGCTAGTGCGTCGCGGCGAGGGGCGTCGTTTAGGCGGGGCCGCCTCGCACTGTCAAGCGAGGATGGCGTCGGTATTCGCAGTTTTTCCGCGCTTCGGCCGGACGCCCGCCGCCCGCGGCCGCCGTTCGATAACCTGCGAACCATTCTCAATAAAAACCTTTCGCCGCATGGGTTTGAACGGGCGCGGCTCCCGGTCTAGAAAGCGCCGAATCCGCCCCCTCCCTCGACGGCGGACGAGGTCCCTCCGGATGAATGAATTTCTTCTCGAATATCTGCCGATCGTGGTGTTTCTCGGGATCGCAACGGTCCTCGGGCTCGGTTTCATGCTGGCCGCCTGGGTGCTGGCGCCGAAGAACCCGGACTCCGAGAAATTGTCGGCCTATGAGTGCGGCTTCAACGCGTTCGACGATGCGCGGATGAAGTTCGACGTCCGCTTCTATCTGGTGTCGATCCTCTTCATCATCTTCGACCTTGAGGTGGCCTTCCTGTTCCCGTGGGCGGTGTCGATGTTCGACCTGTCGCATGCGGGCATGGTGTTCGCCTTCTGGTCGATGATGGTTTTCCTCGGCGTGCTGACCGTCGGCTTCATCTACGAATGGAAGAAGGGCGCGCTGGAATGGGAGTGACGACCAACACCGTCCCGCTGATCGGCGTGGGCAACCAGGGCGCGTCCCCGGTCGGCCCGGGCCCGTCGTCGCCGCTGGCCTTCGGGACGGCCGGCCGGACCATGGTCGAGGGCTATGACCCGGCCATCCACGACAAATTCTTCGAAGCGGTCAACGCCGAGCTTGGCGAGCGCGGCTTCATCACCACCTCGCTGGACGACGTCATCAACTGGGCCCGCACCGGCTCGCTGATGTGGATGACCTTCGGGCTCGCCTGCTGCGCCGTGGAGATGATGCAGGCCTCGATGCCGCGCTTCGACATGGAGCGGTTCGGAATGGCGCCGCGAGCCAGCCCGCGGCAGTCGGACCTGATGATTGTGGCCGGCACCCTGACCAACAAGATGGCGCCCGCGCTTCGTAAAGTTTACGATCAGATGCCGGACCCGCGCTACGTGCTTTCGATGGGTTCGTGCGCCAATGGCGGCGGGTATTATCACTATAGTTACAGTGTAGTGCGCGGCTGTGACCGCGTTGTACCTGTCGATGCTTATGTTCCGGGGTGCCCGCCGACGGCGGAGGCGCTGCTGTACGGGCTGTTGCAGCTGCAGAAGAAGATCCGGCGGACGGGGACCATCGACCGATGAACGCTGTCGCCCGCATCGCGGACATGGAGTCCGCCCTGACCCCGCTCGGGGCCGAGATGGTCGGCGCGCTGGGCGTGCAGGCCCAGGTGGCCTTCGGGGAACTGACGCTGATCGCCGAACGCGACAGCATCGTGCCCGTGCTGACGGCGCTGCGCGACCGCTTCGGCTTCCAGCAACTGCTGGATGTCTGCGGCGTCGACTTCCCGGATCGCGAAGAGCGGTTCGAGGTGGTCTATCACCTGCTGTCCCTGACCCGGAACGCCCGGGTGCGGGTCAAGGTCGCGACCGACGAGGTCCAGCCCGTACCCAGCGCCGTGTCGGTCTTCCCGAACGCCGACTGGTTCGAACGCGAGGCCTTCGACATGTACGGCATGCTGTTCTCGGATCACCCGGACCTGCGCCGGCTGCTGACCGACTACGGCTTCCAGGGGCATCCGCTGCGCAAGGACTTCCCGATGACCGGCTATGTCGAGGTCCGATACGATGAAGAGCAGAAGCGGGTCGTCTACGAACCGGTCAAGCTGACCCAGGAGTTCCGCAATTTCGACTTCCAGTCGCCCTGGGAGGGCGCGGACTATCCGGCCCCGGTGCTGCCCGGCGATGAGAAGGTGAAGGGCTGATGGCTGATTCCTCCACCATCCCGGCGCCGCTGGGCGCCAGCATCTTCGACGAGCACGACGGTCGCACCGAGCACGCCCGCGCGCTCGACGATCGCAAATTCACGATCAATTTCGGGCCGCAACACCCGGCCGCGCACGGCGTGCTGCGTCTGGTGCTGGAGCTGGACGGCGAACTGGTCACCCGCGTCGATCCGCACATCGGCCTGCTGCACCGCGGCACCGAGAAGCTGATGGAGGCGCGGACCTATCTGCAGAACGTGCCGTATCTGGATCGCCTCGACTACGTCGCGCCGATGAACCAGGAACACGCCTTCTGCCTGGCCATCGAAAAGCTGCTGGGTATTGACGTGCCCTACCGCGGCCAGCTGATCCGGGTGCTGTATTCCGAGATCGGCCGCATCCTGTCGCACCTCCTGAACGTGACCACCCAGGCCATGGACGTCGGCGCCCTGACGCCGCCGCTGTGGGGCTTCGAGGAACGCGAGAAGCTGATGGTGTTCTACGAGCGCGCCTCCGGCGCCCGTCTGCACGCCAACTATTTCCGGCCCGGCGGCGTCCATCAGGACCTGTCGCCCGACCTGATCGACGACATCGGCCGCTGGTGCCTGGAATTCCCGGCGGCGCTGAAGGACATCGAGTCCCTCGTCACCGAGAACCGTATCTTCAAGCAGCGCAACGTCGACATCGGCGTGGTGTCGAAGCAGCAGGCGCTGGACTGGGGCTTCACCGGGGTGATGCTGCGCGGTTCGGACATTCCGTGGGACCTGCGCAAGTCGCAGCCGTACGAGTGCTACGCCGATCTCGAGTTCGATATCGCCGTCGGCAAGAACGGCGACTGCTGGGATCGCTACCTGTGCCGCATCGAGGAGATGAAGCAGTCGGTGCGGATCATGGAGCAGTGCATCCACAAGCTGCGCAACTGCCCCGGCGAGCCGGTCATCACCGAGGACAACAAGATCGTGCCGCCGCGGCGGGGCGAGATGAAGCGGTCGATGGAATCGCTGATCCATCACTTCAAACTCTACACCGAGGGCTTCCGCACACCGGAAGGCGAAGTCTACGCCTCCGTCGAGGCCCCCAAGGGCGAGTTCGGCGTCTATCTGGTGTCCGACGGGACCAACAAGCCGTACCGGGTCAAGATCTCGGCCCCGGGCTTCCGCCACCTGCAGGCCATGGACTGGATGAACCGCGGTCACATGCTGGCCGACGTGAGCGCCATCCTGGGCTCGCTGGATATCGTGTTCGGAGAAGTGGACCGATGAGCGTTCGTCGCCTCGCCAAGGAACAGCCCGCCTCGTTCGCCTTCTCCAAGGCGACGAAGGCCAAGGCCGACTGGTGGATCGCCAAATACCCGGCCGACCGTCGCCAGTCGGCGGTGATCCCGATCCTGTGGCTGGTCCAGAAGCAGGAAGGCTGGGTTTCCGAGCCCGCCATCCGCGCCATCGGCGAACTGCTGGGCATGCCGTTCATACGGGTGCTGGAGGTCGCGACCTTCTACACCATGTTCATGCTCGAGCCGGTCGGTTCGGCGGCCCTGATCCAGGTGTGCGGCACCACGCCGTGCATGCTGCGCGGGGCAGGGGACCTGATGAAGGTCTGCAAGGACAGGATCGGTCCCAAGGACACCCTGAGCGCCGACGGCCGCTTCACCTGGCAGGAAGTCGAATGCCTGGGCGCCTGCGCCAATGCGCCGATGGCCCAGATCAACGACTATTATTTCGAGGACCTGACGCCGGAGAGCCTGGCCAAGATCATCGACGACTTCGCCGCCGGAAAGAAGCCGAAGCCCGGATCGCGCGTCGGCCGTCACAGCTCCGAGCCGGAAGGCGGGGCCCTGACCCTGACCGATCCGAAGCTGTATGACGGCTCGGCCGCCAGGCCGATCAGGAAGCTGCCCAACAGCGATCCGGTCCCGGCATGACGCGACCGGACCTCTCCGACGATCAGGCGATCGCCCGGTACCGCGCGGAACTGCGTCTGGTCGGCCGCAACCAGCGGCTGGCCGGTTTCGCCCTGGTGATCGCCGGCGCCCTGGCTGTCTACGCCGCAGGGGCCGCCGGCGCCGCGGGCCCCGCGATCCAGTGGGCCGGCTACGCCGCGCTGGCGTTCGGCTGGGCCCTGATGCTGGCGGCCATCTTCCTGCGCACCCGTTACCACCGCCGCCGTATGCGGGAGATGGACTGAATCATGGTCGGAATCCTCGAAGACAAGGATCGCATCTTCACCAACCTCTACGGCCTCCAGGACTGGGGCCTCGAGGGCGCGAAGCAGCGCGGCGCGTGGAATGCGACGAAGGACATGCTCGACCTCGGTCGGGACTGGATCATCACCAACGTCAAGAACTCGGGCCTGCGCGGCCGCGGCGGCGCCGGATTCTCGACCGGTCTGAAGTGGTCCTTCATGCCCAAGGAGCTCAAGGACCGGCCGCACTATCTGGTGGTCAACGCCGACGAGTCGGAGCCTGGCACCGCCAAGGACCGGGAGATCATGCGGCACGATCCGCAGCTGCTGATCGAAGGCTGCCTGATCGCCAGCTTCGCGATGCAGGCCCACGCCTGCTACATCTATCTGCGCGGCGAATATGTGCTGGAACGCGAGCGCATGGAGGCCGCGGTCAAGCAGGCCTATGACGCGAAGCTGATCGGCAAGAACAACGTCCACGGCTGGGACTTCGACGTCTACATCCACCACGGCGCAGGGGCCTACATCTGCGGCGAGGAGACGGCCCTGCTCGAGTCGCTGGAGGGCAAGAAGGGGCAGCCCCGTCTGAAGCCGCCGTTCCCGGCCGGCGCCGGTCTGTACGGCTGCCCGACCACGGTGAACAACGTCGAGTCGATCGCCGTCGTCGGCACCATCCTGCGCCGCGGGGCCGAGTGGTTCGCGGGCTTCGGCCGGCCAAACAACACCGGCACCAAGCTGATGACCATCAGCGGCCACGTGAACCGGCCGTGCAATGTCGAAGAGGCGATGTCGATCCCGCTGAAGCAGCTGCTGGAAGAGCACTGCGGCGGCGTGCGCGGCGGCTGGGACAATCTGAAGGCCGTGATCCCCGGCGGTTCGTCCGTGCCGCTGATCACCCGCGAGATGTCGGAAACCGCCCTGATGGATTTCGACAGCCTGCGCGAGATGCGCTCGGGCCTCGGTACGGCGGCGGTGATCGTCATGGACCAGTCGACCGATCTGGTCCGTGCCATCGCCCGCATCAGCTATTTCTACAAGCACGAAAGCTGCGGCCAGTGCACGCCGTGCCGCGAAGGCACCGGCTGGATGTGGCGCGTGCTGGAGAGGATGGCGATCGGCGAGGCCGACCCGTCCGAAATCGACCTGCTGCTGGACGTCGCCGGCCAGGTCGAGGGCCACACCATCTGCGCCTTGGGAGACGCCGCGGCCTGGCCGGTGCAGGGTCTGATCCGGCATTTCCGCCACGAGATCGAGGAGCGGATCGCTTCCTACCGCAGCCGCCGCGCGAATTTCGCCGGCCATGCGATCGCGGCGGAGTGACGATGCGTCTGACCGCCGTCCTGATGCTGGCGCCCTTTGCCCTCGCCGCCTGCGGCGAGCGGGCGGAGGAGGGCGCGCCGACTCCGGCCGAGGCGGTGTCCGCCGCGCCAGCGCAGAGCGATGCCGCCCCGGCCGCGCCGCGGGTGCTGAACGCCGCTGACCTGCGACGCGTCTGCCGCGCCGGTCTGGCCGGGATTCACGGCCAGCAACTGACGGACATCTCGATCGACGGCCTCGACGGCGAGGTCGTCAACGCCTCGTGGCGCGCGCCGGTCGACGGCGGCCGGCGCCGGGCCCAGTGCCGGGTCGAGGGCGATCTGATCACCTGGAAGCCGGCCGACGCCGGCGATCCCCAAGAAGCCCGCTGGATGAACCAGTCCGGCGACCCGGTGACGCGCTTCGTCCTTGACGGCGAGGCCATCACCATCAACACGACGCTCCCGGATGGGACGACCGCCACGGAGACCTATGCCGTGGCGACTGAGCAAGAGGCCCGCTGATGCCCGTCGCCAAGGTCAACGGCGTAGAGATCGAATTCGAGCCCGGGATGACCGTGCTGCAGGTCGCCGAGCGCGCCGGGCAGGAGATTCCGCGCTTCTGCTATCACGAACGGCTGTCGATCGCCGGCAACTGCCGCATGTGCCTGGTCGAGGTGAAGCCCGGACCGCCGAAGCCGCAGGCGTCGTGCGCCCTGCCGGCCGCCGACGGTCAGGAGATCTTCACCGACACGCCGATGGTCAAGAAGGCCCGCGAAGGGGTGATGGAGTTCCTGCTCATCAACCACCCGCTGGACTGCCCGATCTGCGACCAGGCGGGCGAGTGCGACCTGCAGGACCAGGCCATGGGCTATGGCCGCGACGGCTCCCGCTACGCCGAGAACAAGCGCGCCGTCGAAGAAAAGAACATGGGTCCGACGGTCAAGACCTTCATGACCCGGTGCATCCAGTGCACCCGCTGCGTCCGCTTCATCACCGAGGTCGCCGGCGTGCCGGACATCGGCATGATCTCGCGCGGCGAGGACGCCGAGATCACCACCTATCTGGAAAAGAACATCGACAGCGAGCTGTCGGGCAACGTCAACGACCTGTGCCCGGTCGGCGCCCTGACGCACCGGCCGTGGCAGTACCACTACCGCCCGTGGGAGCTGAAGAAGACCGAGTCCATCGACGTCATGGACGCGCTGGGCTCGAACATCCGCGTCGACGCGCGCGGCGCCGAGGTCATGCGCGTGCTTCCGCGGGTGCATGAGGGCATCAACGAGGAGTGGCTGTCGGACATCAGCCGCTACGCCGTCGACGGCCTGCAGCGCCAGCGACTGGACCGGCCGTATGTGCGCGACAACGGGAAGCTGCGGGCGGCGTCGTGGGAAGAGGCGCTGGGCGTGGTGGCTCAGAGGCTCAAGGCGGCCGCGGCCGACCGGATCGGCGTCGTCGCCGGCGACCTGCAAGACGCGGAATCCATGAAGGCGGCGCTGGACCTGTTCCGCGCCCTAGGCTCCGCCAACACCGACTGCCGTCAGGACGGTAGCGCGCTGGGCGTCGGTGCGCGCGAGGGGTGGCTGTTCAACTCCGGCCTGCAAGGCATTGAAAACGCCGACGCCGTCCTGATCGTCGGGGCCAATCCGCGCACCGAGGCGCCGCTGCTGAACGCCCGTCTGCGCAAGGCCTGGCTGACCGGCAAGACGACCGTGGGCCTGATTGGAGAACAGGCCAATCTGACCTTCGACTACAGCTGGCTCGGCGCCGGATCGAAGACCCTGGCCAAGCTGCCCAAGGCGGCGATGGACTTCCTGACCAAAGCCGAGCGGCCGGCGATCATCGTCGGCGGGGGCGCGCTGGCGGGCGCCGAGGGACCGGCCGTGCTGAACGCGCTGGGCGCGCTGGCGAAGAAGGTCGGCGTGGTCACCGAGGGCTGGAACGGCTTCAACGTGCTTCACACCGCGGCCTCGCGCGTCGGCGGTCTCGACATGGGCTTCGTGCCGGGCGCGGGCGGCCTGTCGGCGGTCGACATGGTCAAGAAGGGCGCGCTGGACGTGCTGTTCCTGCTGGGCGCCGACGAGATCGACGCCTCGGCGACCGGCGCCTTCAAGGTCTATCTGGGAAGCCATGGCGACCGCGGCGCGCACGGCGCCGACGTGATCCTGCCCGGCGCGGCCTATACCGAGAAGTCGGGCCTGTACGTCAACACCGAGGGCCGGGTGCAGATGGCCGAACGCGCCGTCTTCCCGAAGGGCCAGGCCAAGGAAGACTGGGCCATCCTGCGCGCACTGTCGGCCATGGTCGGCCAGACCCTGCCGTATGACACCCTCGACGCCCTGCGTTCGAAGCTGATGGCGGACCATCCGACCTTCGGCCGCATCGACTATCTGCCGGCGCCCGCCACGTTCGACGTCGGCGCGCTGGGCAAGAAGGGCGACCTCGGCGATGTGGCCTTCCACTCCGCCGTCCGCGACCCCTACCTCAACAACCCGATCGCGCGCGCCAGCGTGACGATGGCCGAACTGTCCGCCCTGCGGACGGCCCCGGTCGCGATGGCGGCGGAGTAAGGCCCGATGGATTTCTGGACCACGCCCCTGGGATGGACCCTCGCCACCGCCGGCGGGATTCTGCTCGTCACCGTCGGCATCCTGATCTCGCTGGCCTTCCTGCTGCTGGCCGACCGCAAGATCTGGGCGGGCGTGCAGATGCGGAAGGGCCCCAACGTCGTCGGCCCGTTCGGCCTGCTGCAGTCGTTCGCCGACTTCTTCAAATTCGTGCTGAAGGAGATCGTCGTCCCGGCCGGCGCGGACAAGGTGATCTTCCTGCTGGCCCCGCTGCTGACCTTCGTCCTGGCCTTTATCGCCTGGGCCGCGATCCCGTTCGCGCCGGGCTGGGTCATCTCGGACCTGAACGTCGGCATCCTCTACATCTTCGCGATCAGCTCGCTGGGCGTCTACGGCATCATCATGGGCGGCTGGGCTTCGAACTCGAAGTATCCGTTCCTCGGCTCGCTGCGCAGCGCGGCGCAGATGGTGTCCTACGAGGTCTCCATCGGCCTCGTGATCATCAACGTCATCCTGCTGGCCGGGACCATGAACCTGACCCAGATCGTCACCCAGCAGGGCGGCTGGATCTGGAACTGGTTCGCCTTCGGCGGCGGTCTCTCGACCCTGCCGACCATCGTGGTGATGTTCCCGATGGCGATCATCTTCTTCATCTCCGCCCTGGCCGAGACCAACCGTCCGCCGTTCGACCTGCCCGAGGCGGAGTCCGAGCTCGTGGCCGGCTACCAGGTCGAATACAGCTCGACGCCCTATCTGCTGTTCATGATTGGCGAGTACGCCAACATCGTCTTCATGTGCGCGATGATCAGCCTGCTGTTCTTCGGCGGCTGGCACCCGGGCTTCCCGACCGACTTCCTCAACGACTGGCCCGAGTTCCTGGCCAATCTGTTCTACTTCCTGGTGTTCTTCTCCAAGATCATCTTCTGGTTCGCCATGATCGCCATGGTGAAGGCCTTTGTGCCCCGCTACCGCTACGACCAGCTGATGCGGCTGGGCTGGAAGATCTTCCTGCCGACCTCGCTGGTCGCTGTCGTCGTGGTCTCCGCGTGGCGGGTGTTCGGAGTGGGCGCATGAGCCGGCTGCTGACCCTGCTGACGCTGGGCGCCGCCGCCTCGACGGCCGCCTGCACCATTCCGACCTACGAGGCCGAGCCGGTCTCGGTCTATCAGTGGGAGCGCCGCCAGCAGGCCGTCGAACGCGAGCAGGCGGAACGCGTCCGCCTGTGCCGTATCACCAAGGATGAGGATCCGCGCAAGGAAGAGCTTTGCCGCGGCGTCTCCGGAGACAAAGACTGATGTTCACCCGTCTCGTCCAGGCGACCAAGGGCGCGATGATGCTGGACATCATCGGGGCCATCGGTCTGTCGCTGAAATACATGGCTCGCCCCAAGGCGACCGTGAACTATCCGTTCGAGCGCAACCCGCAGTCGCCGCGCTTCCGGGGCGAGCACGCTCTGCGCCGCTATCCGAACGGTGAGGAGCGGTGCATCGCCTGCAAGCTGTGCGAGGCCATCTGCCCGGCCCAGGCCATCACCATCGAGGCCGAACCGCGCGCCGACGGCAGCCGCCGCACGACCCGCTACGACATCGACATGGTGAAGTGCATCTACTGCGGCCTGTGCCAGGAGGCCTGCCCGGTGGACGCCATCGTCGAGGGGCCGAACTCGGAATTCACCGTCGAGAACCGGGAAGAGCTGCTCTACGACAAGGAAAAACTGCTTTCGAACGGCGACCGCTGGGAGCGGTTGATCGCGAAGAATCTGGAACTCGACGCGCCTTACCGCTAAGGCGCAACCGCTGAACGGGGAGGGCGATTCCGCAGGGGATCGCCGCCCATAACCGAAAGGGGCGCAGGCCTCAGATGTTGACAGGAATCGCCTTCTATCTGCTGGCGGCGGTGGCCGTGGTCGGCGGCCTGATGGTCGTCACCGCGAAGAACCCCGTGCATAGCGTGCTGTGGCTGATCCTGACCTTCTTCTCGTCGGCGGGGCTGTTCGTGCTGCTGGGCGCGGAGTTCCTGGCGATGCTGCTGGTCGTGGTCTACGTCGGCGCCGTCGCGGTGCTGTTCCTGTTCGTGGTCATGATGCTGGACGTCGACTTCGTGCGGTTGCGCGAAGGCTATGCGCGCTACCTGCCGCTGGCGGCGATCGTGGCGGGCGTGCTGCTGGCCGAGATGATCATGATCTCGCTGGTGGTCGTCCAGGGCGGCGCCGCCGCCGACGCCGTCGCTCCGGCCGCCGCGACTGTCGAAATGACCAACGTCGAGGCCATCGGCCGGGTGCTCTACACCGACTACGTCTACATCTTCCAGGCGGCGGGGATCGTGCTGCTGATCGCCATGATCGGCGCCATCGTCCTGACCCTGCGCCACAAGCCCAACATCAAGCGCCAGAAGCCCCATGACCAGGTCAACCGCGACCGCAAGACCGCGGTCGAGGTCAAGGGCGCGGCCACTGGCGCGGGCGTCTCCGCGGAGGACCTGATCTGATGGACATCACGCTCCAGCACTATCTGGCGGTCGGCGCCATCCTGTTCACCATCGGCGTCTTCGGCATCTTCGTGAACCGCAAGAACGTCATCATCATCCTGATGTCGATCGAGATGATCCTGCTGGCGGTGAACATCAATTTCGTCGCCTTCTCGACCTATCTCAACGACGTCTCCGGGCAGATCATGGCCATGTTCGTGCTCACGGTCGCCGCGGCCGAGGCCGCCGTCGGCCTGGCCATCCTGGTGACCTTCTTCCGCAATCGCGGCGACATCGCCGTCGACGACGCCTCGGTCATGAAGGGCTGATCGTGAACCTCGAGCTTCTCGTCACACTCGGCGTCTTCGCCCCGCTGCTCGGCGCCGCCATCGTCGGCCTGTCCGGCCGGCGGCTCGGCGACCTGCTGTCCAAGTCCGTCACCACGGGCCTGCTGTTCTTCTCCTGCGCCGTGGCCTGGATCGTCTTCAGCCAGTGGACCTGGGGTCATCTGGAGCCGTTTACGGTCCAGATCGCGCCGTTCATCCATGTCGGCGACTTCCAGTCGAACTGGTCGATCCGCATCGACGCCCTGTCGGCGGTGATGCTGGTCGTGGTCACCACCGTGTCCTCGCTGGTCCACCTGTACAGCTGGGGCTACATGGCCGAGGACCCCGACAAGCCGCGGTTCTTCGCCTATCTGTCGCTGTTCACCTTCGCCATGCTGGCGCTGGTCACCGCCGCCGACTTCATGCAGCTGTTCTTCGGCTGGGAAGGGGTGGGGCTGGCCTCCTATCTGCTGATCGGCTTCTGGTACAAGAAGTCCACGGCCAGCGCGGCCGCCATCAAGGCGTTCGTGGTCAACCGCGTCGGCGACTTCGGCTTCGCCCTCGGCATCTTCACCGTCTTCTGGATGTTCGGCACCATCGAGTTCGCCGAGCTGTTCCCGATGATCGCCGCGCGCGAGGGCACGGGCTGGGAATTCCT
>NZ_JAKFDS010000018.1:0-18265 GCF_036676055.1 Brevundimonas sp. | reverse complement strand
GCCGCCGGCATCGACATCCACACCGCCACGGCCAGCGAGATGTTCGGCGTCCCCGTCGACCAGATGGACCCCGAGACCCGCCGCCGCGCCAAGGCGATCAATTTCGGCATCGTCTACGGCATCAGCGCCTTCGGCCTGGCCGCCCAGCTGAACATCGACCAGGGCGAGGCCGGCGCCTACATCAAGACCTATTTCGAGCGCTTCCCAGGTATTCGCAGCTACATGGACGCGACCAAGGTCGAGGTCCGCGAGCGCGGCTATGTCTCGACCGTGTTCGGCCGCAAGATCCACATCCCCGCCATCCATTCCAAATCGGGGGCCGAGCGCCAGTTCGGCGAACGCGCCGCCATCAACGCCCCCATCCAGGGCGCCGCCGCCGACATCATCCGCCGCGCCATGGTGCGCATGCCGGGCGCGCTGGAGGCCGCCGGCCTGAAGACCCGCATGCTGCTGCAGGTCCACGACGAACTGGTCTTCGAGGCCCCGGAAGCCGAGGCCGAGCGCGCCATCCCGGTGATCAAGCGGGTGATGGAGGGGGCGGCGGAACCGGCTGTGGCGCTGTCAGTGCCGCTGGTGGTCGAGGCGCGGGCGGCGGGGAACTGGGACGAGGCGCATTGAGGGGGCGTCTAGTTCCAAAAGCGGTCTGGCGAGGATGAAGAATGGTTGATAGCGAGGAACCGCCCCCGGACGACAAGGTCTTCGGCTTTGCGGCCGACGCTTGGGAAAGACTACCCCAATGGCTCCAGACCTTTATCACTGAATCGCACGAGCGGGCCGCCAATGCGGCCCATGAACAGCACCGTCAGAGCGTTCAGTCTCAGTGGGATCAGTCATGGAAAAGCGCAGATCTGGTCCTGCGGACGCTGATCACGATTGAGGGTGGATCACTTGTCGCCATCCTTGCCTTCTTGGGTGTGTTGGCTGAACGAGGCACCGCGGTCGACATCCAACCCCTTCTGATTTCGCTGGGCGCGATAGGCGCAGCCTTGATCTTCGCCGTGCTAGCTGGCTTCGCGTCGTACTTCGTGTCCGCGTGGTACGGTGAGGCTTTCGAGAATAGGCTTATCCAGTTCGAACACCCATTCGTCCATGATACAGAGGCCAGCCTCAGGGCTTGGCGTCGTGGCGGCGCCGCTCGAGTTGTCGGCATCGTCTGCGCCGCGGGTAGCTTGGTTGCCATGGCAGGCGGGGTGATCGCCTTTGGCGCGTTCATAGCCGAAGCGCTAGCCAATCGCCCGACTCCGAGCCTTGCGGCTGGCGACTTGATCGCGGCTCAGCGCGAGACTCGAGAGTTGACCAGCACCGCGCCACCGACCGGACCAGAGACCATCGTGGCTACGGGTCCGGCCCTCGCGAAATGAGCGACTTTCGCTGCGGTGTGATCGACTACGCGCGTGCTGTCGGCATATCGCCTTAGGTGTTCCCGCTGACTTTGATTGACGGCATCTTTACAGTTCGGCCGAATAAGTCGCGTAATCGCGGTGTACGATCGTATCGCGCGCCGTCGTCCTGTACGCGTTGACGGAGTCGTATTGGAACCCTAAGGGGGACCGCTCGCTTAAAGGCCTTACCTTTTTGCCGTGGAGAACGTCTTGGTTCAGCTACTGCAATTTGCCGGTGTCGCCATCATTGGCCTGCTCGCCGTCGTCGCCGCCAGCGTGCTGATCAACCGCTTGATGATGGGTGCTGATCGCGTTCGCGAAGTTCGCGAAGAGGGTGGCGGCATGAGTTCCAAGCTGATGGGCGAGCTGCACGGGGGTCAACGCAAGGCCAGTTCCGCGCGCCAGCACGGCCTCCACATGACCGTGTCTGGCGGACGAGTGCGTTACCGTGCCAAGTCGGCTATCGCGAACCACGGTTGATCAACTAAGCTCTCGGTAGATTCGCGATTCCGGATCGCAGCGCGCCGAGGTCGCATGGGCTCGTTCAGCCCTTTCCAGCCCAACGACGAGCCGGCCTACGCGGGATGGATACCAACCATCACGGGCCAGCTTTCGTTCAGCCTGATTGGGCTGGGCGGCGCCGCGCCGGATTGTGTCACCGCTAACGTGGAGTTTCAGGACGCCCAGGTCGGGCATCCCCGGCGACGCGTGGCGGTCATACAGCGCCGCGTCACGAAGGATTTGCCACTTACGTTCCAGCCGATCCCTTATTTCTTCCGCTCCATCGCGGCGGAGTTCATTTTACTGGGGGATACACACCCCGCCACACGGCCCGTGATCCACGAGGGTGAAGCAGCCCCACGTCACGACGAAATTGGGGTGTTGTCGGGCGAGATTCTGGTGCTGCCGCACCACAAGGATCAGCCCAGCGTCGAGCGATCGTTCGTTCGCAAGCTTCGCGAGCGGATTGCTACGATTGGAGACGCCACGCCTCGCGCTGTGATCGGTGGCGAGGACGCGTTGGCGCAGGAGCTGAACGCTTTGCAAGACGCTGCGGCGCGGGGTGGGCTGACGCTCGCGCACTTCCGCTTCGAGCTCTATCGGACGGGCGAGTTCCGGCTCCAACAAGTCGAGACCATCATGGTCGAACCGGACGGCGACCTAGAGCAAGAGGAGTTCGACGCGATCTTGGCGAGCCAAGTCTATTACTTCGTCAAGGACATCGCGCATCGGCATTATCACCACCGCCGCTCTTCGGATAATCTTCTGCCCCTGACGCCGTTGAGGGGAGACGACGATGTCAGCTGGCGGCGCGAAACGCTTTGGTCGCTCGCGCGTGCGGTTCTGGAAATGCGCCGCAGCGGCAAGCTGCCGGGCCACAAGTCGGCGCTAGGCGTCCTTGCCTACGCCGAAGCCTTCCAAGGGCTTCTAGCGCGTGTGGAGCGCCGCGCTGACCAGGCTGAACCTTTCAAGGTCACTCACGAGATCGCCTGCTACGACTTCACCCATACTCGGCAATCGCTGGAAGCTACGATTGCCGAGAAAGGCTTCCTGCACAGCCATTGGACCAGCATCCATGGCCTGCTGATTGCCACCGGCCTAGCTGCAGCCGCGCTCTGGCTCGCCGCCGTCCAGGTCCGGGAACAGGCTTGCCGCCCGGATATGGGGTGTCCCGTCGTGCCAAACATCATGAAAGCGGGCATCGAAATCATGATCGAAATGCCGCATATCCTGGCGGCCGGACTTGTCGTGCTCGCTGCCATCTACCTAGAGGCGTCGCGGCGCAGCCTGATGGCGGTGACGCCGTTGCGGGTATGGGGAGAGTTCCTGGGCAGCTGGATCGACGCGCTTGGTGCTACAATCAGCCGTTGGGCCCGTCGGCGACATCCGACTTGGGGCGACCAGATCGGTGCCACGCTTGCCTTAGCTTACTTTTTCTTCTTCGTGCCGGCCGGACTCTATTCACTGGGCGGCCTGCTGCATCTGTGGCCGTTCCCTTGGCAGATATTCTCCGCGTGGTTTGTGAGTGTGGCCTTGCTGATAGTTCTGCCCATTCTGACCCGTCTACGGGGAGCGAAGCGTTAGCCTTGGCTGCATCCCTTGGTGCAAGCGTACCGAGCGGCGGGCCGCCACTCCGTATCGCCGCCCTCAACCAGTAGTCGCCCCCTCACGTCATCGCCACATCCCCGCTCGCCCCGTGCGGCCGCACCCAGAAGGTGACCCTTCCCGGGCACCCCATCCTGCGGCAGGTCGTGCTCCGCCCCCACAGGACGAAGCCCGTGCCGCGCTCGCGGGCGATGCGTTTCAGGTCGGCGCGTCCCCGCTTTCGCGGGGATGACGAGGCGCAGCTCGCGCAGCTCGCACCCGGTGTGGACCCGACGGCGGTCGCCAGGGATCGTCGACCGTGCGGCCCGCCTCCTGCCAGTCTGCGGCCGTGTAGCGGTCGGGATTGCGTCGGGTCATTGTACATAAGAGTGCGCGCCAACGCCCGGCCTGCGGGGCCTCGCGGCTTGAGCGCGGGTTGGCGAGAGGGGGCGCGATCGCCCGGCCCGGCGAGGCTCAGTCGTAGAAGCTGGTCACGCCGGTGACGCAGCCGCCGTCGGTCCGGACCACCAGCAGGATTTCGCCGCCGTAGGCCGTCTGCTCGCGCAGGACCGCCGTGGCGCCGGAGGTCAGGGTCTCGACGATCTCCGTGCGGCCGGCGCGGCCGACGCCGAGGATGGCGAGGAAGTCCTCGTCCGAGATGCGGACATCGTCGTGGGCGTTGACGAAGGCCGAGCCGGGGGTGATCAGGGCGGCCATGGCCTCCCGGTCCTGACGGAAGCCGAGCTCGTGGAAGCGGCGGGCGACGGTCTCGGGCGTCGCGGCGGCCCCGGGGTCGGGACGGCACTGGCCGGCGGTCGCGGGCGCGGGCAGGACCTGCGGCGGGGTCGGGAAGGTCTGCGGGGCCGGGCCGGCCAGCAGGGCGGCGGCGGTCAGGGCGGCCAGGCTCATGCGATCTCTCCCTCCGGATGCGCTGCGCCGACAGTCGGGCCTGAGGGGCGGGACGGCAAGCCCATGGAAGCTGACGGCGCGGCCGGGCGGGGCCCGGCGGAGGGGCGCCTCCAGCCGACCCGGTCGAGCTCGATCGAGGCGGCCTGGCGCAGGATGGCGCCGGGGGCGAGGCGCTCGATCTCGGACAGCAGGGCGCGGATGCCGGCGCGGCCGTCGGCGCTGGCCAGGTCGAGGCCGCCCACGCACTCCAGCAGGCGCGCGGCGATCAGGGGGGCGGCGGGGTCTTCGGGCGGCTGAGGCTGCATGGGGGAACTCCGGTGAACTGATGGCCGACCCGGGGTTGAGTGAACCGGCTCTGCGGCGCGGAGGCAAGGGGGTGTTCGTGGTTTGTTCACGGTGTCCACAGGCCTGAATTCCTTCTCCCCTTGAGGGAGAAGGTGGCCCGCGCAGCGGGTCGGATGAGGGGTGAGACACCCATCCTTCCGGTCAGCCGCTGAACGTCCCGCAGCGGGGATGCGGAAACAGCCCCCTCATCCGGCCCTCCGGGCCACCTTCTCCCTCGAGGGGAGAAGGAAATCTCCATGACGCTGTGCCGGCGATCCGCGGAATTATAGTCGGATTGGGGAGATATTCCCCGGCCTTTTCAGCCGCTTCGCTGTTTCCAGACCCTGTCTTCCCGCCTGAGCGGAGACCCGGTCCATACTTCGCCCCGGTCTTTGACAATCGCACCGCCGCCCGCCGCCAGGCGCCCCGGCTCACCCTTCCGGCCCCGGCGCCGACTCTGCCGACTCCGCACCCCCGTTTTCCCGCCGACGGCGCCGACCGTGCCGATCCTGCACCCCCGTTTTTTCCGGTTTCGTCCGGGCGGAACCCTCAGGCCGTGCGGATCATCCCGTCCGCGACCGTGACCGGCCATGGCGTCAGCCGGGCCCCGGCGCAGGGGCCGCCGGTGCACAGGCCGCTGAGCGGCTCGAACACGGCCCCGTGCCAGCCGCACAGGATCAGCGAGCCGTCGGGCGTCAGATAGCGGTCCAGCTCCAGCGCCAGCGGATGACCCTGATGCGGGCAGCGGTCGACATAGCCGGCCACCTGGCCGTCCTTGCGCACGACGAAGCCGTGGAAGAAGGCCTCGCCGATCTGCAGCACGACGCTGCGGGCGCCGGGGTCGGGCAGGTCGGCCTCGAGGCACAGGGGCACGTTCGGCGGGGTGGCCCAGACGCGTTTGCGCTCCGGCTGCGGCGCGGGCGGCGTCGGGGCGGGCTGGCTCAATGCCGCTCGACCTTGAGCGGGCGCGACAGCAGGGCGTCGATCATGTCGGGCACCGTGGTCTCGCCGGCCAGCAGGGCCGCCACGGCGAGGGAGATGGGCATGTCGACGCCCATCTTCGCCGCCAGCTCGCGCACGGCGGGGGCGGATTCATAGCCCTCGGCCACCGAGCGCTTGCCGGCCAGGGCCTGTTCGACGCTCTGGCCCTGGCCGAGGGCGAGGCCCAGGCTCATGTTGCGCGACTGGGGGCTGGAGCAGGTCAGGACCAGGTCGCCGAGGCCGCACAGGCCGGCCACGGTCTCGGCCTCGGCCCCGAGGGCCACGCCCATGCGGGTCATCTCGGCGAAGCCGCGGGTGATCAGGGCGGCGTGGGCGCTGCGGCCCAGACCCCGGCCCTCGCTGATGCCGCAGGCGATGGCGAGGACGTTCTTGATGGCCCCGCCGACCTCGGCCCCGATCAGGTCGTTGGCGAGGTAGGGGCGGAAGGCGGGGGCCGACAGGGTCTCCATCAGCGCCTCGCCGAGGGCGTCGTCGGCGCAGGCGAGGGTGACGGCGCTGGGCAGGCCGCGGGCCACCTCGGCGGCGAAGCTGGGGCCCGACAGGACGGCGGCGGGGGCGGCGGGCAGGGTCTCGGCCAGCACCTCGGTCATCAGCTTCAGCGAGCCCCGCTCGATGCCCTTGGAGCACAGGATGACGGGCACGCCGGGCCGATGGTGGGGGGCGAAGGCCTTGAGCGTCGAGCGCATGTGCTGGGCCGGCGGCACCGCCAAGATCAGGTCGCAGCCGGCCAGATCGGCCAGCTCCGCGGTGACCGAGACCCGGCTGTCGAGGACGATCCCCGGCAGGAAGGCCTCGTTGATGCGCCGGGCGCGGATGCTCTCGACCACCTCGGGCTCGCGCGCCTGCAGCAGGACGTCGAGCCCCGCCCACCCGGCCACCTGGGCCAGGGCCGTGCCCCAGGCTCCCGCGCCGATCACGCCCGCCGTGCGAAATTCCATGCCCGCTCCTATGCCTTGGCGCCCTTGCGGCCCGGCTTGTGGGCCGGATCGGCGAGGGCGCTCGCCTCGTCCAGCGGCCAGCGCGGCCGGGCGATGGCGTCGATCTCCGAGGTCCAACCCTTTTGCAGCCGTTCCGCTCCCGCCAGGGCGATCATCGCCGCATTGTCGGTGCAGTAGGCCATGGGCGGGGCGAGGAAGGCGAATCCGTTCTTCGCCGCCGTGGCCTCCAGCGTGGCGCGAATGGTCCTGTTAGCCGCCACGCCCCCCGCCACGACGAACAGCCGGTTCTCGTGGGTCTCCGCATAGGCCTTCAGCGCGCGGTCGGCCCGGTCGCTGAGCTGGCGGGCGATGGCGGTCTGGACAGCGTCGGCGAGGTCGGCCCGGTCCTGGTCGGTCTCGCAGGCGTGGGCCAGGCGCGAGGCGGCGGTTTTGAGGCCCGAAAAGGAGAAGTCGCAGTCCTTGCGGCCAAGCAGCGCACGCGGCAGGTCGAAGCGGGCCCCGTCGCCGCTCTCGGCCAGCTTCTCCAGCGCCGGACCGCCCGGGTAGCCGAGGCCCAGCGCCTTGGCGATCTTGTCGAAGGCCTCGCCGGCGGCGTCGTCGATAGTGGTGCCCAGCCGGGTCATGTCGCCGACCCCGCGCACCTCCAGCAGCTGGCAATGACCGCCCGAAACCAGCAGCAGCAGGAAGGGATAGGCCACCGGCTGGCCCAGCCGCGCCGAGACGGCATGGCCCTCCAGATGGTTGACGGCGATCAGCGGCAGGTCCCGCGCCAGCGCCACCGCCTTGCCGAAGCTGAGCCCGACCATGACCCCCCCGACCAGCCCGGGCCCGGCCGTGGCCGCGACCCCGTCGAGGCCGTCGTAGCCGAGGCCGGCTTCGGCCATGGCCCGGGCGGTGACGCCGGCGATCATCTCGACATGGCTGCGGGCCGCGATCTCGGGGACGACGCCGCCATAGGCCGCGTGGTCGTCGATCTGGCTGTGCACCACCGACGACAGCACCGTGGCGGTCCCGTCCGGCGTCAGGCGCACCACCGAGGCGGCGGTCTCGTCGCAGCTGGTCTCAAGGCCGAGCACGGTCAGGTCGCCCGCGGTTGCCCGGCGTCCCTCGCTGCTATAGTCGGCGGGCCTGTCCATGGGGTCGAGGTAACGACCCCGCCCCCCCGGCGCAACGGCTGTCTCATGGCTCCTCTCGTCCGCATCGGCACGCGCCGCTCCAAACTGGCCCTGACCCAGTCGGGCATGATGCAGCGCGCCATCGGCCGGGCCCTCGGCGTGGCCGAGGCCGACATCGCCGAGGCCGTGCCCCTGGTCGAGATCGTCACCACCGGCGACCGGGTGCAGGACCGCCGGCTGATGGAGATCGGCGGCAAGGCCCTGTTCACCAAGGAGATCGAGGAGGCGCTGCTCGACGGTCGCGTCGATGTGGCGGTGCATTCGATGAAGGACGTGCCGGCCGATCAGCCGCCCGGCCTGTGCATCGCCGCCGTTCCGCCGCGCGAAGACGCCCGCGACGCCTTCGTCAGCGAGACCTTCGCCAGTTTCGCCGACCTGCCTTTCGGCGCGTGTCTGGGCACGGCCTCGCTGCGGCGCCAGGCCCAGGCGCTGGCGCAGCGGCCCGACCTGCAGATCGAAATGCTGCGCGGCAATGTCGACACCCGGCTGCGCAAGCTGGCCGAGGGCGAGTTCGACGCCATCCTTCTGGCCGTCTCCGGCCTGAACCGGCTCGGCCTCGAAGGCGTGATCCGCGAGCGGCTGTCGCTCGACGAGTTTCTGCCCGCGCCGGGTCAGGGGGCGCTGGCGCTGCAGACGCGGGCGGACGACCGCAGCGCCGCCTGGGTCGCGGCGTTGAACGATCCCGCGACGGCGCTGGCGGTGGCGGCCGAGCGCGGGGCCATGACGGCGCTGGAAGGGTCGTGCCGCACGGCGATCGGGGCTCACGCCGGGATCGCCGGGGGGCGGCTGCGTCTGACCACGGAGATGCTGGCGCCCGACGGCTCGGCGCGCTGGCGGCGGGCGGGTGAAACCAGCGACGTCGGAGCGCCGGACGCGATGGACCAAGCCCGCGAACTGGGTCTGCGACTGGGCGCCGAGGTCCATGCGGCGGCCGGCGACCAGAGGGTCGACCCCTGAGGCCGATCCGCCGGGTCTGGATCACCCGCGCCGAGCCGGGCGCGGCGCGCACCGCCGCCCGCCTGGCCGCCCTCGGCTTCGAGCCGCTCGTGCAGCCGCTGCTGGCGATCCGGCCCCTCGCCCCGGTCGCGCCTGACCTGACTGGAACGGCCGCCCTGGCCTTCACCAGCCGCAACGGCGTCGAGGCCTTCGCGGCCCTGTCGGAGGCCCGCGCCCTGCCGGTGTTCACAGTCGGGGATGCGACCGCGGCGGCCGCCTCGGCGGCGGGCTTCGCCTCCGTCCGCTCGGCCGCGGGGGCTCTGGAAGATCTGGCGCGCCTGCTGGCCGCGGCGGCGCCCGGTCCGGTGCTGGCCCCCGGCGCGCTCGAGCCGGCCGGCGACCTGGCGGCCCTGCTCGCCGGCCGCGTCGAGGTTCGTGCGCTGCCGGTCTATCAGGCGGTCGCGACCGGGGCCGGCGCGCCGGCGGCCTTCGACGCCGTGCTGGTTCATTCCCCCCGGGCGGGACGGGCGCTGGCGGCGCTGGGACCTTTCGCCGGACAGTCCGCCGCCGCCATCTCCGAGGCCGCCGCCGCGCCGCTGCGTTCCGTGTCCGGACTGGAAATCCGCGTCGCCGCACGGCCGGACGAGGCGGCGCTGCTCGAGGCGCTTGGCAAGCCCGCGCCCCGCGTATAAAGAGCGCCTCTCGCGCGGGCGGCGCTCTGTCCGCCGCGCCAAGGCCGCTTTAGCTCAGCTGGTAGAGCATCGCATTCGTAATGCGGGGGTCAGGTGTTCGAGTCACCTAAGCGGCACCATTTTCCTCTCGTTCCGGTTTGAGTTTCGCCGGGCCGGACCGCCACGGCGGCGGTCATGCCCCGGACGCGACGGGCGCTCCCGGGAGAGTGCAGACGCCCGGCCCTTGCATCAGGGCACGGGGACGGTCGAAGGGTCCAGGCTCTTGAGGATCGCGTTGACCAGGGTCCGGTTGGCGTTGGCGGTCTCCGGGCCCAGCTGGTTGGTCATGACGACAAGGCCCAGCTTGAGCTCCGGCTGGAGAATGCACAGGGCGCTGGCTCCCTCGATCATGCCGTCCTGCCAGATCACGCGATGGCCATCGAGCTCGACCATCTGCCAGTTCAATCCGACGCTGAACACGCCCTTGTCCCCGAACACGGGCCGGGTGGACGTGAACACCGGCTGGTGGGAGAGCCTGACGGCCGGGTCCGCGTCCTCGACATGCCAGCGCACATATTTCAGCATGTCGGGCGTCGTGGATTTCAGGGCACCCGCCGCCTGAAGCCATTCGGGATTCTCAGGCATCTGATCGCCCTCCGCGTTCCAGCCCGGCGCAAGCCGCGCCTGCTGCTCCGGGCTCAGACTGAGGCCCGTGTCGGACATCGAAAGCGGTTCGAGAATTCGGGTCTGCAGGAGGGTCGCGTAGGACTGTCCGTAGACACGCTCCAGCACGTAGCCGGCAAGCTGTGCGGCGGCGTTCGAATACTGAAAGGCGGCGCCGGGGGCCGCTGTCAGATGGACCTCGTGCAGATCATCGAGGAACTGTGCGCGATCATATGTGCGGGCCACCTCGGCAATCCGCGTGGCGTAGGGCCGGGCATCTCCCTGATAGCCGGGATCCAGCTCAGGGCGATCCGGGAGCAGGAAAGGGAGGCCGGAGCGATGGTCCAGCAGGTCCCGCAGACGGATCGGCTGCCCATCGAACTCGAGGTTCGGGTAATCCCCGTCGAGATAGCTACGGACATCGTCCGACAGCGAGACGCGCCCTTCCACCGCGGCCTGCGCCAGAAGCGTTCCGGTGAAGGTCTTGGTGATCGAGGCCATGGCGAAGACGGTGTCCTCGCGAGGGGGCCGCCCTTCACCGGGGACGAGGGTCCCGTATTGGAGTACGTGGGTCTCGCCGTCCTTGAGCACCCCGATCGAAATCGCGGCCGCTTTCGGATTCTCGCGGAGGTAACGCGCCGCGGCCTCGTCCACCGCCGCTTTCCAGGGGACCCCGTCGGCCGCGCGGGCGGCGCCGGACAGGCCGAAGACCACGAGGGCCAGGACTGTCGCCGCCGCGACCGGTTGAACGTGCAGTCGCTGCGTGAATATCCGCAAGACTCGCCCCATGTTTCAGACCTTCGTTGATCGCCAGGTTGCAGGATCGGGTCCGTCCGCACTCGCGCGCCCTCGAGCCGTCCCGAATCTGACTACAATCGGCGCTCGCGGCGGAACTGTGACGCTTGAGGCGCCGCGCCGAACAAGCGGCTTCCGAGAGCCGATGACAAGGCGCGCGGAGCGGCAAACAGGTTCGAACCCCGCCTTCTGACACTGGACGACGCCGTTCGCACGCCGTAGCTATTCCCCTCGTACGGGAGCGTAGAATGTCGCAGCGCCTCAGCGCCCGCCAGGAAGAATGCCTGAGGCTTACGGCCTTCCTGACCGACAAGGAAATTGCCGTACGGCTCGGCCTGTCGGAGGCCACCATCAAGAAACATGTGCATGAGGCCTGCCGTCGGCTGGGAGTCAACCGGCGAAAGGCGGCGTTGGCCCTCCTGGAACGAAACGTACCAGGGCCGAAAGACCCCATTGGCGGCGGCGGAAATTCGCCCGCTGATGAATCCCTCGACAGGGAGTCAGACCATGGCATCGAACAGTACGCCGCTTCCCCACTGGACGTGGGAGGATCTGGAAGCCGCGCTCGACGCGTTCAGTCCGATGGGCGCGAACGATCCGGTGCGCAGTCACCTGTTGCGTGGCCTGGCGGCGGACGCGGCGGAGTCGGACCCGCGGGAATTGCTTCTGCAAGTTCTGAGCGCGGGGTGGGTGATGGCCCAGGTGGGGGCCCAGAGCGGCGCCCCGAACGGCGCCTAGGCTACCGACCGCCCCCTCGAAGCTGGATCGCCCGCCTCCTGATCCTGTGTCTGATCATGGTCCTGACGGCCATGCTGTTGAAGGCGGTCGTCGATCTGATCGTCGGCTACGCCGACCAGGCGGGAGAGATCGGCCGCGCCACCCAGCGATCACAGGCGGCTCCCGCCAGCCAGTAGCGGCGCCAGGTCCGGCGGGGGCCGAATTCATGGAGAGACGCAGATTACGCCCTTCGTCGCCGCCTATTATGTGCTGACCCTGATCGGCGTTGTGGCGGCCTGGATGAAGGGCGGCCATCCGGAACGTCTCGGCGCCCTCGTGACCCTGGTCGTCTTCGCGGTCTCTTTCTACACCCATGAGGTGAGGATCGGGACCTTCTACGCTGGCGACGCCGTGATCGATCTGCTGATGACGGGCTTCTTCGTCTGGCTGGCGCTCACCTCCGATCGTTGGTGGGCCTTGTTCCTGTCGGCGATCATGGGGCTGACCCTGCTGGTTTATCTGGCCGCGCTCATTGTGCCGGGGGTCGGCCAGTACGCCGTCATCTCGGCGCGCGTCGGTCTGGGCATCCTGACCTCGCTGACCCTGCTGGCGGGCGCAGGCGAGCGCTGGCTGTCCGGTGAACGTGCGATCAGCGACCAGCGATCATGGCGCCCGCGCCGCGCGGCGTCTTGAACATATAAACATATCTTTATATGTCTGTCGGCCGTCCCGCGCTTCAGGAGTCCGTCTTGGCCCGTTCGTCCTTCCTGTTCACCTCCGAAAGCGTTTCAGAAGGACACCCCGACAAGGTCGCCGATCGCATCTCCGACACCGTCGTTGACGCCTTCCTGGCCCAGGACCCCGAAGCCCGGGTGGCCTGCGAAACCCTGGTCACCACCAACCGCATCATCCTGGCGGGCGAGGTCCGGGCGACCCGGCCGGGCAACACCAAGGCGGAGAACGAGGCCTTCACGCAGTCGATCATCGACAGTCTGGAGCCGCTGGTCCGCGCTGCGGTGCGCGACATCGGCTACGAGCAGGAGGGCTTCCACTGGGCGAAGGCGGCCTACGAATGCTGGCTGCACCCGCAGTCCGTCGACATCGCGGTCGGAGTCGACGCCACCAACGAGAAGGACGAGGGCGCCGGCGATCAGGGCATCATGTTCGGCTACGCCTCGAACGAGACGCCCGAGCTGATGCCGGCGACGCTGCAGTACAGCCACAACATCCTGAAGCGGCTGGCCGAGGTGCGCCACGCGGGCGGTTCGAAGCTGGAGCCCGACGCCAAGAGCCAGGTCACCATCCACTATGAGGACGGTCGCCCGGTGCGCGCCACCTCGATCGTGCTGTCGACCCAGCATGCGAAGGGCCTGACACAGGCCGAGGTCGCCGACATCGTGAAGCCGCACATCCTGGCGGTGCTGCCCGAAGGCTTCACCGACGAGAGCACCGAGTGGCATATCAACCCGACCGGCGTGTTCGAGATCGGCGGACCGGACGGCGACGCGGGCCTGACCGGCCGCAAGATCATCGTCGACACCTATGGCGGCGCGGCGCCGCATGGCGGCGGCGCCTTCTCGGGCAAGGACCCGACCAAGGTCGACCGCTCGGCCGCCTACGCCTGCCGCTATCTCGCCAAGAACGTGGTCGCCGCCGGCCTGGCCGACCGCTGCACCATCCAGATCAGCTACGCCATCGGCGTGGCCCGGCCGCTGTCGGTGCACGTCGACCTGCATGGCACGGGGCGGATCGACCCGGCGATCCTGGAGACCGAACTGCCGAAGATGATCGGCGGCGCCACGCCGCGGGCCATTCGCGAGCACCTGGGGCTCAACCGGCCGATCTACGCCCGCACGGCCGCATATGGCCATTTCGGCCGCGCTCCGGACGCCGATGGCGGGTTCAGCTGGGAGAAGACCGATCTGGTCGACCGGCTGAGGGCGCTGGTCTAGTCGTCGCGTTCGGGGTCGCCGCTTTCCGGCGATCCCTTCGGCGTTTCGTCCCTGGCTTCCGCAGCATGCCGCTGAGGCGGGTCCAGCACGGAGCCCAGGCCGAACATCATGGCCGCCATCATCTGGACGCCGCCGCCCTTTCGCCTTGAGACGATGCGGCCGCGGCCTCCGGCGACGGCCAGGGTCGCCCGGACGACCAGTCCGATCAGGGCGAGACCCGCCGCCCAGCCAATGATGTCCGCCATGGCGCGCTCCCGTCTGCGCGGATCAGATGGGGCGGCGCCGTCGATTGTGAAGGACTCGCGCCCGGCGCGCGACCGCCTATAAGGCGCCCATGTCTTCCGACCCCGACACCGCTCCCGACGCGTCCTCGCCCCCGACCCGGGGCCCGCTGCGTTCGTTCGGCCGCATCAAGTCACGCGCCCTGAAGCCGCGTCAGGCGGCGCTGTTCGACACCCTTCTGCCCGCTGTCGCCCTGCCCGACCCGAAGGCCGGCCCGATCGACCCCGCGACCCTGATGCCCGGCGCCGGGGAGGTGTGGCTGGAGATCGGCTTCGGCGGCGGCGAGCATCTGGCCGAACAGGCCGCCCGCCATCCCGACGCGCTGATGATCGGCTGCGAGCCCTTCCTGAACGGGGTCGGCTCGGCCCTGCGGCATATCGACGAGCGCGGCCTGAAGAACGTCCGCATCCACGCTGACGACGCCCGCGACGTGATGGCGGCCCTGCCCGACGCCTCGCTGGACCGGATCATGATCCTGTTCCCCGATCCGTGGCACAAGGCGCGGCACAACAAGCGCCGGCTGGTGCAGGACGAACTGGCGGTGGAGATCGCACGGCTGCTGAAGCCGGGCGGCCGGCTGCGCTTCGTCACCGACTGGAAGGACTACGCCGACTGGGCGCTGGAGCGGTTCGAGCGCACGCCGGGTCTGGAATGGACGGCGGACCGGGCCGACGACTGGCGCGAGGCCCCGGCCGACCACGTGGTCACCCGCTACGAGGAGAAGAAGCTGGGCGACACCGCGCCGATCTTCCTCGACTTCGTCAGGACCTGAAGGCGGGGAGACGACGCAGCAGGGCCGCGCAGGCGACCACCGCGACCGACTTGACCCCGGCTCCGGCCAGGAAGGGCGTGAAGCCGGCGGCGACCGCCGCGGGCGCGCCGAGGCCTCTGGCCAGCCAGAGGGTTCCGACGGCGAGGATGAACAGATGCGCCCCGACCATGACGATGACGCCGGCGAAAGGGCCGCGGAAGGCCGGGCGCCGTATGATCTCGCCCACCGCCAGCGCGGCGATCGGGAAGGCCAGCAGATAGCCCGCCGTCGGACCGGCGAACCGGTCGATCCCTGAACCGCCCTCGGACAACACCGGCAGGCCGAGCGCCGCCATGGCCAGGTACAGCAGCGCCGCTGCGGCGCCCCATCCGCCGCCCAGGACGGCGCCGGCCAGCAGGACGGCGAAGGTCTGCAGGGTCATCGGCACCGGGACCATGGGCACGGCGACCTGGGCGCACAGCGCCATCAGCAGGGCGAAGGCGGGGACAACGGCGAGGCGGAGCGGGGCTTTCATCGGCGTCGTTGTCGTGGGGCGAGCCCGTGCTGGCAAGGCGGCGTGTGGAGGCGCGCACGTCAGGGGCTGACAAACCGCTTTCCCGGGCCTATATGGCCCCTCACATCGTTAGACCGGCGTCCGACGGCGCCGATTGAAGCGGCGGCCGGATGGCCCGCCGCTTTTGTTTTGTCCGGACCCGGCCGCCTCTGTGGCGTCCCGAACTGAGAAGTGACTTGAAGGCCAAGACCGTCGAAGACCGCGCTCTTCTGGAGCTGATCGAACCCGTGGCGGAAAGCCTGGGTCTCGACATCGTGCGCGTGCGCCTGATGGGCGGCACCCTGCGCCGGCGGCTGCAGATCATGGCCGAGCGGCCCAGCGACCACGACATCGCGGTCGAGGAGTGCGCCCGGCTGAGCCGCGCCGTGTCGGAGGTGCTGGACGCCGCCGACCCGATCTCGGGGGAGTATCTGCTGGAGGTGTCGTCGCCCGGCGTCGACCGGCCGCTGACCCGCCAGAGCGATTTCGACCTGTTCGAGGGCTTCGAGGCGCGGCTTGAGACCGATCGCATGATCGAGGGGCGGAAACGCTTCAAGGGAACCATCGCCGGGACCGAGGGCTCCAACATCGCCATCGACCTGGACGGGGAAGAGGACACCGCCCTGATCCCCTTCGACTGGCTGGTCGACGCCAAGCTGGTGCTGACCGACGAACTGATGAAGGCGGGCGCCGAAAAGCGCGCCGCCCGTAACGACAACTCCGATTCCACCGAGACCGAGGACTAGACCATGGCTGTCGCCGGCGTTTCCGCGAACCGACTCGAACTGCTGCAGATCGCCGATGCGGTCGCGCGCGAGAAGAATATCGACAAGGAGATCGTCGTCGAGGCGATCGAGGAGGCGATCCAGAAGGGCGCCAAGTCGCGCTACGGCGCCCATCACGACATCCGCGCCAAGATCGACGTCAAGTCGGGCGAACTGGCCCTGACCCGTCACGTCACCATCGTCGAGGACGACTGGCAGCCGGAAGACGAGCTGGAAGAGTTCAATGACAGCGCCATGGTGCGTCTGAAGGACGCGCTGAAGCGCGATCCGGAGGCCTTCGTCGGCAAGGAATACGTCGAGAACCTGCCGCCGTTCGAGTTCGGCCGGGTGCAGACCCAGATGGCCCGTCAGGTGGTGATGGGCAAGGTTCGCGACGCCGAGCGCGCCAACCAGTACGAAGAGTTCAAGGACCGGGTCGGCGAGATCGTCAACGGCACCGTCAAGCGCGTCGAATACGGCAACACCGTCGTCGACCTGGGCCGGGGCGAGGGCATCATGCGCCGCAACGACTCGATCCCGCGCGAGGTGTTCAACATCGGCGACCGGATCCGCACCTACATCTACGACGTCCGCCCGGAGGCCAAGGGGCCGCAGGTCATGCTGTCGCGTTCGCACCCAGGCTTCATGGCCAAGCTGTTCGCCCAGGAAGTCCCGGAAGTCTACGACGGCGTGATCGAGATCCGCGCCGCCGCCCGCGACGCCGGCTCGCGCGCCAAGATGGCCGTGCTGTCCAACGACAGCTCGATCGACCCGGTCGGCGCCTGCGTCGGCATGCGCGGCTCGCGGGTGCAGGCGGTGGTCGCCGAACTGCAGGGCGAGAAGATCGACATCATCCAGTGGAACGCCGACGAGCCGACCTTCATCGTCAACGCCCTGGCCCCGGCCGAGGTGTCGAAGGTCGTGCTGGACGAGGAAGCCGACCGCGTCGAGGTGGTGGTGCCCGACGAGCAGCTGTCGCTGGCCATCGGCCGTCGCGGCCAGAACGTCCGTCTCGCCTCGCAGCTGACCGGCTGGCAGATCGACATCATCACCGAGAGCCAGGACTCCGAACGGCGCCAGCGCGAGTTCAGCGAGCGCACCGCCCTGTTCCAGGAAGCCCTGGACGTCGACGAGGTCATCGCCCAGCTGCTGGTCACCGAAGGCTTCGCCACCGTCGAGGATCTGGCCTTCGTCGAGCCCTATGAAATCTCGGACATCGAAGGCTTCGACGAGGACACCGCCGAGGAACTGCAGGCCCGCGCCCGCGACTTCCTCGACCGTCAGGCAGCCATTCTGGACGCCAAACGCAAGGAACTGGGCGTCGAGGACGGCGTGCTGGCGGTTCCGGGCGTCACCCTGCCGATCGCCGTCGCCCTGGGCGAGGGCGGCGTGAAGACCGTCGAGGACCTGGCCGATCTGGCCACCGACGAAATCCGCGGCGGCTACGAGGTCAAGAACGGCGAACGGGTCAAGGTCCCGGGCGTGCTGGAAAGCTTCAACCTGGCCCAGGAAGAGGCCGAGATGCTGATCCTGCAGGCCCGCGTGGCCGCCGGCTGGATCGACGCCTCCGAATTGCCGCAGCCCGAGCCCGAGCCGGAATACGAGGACGAAGGCGAATACGACGCCGAGGCCGTCTTCGCCGGGACGGAAGGCGAGGGCGGGGAGGAGGCGGCGCCGGAAGGCGACGACGAGACGGAGGTTCCCGCCGGGGACCCCGAACAGCCCGAAAACGCGTGATGGGAGACCGGGCCCTCCATGAGTCTGCGCGAAGCGACGATCGATAGGGAACGCCGGGACCTGGTCACTCACCAGGTCATGGATGAATCTCGCCTGATCCGCTTCGTCGCCGCTCCGGACGGCTCGGTCGCCCCCGATCTGGCGCGCAAGCTGCCAGGCCGCGGCCTGTGGGTCGCGGCCGACCGCGCCTCGGTCGAGACGGCGGTGAAGAAGAATCTGTTCTCGCGCGCGGCCAAGGCTCCGCTGAAGCCGGCCGCCGACCTGGCCGAACTGGTCGAAAGCCTGCTGTTCCGGCGTTGTCTGGATCAACTGGGGCTTGCCCGGCGCGAAGGCGTGCTTATCTCAGGCTTCGAAAAATCCCTGGCCAACGTCAGGTCGGGCAAGGTCGCCTGGATCATCGAGGCGGCGGACGGATCCGCCGACGGCCGCGGCAAGCTGCTTTCCCTCGCGAAACACCAGACTCCGCCCCCGAAAGTCTGCGGCGCCTTCACGGCGGACGATTTGAGTTTGGCCCTTGGGCTGGAAAATGCGATACACGCCGTCCTGCTTGAGGGCGGGCGGGCCGATCGCTGGACCTTCGAGGTCGAACGACTGGCGGGATTTCGACCGCTTCTGCCCCCGGAGTGGGG
>NZ_JAKFDS010000017.1:0-90787 GCF_036676055.1 Brevundimonas sp. | reverse complement strand
GGGCTCGCGGAGAAGCGCTGACCGGTCAGGCGCGCGGCGCCGCCGTCAGCGCGGCCTCGAGCGCCTGGGGCGCGGCCCAGGGCGCGGCCGGCTCGGTCGACGGTTCGGCCTCCGGCGTGCTGGAAGGCTCGGCCGAGGCGGGACAGGGCGGCGTCACGGGCGCGGCCAATGGGTCGGGCTCCGGCGCCGCGTCGGCCGAATCCCGCCGTGAAGAGCGCGGCGACCGTCGGGCGCGCCGCGATCGTCGCGTCGACGCCGACGCCTCGGCCAACGGCTCGGCCTCGGCCGACCGGAACGGCGCCTCGGTCAGCGCCGGGGCCAGCGCGAACGGCTCGGCGCGACCGCGCAGCTGATCGCCGTCGAAACCCGAACAACGCCCCGTCGGCCTGCGCCGGCGTGGCGTTTTCGCGCCCGACCTCAGGCGGGCGGCGCGGCCCCGACGACCGCCCCGAACACGCGCCGGAAGCTGGTCCTCAGCGCCTCGTCCGCCTCGTCCATCGTGGCCGGAACGCCGAGGTCGACCAGGCTGGTGACGCCGTGTTCGGCGATGCCGCAGGGCACGATGCCGCTGAAATGGGTCAGGTCGGGCTCCACGTTCAGGCTGATCCCATGGAAGCTGACCCATTTGCGGACCTTGACGCCGATGGCGGCGATCTTGTCCTCGCGGGACCAGCCCGGCCCCTTGCGTTCGACCCAGACGCCGACCCGGCCGTCGCGCACGTCGGCGGGGACGCCGAACTCGCCGAGGGCGCCGATGATCCACTGCTCCAGACCGCGCACGAAGGCGCGCACATCCTTGCCGCGACGGTTCAGGTCCAGCATCACATAGGCCACCCGCTGGCCGGGGCCGTGATAGGTGAACTGGCCCCCGCGGCCGGTGCGGTGGACGGGGAATCGGCCGGCGTCCAGCAGGTCGGCGTCCTTCGACGAAACCCCGGCCGTGTACAGGGGCGGATGCTCCAGCAGCCAGACCAGCTCGGGCGCCTCGCCGGCGGCGATCGCGGCCGCCCGCGCCTCCATGGCCGCGACCGCAACCGGGTAGTCGACGAGGCCCGGAGAGACCGCCCATTCGACCGGGGCGGCGTCGGCGCGGATCAGCTTCGATACGGCTGTGCTTAAGGACTGGGAAAGCATGTCGCCTCCAATGTGGGGGTTGGGAGCGCCATGCAACACCAACCCGCCCAGTTCCAGTCAGCGTCAGAGTCCCCCATGAGCCAGATCGAAGCCGTCGATGTCGAGATCTCGGTCGTGCTGGGGCGTTCTGTTCTGCCGATGAGCCAGCTCCTGCGCATGGGCCGCGGGGCGGTGATCCCGCTCGACGCCTCGGAAACCGACGAGGTCTGGATCCTCGCCAACAACCACCCGGTCGCCCGCGGCGAGATCGAGATCCGCGAGGACCGCATCGCCATCACCGTGACCCGGGCGGCGGACGTGTACGACTTCATGGCGGGGGCGGCGTAGGCGAGCAGTAGGCAGTAGGCAGTAGGCAGTAGGCAGTAGGCAGTAGGAGTATCGCGGAAACGGAGGCTCCTGTGGAGGTGCGCAGCTACCGGGACTTGCTGGTCTGGCAGCGCGCGATGGATCTCGCCGAGGCGACCTACATCCTCAGCCGAAACTACCCCCGTGACGAACTCTTCGGGTTGACCTCCCAGAGCCGAAGAGCCGCGGCCTCCATCGCTGCGAACATCGCCGAAGGATATGGCAGGTCAACCAAGGCGGCCTATCTGAACTTCCTGCGGATTGCCCAAGGCTCCTTGAAGGAGCTGGAGACCCACCTGATCCTGGCCGAAAGGATCGGCGCGACGCCTGCGGGCTCAGTCGATCGGTTGTTGAGCGACGCGGATGAGCTCGGCCGCATGCTTCATGGCCTCATTACCAAGCTGCAGAGCCATTCCGGCCGCTGACTTACCCTTTTTCCTACTGCCTACTGCCTACTGCCTAATCCCTCGCCAACCCCTCTTCCCTTCCGCGCAGCTCTCCGCTATCAGCCCCCCTCCGATGCGAGCGGTCGTGGCGGAATTGGTAGACGCGCAGCGTTGAGGTCGCTGTTCCCTAACCGGAGTGGAAGTTCGAGTCTTCTCGACCGCACCATCGAAACTACAGGGCGAATCTCGGCTGGAATCGAGCTGACATAAAAGCAGGGAGGCCGAGCGTGATCACCACCGCAACCGCCCCCCTGCCGCCCTCTCCCGCCGACGACATCGAGAACGACGCGCTCGACGAGGACTATGTCCTGACGGCCGCCTTTGTCGAAAAGGTCGTCGACGCATCCGATTCCGGCGACGGGATTCGCCTCCGCGCCCTGCTGGAAGACCTCCACCCGGCCGATGTCGCCGACCTGATGGGCTTCCTGACCGCCGAGCACCGCGCCGTCGTGGTGCTGTGGCTGCCCGCGGACCTGCTGGCCGACACCCTGCCCGAGCTGGACGACAGCATCCGCGAGGAGGTGCTGGAGCGGGTTCCGCACCTGACCCTGGCCGAGGCGCTGCAGGAGCTCGATTCCGACGACGCCGCCGCCGTGGTCGAGGACCTCGAGGACGACCAGCGCGAGCGCGTGCTGGCGGCCATGCCCGACGTCGACCGCGCCGCGATCGAGAGCTCGCTGGGTTACGCCGAGGACTCCGCCGGCCGCCTGATGCAGCGCGAAGTCATGGCCGCGCCGCAGTTCTGGAACGTCGGCGACACCATCGACCACGTCCGCAAACAGGGCGAGGACCTGCCGGAGCTGTTCTTCGACATCTATGTCGTCGATCCGCTGAACCGGCCGGTCGGCAGCGTGCCGGTCAGCGGCCTCCTGCGCGCGCCGCGCTCGGTGGCCCTGGCCGACATCATGGAGCCGGTCAACGAGATCACCGTCGACCAGGACCAGGAAGAGGTCGCCTACATCTTCGAGAAATACCACCTGATCTCGGCCCCCGTCACCGACTCCGCCGGGCGGCTGGTGGGGCAGATCACGGTCGACGACATCGTCAACATCATCCAGGAGGAGAACCGCGAGGACATCCTCCGTCTCGCCGGCGTGTCCGACGAGGACCGGGGCTCTTCGGTGGCCGAGATCGTGCGCGGCCGGGTGCCGTGGCTGGCCATCAACCTCGCCACGGCGGTGCTGAGCGCCGTGGTCATCTCGTGGTTCAAGGTTACGGTCGAGGAGATCGTGGCGCTCGTCATCCTGCTGCCGATCGTCTCGGCCATCGGCGGCAACGCCGGCACCCAGTCGATGACCGTCACGGTGCGGGCGCTGGCGACCCGCGAACTGAACAGCTCCAACGCCCCGCGCACCTTCCGCCGCGAATTCGTGGTCGGCCTGGCCAACGGCCTGGTGCTGGCGCCGCTGATCGGCGCCGCGGCGGGCCTGTGGTTCCGGGACTGGCAGATCGGGGCGGTGATCGCGGCGGCCATGGTGCTGAACCTGCTGGTCGCCGCGACCGTCGGCATGCTGACCCCCCTGACCCTGTCGCGCCTGAAGTTCGACCCGGCCGTTTCGTCGGCGGTGTTCGTGACGGCGACCACCGACTTCTTCGGCTTCCTGATCTTCCTCGGTCTGGCCACGATCGTGCTGCTCTGATCCTCTGGACCGGCCCAGGGTTTGCTGGTTCTCCCGTTGAGCGAGCGTTTCCGTCTCGATTTGGGTCAATCCGGTGTCCGACGCGACCACCCCACGTCTGAAGGTCTCCCGCGAGGGAGTCGTCCTCATCAAGAGCTTTGAGGGCTTCCGACCGCGCGCCGTGCGGGACGGGGACGGCCGCTGGGTGATCGGCTACGGGCACAGGGCTTCCGCCCGCGAGGGCCTGAGCGTCAGTGAGGCCGACGCGGAACTGCTGCTGCAGTACGACCTGCTGCCGGTGGCGAAGGCCCTGAATCAGCAGGTCACCGCCCCGCTCAACCAGCACCAGTTCGACGCCCTGGCCAGTTTCGCCATTTCCGTGGGCGTCGAACGCTTCCTGGCTTCCGATGTCCTGCAACGGCTGAACGACGGCCATGCGGTCGAGGCGGCGGACGCCCTGATCGGCTGGCCCGAGGCGACGGCGGACGCCCGCCTGCGCCGCCGGTTCGCCGAGCGGGCGTTGTTCGTGGCCGATCCGGCGACGCCAATGCATCTCGCCGGACTTCTGGTCTCCCCCCTGCCGTCGCTGGACGAACAACCCGCGGACGCGCGGAAGGAGACGCCGGCCGACGCGAGGGCGGCAGCGGTCGCCACCCTTCTCGGCGAAGGCCCGCCCGAGACTGTCGAACCCGCCAGCCTCCCCGTGGAGGAGACGCCAGGGCCAGGTCCCGCCGAGCCCGAGCCGGCGCAGTTCGAGGCGCCCGCGCCAGCCACCATCCACCTGCAGCGGTATTCACCCTATGCCGCCACGATCGTTGGACCCCTGCCCGGTTTCCCCACCGTCGCAGCCGACTCCGAGGACGCCGTTGAGCCGGACGCCGGGGTCGCTGGCGCTCCGTCACGCGAAGAGACTTCGGGGGCCGGCGCTTCCCCCGACCTGCCCGCACCGGCGCCCGCCGATCCGGCGACTGCGCTGAACGGGCCCGCGCCGGACATCTCGCCATTTCCGTCGGCGGACCCCCTGGCGTTGACCCCGGCGACAGAGGCCGATTTCGCCGAAGCTGATCGCCCCGTCTGGAACCCCGGGCAGGGCGCCGGACCCGCGGCGCACGACGACGGGACCACCCTGTTCGAGGAAGAACCGACGGCGCCGGTTCTGCGCCACGAAGCCGCGCCGACCGCGCCGCGGCGATTCGACTGGAGCGTGACCGGCGCCTGGATGATCATGGGGCTGACCGGGCTGGCCGCCTGCGCCGCCGCCGCCGCCGCCTTCCGCAAGGCCCTGGTCGATGACGCCCAGTTGAACGACTACACGGTGATCGGCGCGGTGCTGGCCGTGATCGGCGTCATCTGCGTCAGCGTTTCCTCGTGGAATCTGTATGTGCAGTGGGGACGCCGGGACTGACTTTGCCAGCCGCGCAGCGCAGTGCTACGCCCGCCGCCATGAGCATTCCCAACGCCCCCCAATCCATGGAATTCGGCCTCGGCGACACCGCCGACATGATCCGTGAGACCACCGCCCGCTGGGCCGCCGACCGCCTCGCGCCCCTGGCCGCCGAGATCGACGAAAAGAACGAGTTCCGCCGCGAGCTGTGGCCCGAGATGGGCGAACTCGGCCTGCACGGAATCACGGTCGAGGAAGAGTACGGCGGCCTCGGCCTCGGCTACCTCGAGCATGTGGTGGCGATGGAAGAGGTGTCGCGCGCTTCGGCCTCGATCGGCCTGTCCTACGGGGCTCACTCCAACCTCTGCGTCAACCAGATCCGTCGCTGGGGCACCGAGGAGCAGAAGCGGAAATACCTGCCGAAGCTGATCTCGGGCGAACACGTCGGCTCCCTCGCCATGTCGGAGGCCGGCTCGGGCTCTGACGTGATGTCGATGCGGACCCAGGCGCGCAAGACGGGCGACCGCTACGTCCTGAACGGCACCAAATTCTGGATCACCAATGCGCCCTCGGCCGACACCCTCGTCGTCTACGCCCGCACCGGAGAAGGCAACGGCGGCGTCACCGCCTTCCTGATCGAGCGCGGCATGAAGGGCTTCAGCGTCTCGAAGAAGCTCGACAAGATGGGCATGCGCGGCTCGGACACGGCGGAACTGGTGTTCGAGGACTGCGAGGTCCCGGAAGAGAACGTCATGGGACCGGTCGGCGGCGGCGCCGGGGTGCTGATGAGCGGTCTGGACTACGAGCGCGCCGTGCTGGCGGCGGGACCGCTGGGCATCATGCAGGCGGCGCTGGACGTCGTCCTGCCGTACGTCCGCGAACGCAAACAGTTCGGCAAGGCGATCGGCAGCTTCCAGCTGATGCAGGCCAAGGTGGCCGACATGTACGTGGCCCTCAACTCCGCCCGGGCCTATGTCTACGCCGTCGCCCGCGCCTGCGACGCCGGCAAGACGACCCGCTACGATGCGGCGGGAGCCATCCTGCTGGCCTCGGAGAACGCGGTGAAGGTCAGCCTCGAGGCCGTGCAGGCGCTGGGCGGCGCCGGCTATACGAAGGAGTGGCCGGTCGAACGGCTGGTCCGCGACGCCAAGCTCTACGACATCGGCGCCGGAACCAACGAAATCCGGCGCTTCCTGATCGGGCGGGAGCTACTGGGCAGCTGAATCCGCCGGGCAGTCTCCCAGCCGGACGGCGTTCATCACCATGGTGACCTCGGCCATCGACGGGCTCGGAGCCGGGGTCATCGAGCTCTTGACCTCCATTGTGTAGTTGCGCGTGTAGTCGCCCGTGACCCGGGTGTCCGTGACGGTGCGGACGCCGTCGCCGGAGGTGCAGACCATGTGGCCCACCATGGCGTCGCCCTCGCGGCGGAACGACTGCTGATCGCAGGTCATGCCGGGTGACTGCGGCGGGACCGGGCCGGTCGGAGCCTCGAATTTGGCTTCACGGATGCAGGTTTCGACGGAGGGGGCCTCCATCCCGGCGGGCATTCCGCTCATCTGGGTCGTGACGCGCCACAGGCCGGGCGTCGGACCGGCCGGCATGTCGGTCCCGACCGACGTCCCCGTAGCGGTCGCCTTCGCCGCCTTGTCGGCCGGCGCACCGTCTCCGCCCTGGCCGCAGGCCGCGAGGGAAAGCGCCGCAATTCCGGAAGCCAGTGTGATGATGCGCATGTCGATCCTCCACCCAAGGCCCGATCCCTAGCACATTTGACGGACTGGCAGAACGACGTCCGACGCGGGAACCGGGTGGACAGGCTCGCGGTTCGTCAGCGAGCAGAGGAGACGCGATCATGCCCGCCAAATCCGCCGCCCAGCAGAAGGCCGCCGGAGCCGCCCTGTCCGCCAAGCGTGGCGACACGCCGAAATCGAAGCTGAAGGGGGCCTCGAAATCCATGGCCGAGTCGATGACCGAGAAGCAGCTTGAGGAATTCGCCCACACCAGTCGCAAGGGAAAGCCGGAGCACGTCCGCAACTGAAGCGCCGGAGACGGCTGACTGAAACGGATGGATGTTTGTTAAGTGGCGCGGCGCGACGGTCACGCCTAGATCGGAGAACCCCGTCGCGCGAGTCCCGCATCGATGCCCGACTACGACTATCAGAGCGACACCCGGTCCTTCTCGCAGGTGCTGGAGGAGATCGGAGAGAAGAGCGATCCCAAATTGTATCTCGGCGAGCTCGTCAACGCCTTCGGCGAGCGGGGCTTCGGCGCGCTGATGCTGATGTTCGGCCTGATGAACATCGCCATAGGAATCATCCCCGGTACGACAACGATTCTGGGCGCCCCGCTGCTGCTGATGGGCCTGCAGCTGGCGACCCGGACGGACCAGTTGTGGCTGCCCAAATGGGCGCTGAAGCGCCGGATCGAACGCGCCGCCTACCGCACGGGCATCGAGAGCATCCTGCCGCGGGTCCGGCGAATGGAGCGGCTGTCGAGGGCCCGCCTCCCGGCGCTGACCAGCGAACTGTCCGAGGTGCTGATCGGGTTGGCGACCATGTTGCTGGCGATCATCCTGATGCTGCCGATCTGGGGCGGCAACCTGATCCCGGCCCTGATCATCTCGACCTTCGGCTTCGGCCTGATGCAGCGGGACGGGCTGGCGATACTGATCGCCTGGTGCGCTATCGGCCTGCTCTGCCTCGGGGGCCTGTTCATCTGGCTGGCCTGGACCTGGGTGTCGCCCTATCTGCTTCCGGTCTGGGAGTGGGTGCAGGCCCTGCCGTCGGAGGCGTGGAGCTGGCTGACGGGCCTCTTCGGGGGCTGAACGCACGAGACGCCGGAGGGCGAACCCCCCGGCGCCTGCGAGAACCGGATAACAGTCAGCTGCGGAACAGCGACATGATGAGTTGCGGCGTCTGGTTGGCGATGCCCAGCGCCTGAACTCCCAACTGCTGCTTGGTCTGCAGAGCCTGGAGCCTGGCGCTTTCCTTCGCCAGATCGGCGTCGACCAGGTTGCCCACTCCCGCCTCCAGCGCATCCGTCAACTTGCCGACGAAGGTGATGTGGGTCGAGAGCGCCTTCGACTTGGTGCCCAGCCGCGCGAGCGCGCCCGAGACCAGATCGATGGAGTCCGTGACGTCGGTCAGAGCCGTCGCCGCGTCAGACTGGGTAGCGATCGCCTGCGCCGCCGTGATCGTGACGTTCGCGCTGCCCAGAGCCATGATCTCCGCGCCGACCGTCAAGGTCGACGTGCCTTGCGCATTGGCCAGGGCCTGGAATCCCGTCGCTCCCGTCTTCAGCAGGTTGACCCCGTTGAATTCGGCATTGGCGGTGACAGAGGCGATCTGGTCGCGAAGGGCGACGAAATCTTCGTTCAGGGCGGCGCGGGCCGTGGTCGTGAGCGACGCGTCAGTAGCCGCGAGTGCCTTCTCCTTCATCTGCAGCAAGAGGTCAGAGACCGTCTCGCCCGCCGCAAGCGCCACATCGACCGCGGCGACGCCACGATCGAGAGACTGTTTCACTGCGCTCAGCGCCCCGATTTCGGCGCGTTGCCCCTGGGCGATCGCCCAGATGGCCCCGTTGTCCTTGGCGGTCGCGACAGACTTGCCGGTACTGATCCGGTTCTGCGTGACCGACAACTGGGCGTTGGTCGCATTGAGGTTCTGGAGCGCCACTTGAGCGCCCACGTTGGTGTTGACCGACATAACCATCGGCGTTCCTTCCATTCTGGTCGGGTGGGAAACGGCCTTCTGGCCGGAGAACCGGTTCTGGTTCGGGCGCGGCCAAGCAAGGATCGAGCCGGAACGAAATCATCCTAAATATTTGAATTTATTGACCACGCGAAGCGCCTCATGGGGCGACCCGGCAGAAAATGTTCAGTTTCCGCCGCCCGAGGCGCCCCTCGTTTCCGGGTCCCCGCCCACGCCTCGCGGAGACATGATCGTTGTTAACCCGGACCGGGTTCGCTAACCCGGTCGGCGTCACCATCGGAGCCGTCCATGACCCGCCAGAGCGACCGGTTCGAGGGCACCTCGAACTATATCGCCACCGACGACCTGAAGATCGCGGTCAACGCCGCCATCGCCCTCGAACGGCCGCTGCTGATCAAGGGCGAACCGGGGACCGGCAAGACCGTGCTCGCCTACGAGATCGCCCGCGCCCTCGACGCGCCGCTGATCACCTGGCACGTCAAGTCGACGACCAAGGCCCACAATGGCCTGTACGAGTACGACGCCGTCTCGCGCCTGCGCGACAGCCAGCTGGGCGAGGAACGCGTCCATGACGTGCGCAACTATCTGAAGCCCGGCAAACTGTGGGAGGCGTTCACCGCCCCGCGGCGTCCGGTGCTGCTGATCGACGAGATCGACAAGGCGGACATCGAATTCCCGAACGACCTGCTGCAGGAACTCGACCGGATGGAGTTCTTCGTCCACGAGACGGGCGAAACCATCCGCGCCGCCGTCCGGCCGGTCGTCGTCATCACCTCGAACAATGAGAAGGAGTTGCCGGACGCCTTCCTGCGCCGCTGCTTCTTCCACTACATCCGCTTCCCCGACGACGAGACGATGAAGGCGATCGTCGAGGTCCACTTCCCCGGCATCAAGCCGCGACTGGTCTCGGAGGCGCTGAAGACCTTCTACGAAATCCGGGACACCCCGGGGCTGAAGAAGAAGCCGTCGACGTCGGAATTGCTGGACTGGCTGAAACTGCTGCTGGTCGATGACATCGACCCCGCAACCCTGCGCGAGAAGACGCCCGGCAAGCTGATCCCCCCGCTGCACGGGGCGCTGTTGAAGAACGAACAGGACGTGCACCTGTTCGAACGGCTGGCCTTTCTTAACCGACGCGAGGGCGCCCGCCCCGGGATCTGAACACACCGGTGAACAGGTTTCGTCATCCCGATTACCGCGATTTCACTGGATTCCCGAGGCCCGGCGCGCAGGATGAAGGCGACAAGGACCCACACCATGCTCATGCGTCCCATGCTGATCCCCGTTCTTTGCGTTGCGGCCCTGACCGCGGCCTGCGACGGCGATTCGGTGCGTATCTCGTCGACGCAGACCGTCGACACCGACGCCAAGGGCGCGCTGAAGGTGGTCCAGACGCTGCAGTGCCCGCAGACGATGGGATCGCTGACCCGCAAGGGAGCGGCCACCGCCGAGGGCGCCGTTTGCACCTATGCCGGGCCGCGGGGAGCCGAGGTCAGCCTGCACCTCGTCAAGCTGGACGGCGTCTCGCCGGACCAGGCGCTGAAGGCGTTTGAAGACCGGCTGTCGGCGGCCATGCCCCAGGCGATCGCACAGCTCAGGACCCCCGCCAGCGAGAAGGCGGGGGCTGCTGAGGCGTCCGCCGACGCCACGTCGACCGCGGGCGACCGCGCCTCGGTCCGCGCACCCGGCGTCGACATCCAGGCGGAAGGCGACGACGCCTCGGTGCGCCTGCCGGGCCTCCACATCGAATCCAAGGGCGATGAGGCGAGCGTGCGCATCGGCGGCTTCCACATCGACGCGAACGACGGCGAGGGCCGGGTCGACATCAAGGGCTCCGAGGGCGGAGACAACGTCAGCGTCCAGGCCAACCAGGACGCCGCCGAGATCCGCACCAGCGCCGGCGGCGGAGCCACCCGCGCCAACTGGATCCTGACCGACAACCGGCCCTCCGAGGCCGGCTGGCGGCTGGTCGGCTACGAGGCGCGCGGGCCGGCTGGCGGCCCGATCGTCGTCGCCACCGTGCGCGCACGCGACCGCGATCGCGGCGGGGTGTTCGAGGACGCCAAGGATCTGGTCGCCCTGAACGTCGGGGAATAACCGCCGCCAGGGTTGATCGCGGCGGCGGGATGCGTCACCTGACCTGCCACCTGCAGGATACCGCCTTGGCCGTCACGTCCCGAACACCGTCGAACAAAGCTCCCCGCGCCTGGCAGCGTATGCTGTCGGGGCGGCGTCTGGACCTGCTCGATCCCTCGCCGTTCGACATCGAGGTCGAGGACATCGCCCATGGCCTCGCCCGGGTGGCGCGCTGGAACGGCCAGACCATCGGCGAGCACGCCTTCTCGGTGGCCCAGCACAGCTGCGTGGTCGAGGACATCGCCGCCCACATCCGGCCGGGGCTGGAGCCGAAATGGCGTCTGGCCGCCCTGCTCCACGACGCCTCGGAATACGTCATCGGCGACATGATCTCGCCGTTCAAGGCGGCGCTCGGCGTCAGCTACAAGGATTTCGAGGCCCGGCTCGAGCACGCCATCCACATCCGCTTCGGCCTGCCCGCGAAGACGCCCCTGGCGATCAAGAAGCTGATCAAGGAGGCCGACAAGGCCTGCGCCTTCTATGAGGCGACCCAGCTGGCCGGCTTCACGCGGCAGGAGGCGCTGGGCTTCTTCGGCAAGCCTCCGGCGGGATACGACCTGGTCATCGACCCCCTGCCCGCGCCGCTCGCCCAGCAGCGCTATCTGGAGCGCTACAGGGTGCTGGCCGAGGCGGTCGGCCTGGTGCCGGCGCCAGACGCCTGGCACACGGAATAGAGATGGGGCTTCCAGCCGAACAGGGGGTGCGGATCGGCCTGTCGGCGGTCGTCATCGCACTTCGCGACCGCAAGGCCTGCGTCCTGACCACCCCGGGCGACGACGGCGCGCTGGCCCTGCCCTTCGGGCCGTTCGATCCGGCGCGGGATCGCACCTTCGAACTGGCCCTGCGCGCCTTCGTGACCGCCCAGACCGGCTTCCGCCTCGGCTTCGTCGAGCAGCTCTACACCTTCGGCGACCTCGGCCGCGCCAGTCCCCGCGCCACGCCCGGACCCGAACGGCGGCGCGAGGTGTCGGTGGGCTATCTGGCCCTGACGGCCGACTCCGCGGACGCGCCGCTGGCCGAGGCGCGCTGGACGCCGGTGCTGGACATCTTTCCGTGGGAAGACCGCCGCGACGGCGCCGCCGCCTGCCTCGCGCCGCTGCTGGAGGGACTGGCGGCGTGGGCCATCGACGATCCTCGTCGTCAGGCCCGGGTCGACACCCTGTTCGCCCCGGCGCCTCCGCACCGCTGGAACGAGAGCCGGGTGCTTGAGCGCTATGAGCTTCTCTATGAGGCCGGCCTGGTGGCCGAGGCGGCTCGGGACCGTGATCGTCCCCCCCCGCCCAATGCGCCGGGGCGAGCCATGGCCTCGGACCACCGCCGCATCCTCGCCACAGGGCTGGGCCGGCTGCGCAGCAAGCTGAAATACCGGCCGGTGCTGTTCGACCTGATGCCGCCGACCTTCACCCTGTCCGAACTGCAGGCCGCCGCCGAGGCCGTCGCCGGGCTGTCGCTGCACAAGCAGAATTTCCGCCGCGGCGTCGAGCGCACGGGGCTGGTGCAGCCGACCGGCCGCCTGTCCGCAGCCACGGGCGGCCGCCCGGCGGAGCTGTTCCGCACCGTCGATGGCGATCTGTCCGCCGCCGACACGCTCGGCCTCCCGCTCCCCGCCCAGCGTTGACGAACCGTCGGCCGGCCAGGCCTTGAAATGATAGGCGCGGAAGGGCTTGCGGCCCGGCTCGCGCCCCATTAGAGAAGCCGCTCGCTCGACCAAGCGTACCGGCGCCGCGGAGAGGTGGCAGAGTGGTCGAATGTACCGCACTCGAAATGCGGCGTGCCTTTACGGGTACCGTGGGTTCGAATCCCACCCTCTCCGCCATTCGGCGTTTGTCGTTATAAATCAACTAACTAAAACCCCGGCCGAATGAGTTGTGTCGCAGTTTGTGTCGCACACCTGGGTCGCGATTATTTTGTGACCGCGAGGGCAATCGCACTGTGAACGGCCGCTGAGAACGCCGGATCAGCGTTCCTCGTCGCATGCCGGAGCGTCCGGATCACCTCGGCTTCGTTGGCTGTCACCAGTCGCCTCTTCAGGACCTCGACGAGGGGGGCGGGCACCCCGTCGTTCCGAAGCCTGGATTGCTTGAGCCACAAGGCAAAAAGCAAGACCAAGTCGACCTTTAGAAGTTCAGCGATCATCGGGAGACGTGCCAACGGCACCGCAGTCCTCCCGACCCTCCACATCGATACGACGTTCGACGCGAGGAACCCGAACTTGCTCGCCGCTTGGTCATTCGTGAGACCAGTCGCTCCCCAAAGTGCATCAAGAAACTCCGATAACGGCGAGGGCATGGCAGATTTGGAGTTTACGCGCGGAAGGCCAGCTTCTGACATAGTATCTCTCCTCTTGAACCATTCGTTCAAGAAGGATCAATACATTGACTATTTACTCCCTCTGTCGGCGTTGTTGACCACATATCGAGCAACAACGCGCTCAGCATGTCGTCTGCAATCGCTCTGAACCGGTGCTGGATGCGCAACTCCGCTGTTCCGGCCACATAGCGAGCGAACCGCACAAAACCACTCCAGCGACTCCCTGGAGGGTCACCCGTGCGCTGCGTGCGGCCCGCGGATATTGCACTCGCCGTATCCGGGCATTGGAGCGAACCTATCGGTGCGATCCTAAGCCGTTCTGTTAGTCTGAAGGTGTCTGGGGTGCTGGGGTCGGAGCAGGATCCGGCGCAGGCACCGGCTCGGCCTTCATCTTGTCACAGCAGGACATCGCGGCGTCTGCGGCCATATCCATGCAGCACTCACAGCCTTCGGCCGCTAGCGCGACACCGGCGGACATCGTGAGGGAGGCACCGGCGACGGCGAGCACGTTGGAAAGTTTCATCGTAGTTCTCCTCTAGTGAACCATGAAGCTGATGGAGCCGGACATCTTGTGGCCGTCGGTTCCTTCGGCGGTCCAGGCGGCAGCATAGGTTCCGGGGGAGAGGCGCGGCAACGCCACGCCGACAGTAGCGGCGGCAGGCGCAGCAGGCGCGGTCACTACGATGGGCGCCTGACCTTCGGTGGTCAGGGTCACGGTCTTGAGCACCATCGGGTGCGGGAAGGTCGCGGTGAACCGTTCGGGCGAACCTTGGGTCATGGCGCCGTTCGATGGGACGGTGGTGATGCTGGACTGGGGCGTCGCAGCCTGGGCCTGCGGGTGGTGGCCGGCATGCGGGTCTTGGGCGGCCGCTGTCCCGGCGAGTGCCAGTGCGGTGGTGAGGGCGAGGGTGCGGATCATGGGATAGACTCCTTCAACTAGAACCAGGCCTTGAGGCCGACGACGAAGCGGGTGTCTTGAGCCTCGCCGCCTCGGGCTTCGATGTAGTTGGCGGTGTCGCCGAAGGAGCGGCTCCATTCGACGCCGACATAGGGGGCGAACTCCTTGCGGAATTCGTAGCGCAACCGCAGACCTGCCTCGACCGAAGAAAGACCCGAGCCGATCTCCAGCTCGGGAGTATCGCTGGCGGAGGCGTCGATTTCGAGGCGGGGCTGAAGGATCAGGCGTTGGGTGATGCGCTGGTCGTATTCGGCCTCGACGCGCGCGGTCAGGTCGCCCTCCGTCGACAGGAAGGCGGCGGCGTCGACTTCCCACCAGTAGGGTGCGAGTCCCTGGAGGCCGAGGACCAGATGCGTCGGGTCCTCGCCGTCGGGACGGAAGTCCTGGCGCACTCCGGCCTGAACGTCCCAGAAGGGCGTCACGGCGCGGCTGTAGAGGGCCTGGAGCTCGGCTTCTTCGAGGCCGCCGTCGAAGTCGCTTTCGCCCTCGGACTTCCACCAGAAGCGATTGATGTCGCCGCCGGTCCAGCCCTGGAGGTCCCAGAGCCAGGTCTCGTCCTCGTCCCCGAAACCTGCCTCGAGGCGGTCGATAATCACCGCCGTGGTGCGGATGTCGCCATTCTCGCGGACCACGGTCTGTCGGGCGGCGGCCATCGCCTCGGCGCCGAAGACCAAGTCGGCGGCGTGGGCGGGGCCGCCCAGGGCGGCGGCCGGGAGCGGCTCCTCCGGAGGGCGGCCGGCGTTGTCGGCGCTGGTCGGAACATCGGGCGGACCCATGCTCATCGTCGACATGTCATGCCCCGCGTGGGGGTCGGCCTGGGCGGCACTCATGGCGGACATGTCGTGGCCCGCGTGCGGATCAGCCTGGGCCGCCGACGGCGTCGGCATGTCGTGGCCCGCATGGGGATCGACGGTCGCGGGCTGAGCCGACGCTTGGTGGCCTGCGTGCGGATCAGAGACGGGCGGCGTCTGCGGGGGGGGCGTGACGTGTCCGGCGTGGGGGTCTTGAGCCGCCGCCGGAGCCGGCGATTGATGTCCCGCATGGGGGGCGGGCGCCGGTGTCGCTTGCTGCGTCCGCGGCGGCGGCATCGTGTGGCCCGCGTGAGGGTCCTGGGCCTGGGCGCTGAAGGCGCTGGCGGCGAGGATCAGCGGCGCGAGGGCGACAGCGAGGCGGTTCATGACGCGGCTCCGTCCAGGGGCCGCACCGTCACGACGTTGAACATCCCGGCGTGCATGTGCATCAGCATGTGGCAGTGGAAGGCCCAGTCGCCGGGGGCGTCGGCGGTCAGGTCGAAGGTCACCTTGCCGCCGGGCGCGACGTTGACGGTGTGCTTCAGGGGCTGATGCCCGGCGGGGCCGCCGGTCACCAGTTCGAAGAAATGGCCGTGCAGGTGGATCGGGTGGGCCATCATGGTGTCGTTGACCAGGGTCACCCGCACCCGCTCGTTGCGCTCGAAGCGGATCGGCTCGACCAGTTCGCTGAATTTGCGGCCGTCGAAGCCCCACATGAAGCGCTCCATATTGCCGGTCAGGTGGATTTCCATGGTCCGCGACGGCGGCCGCTGGTCCTTGTTCGGCGCCAGCGAGACCAGGTCGGTGTAGACCAGCACCCGGTGCGGGACGTCCTCCAGCCCCAGCGGCCGTTCGCCCAGGCGATTGGCCGGGTCCATCGAGATCATGTCGACGCCGACGGCGACGGCCATGTCGGGCGGGGCGTTATCGGGATCGCGCATGTCCATGCCGCCGTGGTCCATTGCGGCTCCGTCCGCCGGCGCGGCGTGCCCCATGGCCGCGTGATCCATGCCGTCCATGCCGCCACCCCCTCCCATGCCCATGTCGCGCATGGTCAGGTTGGGAACCTCGCGGAGCGGCGGGACCTCGGCGGTCATGCCCAGGCGGGGAGCCAGGGTCGCCCGCCCCATGCCGGAGCGGTCGATGGCCTCCGAGACGATCGTGTAGGCGCGGTCCTCGGTCGGCCGGACGATGACGTCATAGGTCTCGGCCACCGAAATCTGGAATTCATCGGTCTCGACCGGGCGGACATTCTCGCCGTCGGCCTGGACCACCGTCATCGGCAGGCCGGGAATGCGGATGTTGAAGATCGACATGGCCGAGGCGTTGATGATGCGCAGCCGCACCCGCTCGCCCGGCCGGAACAGGCCGGTCCAGTTCTCCTCCGGACCGTGGCCGTTGATCAGGTAGGTGTAGGTCGAGCCGTTGACGTCGAGGATGTCGCGCGGGTCCATGCGCATGGCGCCCCACGTGCGGCGCTCCTCCAGGCTCATGCGGTCCTCACCCGAGATCAGGCCCGACAGGGTGGTGCGCTGGCGGTTGAAGTAGCCGGGGCTCTTCTTCAGCTTGTCGAGGATCTGGTGCGGATGCATGAAGCTCCAGTCCGACAGCACCAGCACATGTTCGCGGTCGTAGCCGACCGGATCGGCGCCAGCGGGATCTATGACGATGGGGCCGTAGTGGCCCATCGCCTCCTGCAGGTTGGAGTGGCTGTGATACCAGAAGGTGCCCGACTGCTTGATCGGGAACTCGTAAACGAAGGTCTCGCGGGGCTTGATGCCGGGGAAGCTGATGCCCGGCACGCCATCCATCTGGAACGGCACCAGCAGCCCGTGCCAGTGGATCGAGGTGTCCTCGTCCAGGGTGTTGGTCACCGACAGCCGCACGTTCTGGCCTTCGCGCAGGCGCAGCAGCGGGGCGGGCAGGACTCCGTTGATGGTCACCGCATGGCCGGTCCGGCCGCCCACGGTGAACGGCGAGTGGCCGACGGTCAGATCAATGTTCGGACCGGTCAGCGTCGGAAGATCAGCGCGCAGGCCGGGCGACCCTGACTGCGCCCAGGCGGGCAGCAGGCCCTGCAGGCCTAGCAGGCCGCCGCCGGCGGCGGCTCCGCGAAGGAGGGTTCGACGATCAAGGCGGGGGGTAGACATCGGCGAGAAGTTCCTTGGCCGGCTATTCAGCCGTTCGTTCAGATACGCATCCGGCCAGCGCACCCCTTGCGTCAGGTCGCCACAGCCGCCGGGATCGCGGCCTTGTGCACCTTCCCATCATGGCAAGGTCAGGCGTCATCGTCTGGAGTTCAGCCCAAGCGCTCCGCCAGCTGCTTGCGGGCACGGGCGATCCGGGTCTCGACGGCCTTGGGTGTGAGACGGAGGATGGAGGCGATCTCGGCGTGTGACCGTCCTTCGAGTGTGGCGAGCAGGAGCGGCGCCTTGAGGGCGTCCGGCAGGTCAAACAGCGCGCGCTGGAGCCTCTCGGCCTTGCGCTGATCGTCCAGTCGGGCCTCAGGCGTCGGGGCATCGTCCCCCACTGCCGTCGCCTCGGGCGCATCGAGGCCGATGACCCCGCGCACGACGCGGCGAACCGCGCGCCTGCGACTCCAGTCGCGGCACTTGTTCAGGGCGATCGAGCGCAGCCAGACATCGAACGGCCGCGCCGGATCATATCGCCGAATGGCCAGCCAAGCGGACGCATAGGCTTCCTGTAGCACGTCGTGCGCCTCCGCCCCGTCGCCCACATAGCGGCGCACGAACCGATAGAGATCGGCCTTGGTGGCGCCCATCAGAACGGTGAAGGCGGCCCTGTCTCCGGCCGCCGCACGGACCTCTATGCCTTCCTCCGCCCCCACAGTGCCGCGCTTAGCCGGCGTCAGCGCGCAGGGCGTCGACAACCGCGGCGTCGAACACCTCGGCCTGGGCCGGGGTCAATGCGGATCGCATCTCGAACACATGGGTGATCGTCGCCTTCTGGAGATCGCCCATGGCCGCGTGGAAATGATCGACCGCCGCCTGGACCTGGGGGGTGTCGCCGTCGCTGGCGGCGATGGCGGCGGCCAGTTCGCGATTGGCGGCGCGGACCTCGGCCTCAAGCGCCGGACGACGAGCCGCGAAGCGGGCTTCGATGACAGCCAGCTGGTGATCTTGCTCCGCGCTCAGATCGAGCTTCTCATGGACGATGCTGTGCAGGCTGGGTGGCTGCCGCTCCCGCATTACCCAGGTGGCGCTCGCCCAGGTCGCCGCACCGCTGGCCAGCGCCGCCAGGACCGCGGTGACGACGATGGACTTCCAGGTGGTGCTCATCCCCGGCTGTCCAGACCGCTGAGGGGCGACAGACCTGCCGTCACGGTGAACACCCGCATCTCTGACGGTTCAGGGCGCGGATACAGCAGCATGAAACCGCCATTCGCGACCCCGACGACCAGCGCAAGAGCAACGGCTGCAACCCGGACCTGTCCCACGCGGGTTCGGTCGCGGCGTTCACCGACTCGAGCCCAGACCTTTTCCTCAAGGCCGACGAGTTGGGCCTCGCCATCGTATGCGTTGCCGTCGATCAGTAGGTCAGTGTCATCCAGCATTGCGCACCTGCCTCACGCCCCATTTGTCATACGCAGCCTTTCGCCATAGCCCTCATGAGGGGGCGAAGGCCATCTAACGTATAGAAGCATGACGTCGGCATGAGCCGCGCCCCGGAGGGAGACGCACCGGATGCGATCGCAACTGAACCGCCATCTGTTGCTCGGCGCAGGCTTCTTCTTGAGCGTAGGCGGGACCGCCTGCGCCCAGACCGCGCCCCCGCGAAACCTGGCGGTCTTCAAGACAGACTCCGACCTGTCCATGCTGCGACGGGTGGATCGCCCACATGCGCCAAGCGCGCTTCATCCCGACCATCACCGTTGTTCCCGATCTCCAGACGATCCGCAGCAGTCGTGGATTGCCCGACGCGCTGGCCTCCTGTCACACCGGGTTGATCGGCGGCTACCTGGTCGAGGGGCATGTGCCAGCCCAGGACGTCATCCGCCTGCTGGCCGAGCGACCGACGGCGGTCGGTCTTGCGGTGCCGGCGATGCCGCTGCGCTCACCGGGGATGGAAACACCGCAGGGGCACAAGCAGCCCTATGACACCTTGCTGGTGCTCCGGTCTGGGGCAACCCGCGTGTTCGCTCGCCACAACCAGGCGGCCTGACGAAGATCCCGTGAAGTCCCTTCATATGACCCCATAACCCGGAGCCCAGCATGTCCCACAACGCCCTTGCCCTCGCCCTGTCGATCGCCGTCTTCTCGGCGACGCCAGCCTTCGCCCAAGACCACGTCCACGGCCATGACCACGCTGCAGGTTCGGTCGCCGCCGAAGCAACGGACGCGGCCATGGCTGTGGACGCCTTCCACGCCGCGCTCAAGGCGGGCGACACGGCCGCCGCGCTAACGTTCCTGGCGCCGGACGTCATGATCTTCGAAGAGGGCGGCGCCGAACGATCGCGGGACGAATATGCCTCTTATCATCTGCGTTCCGACGCCGCCTTCGCCGCTGCGTCTGAAGCGACGGTGGCGCGCAGATCGGGCTGGGCCGACGGCGACATCGCGTGGATCACCAGCGAAGGCCGCACCACCGGCCAGTTCAACGGCCGCGCCATTGATCGCCTAACGACGGAGACAATGGTCCTCAAGCGGCATGCTGACGGCTGGCGCATCCATCACATCCACTGGTCGTCGCGCGCGCCCAGCTAGGCGCGTTCATTACGTCACATTGCCGACGGTGGGGCGAGCGTGCCCATGATCGCGACGACGGCTATCAGCATGGCTCCGATCAGCGTCTCCGCGACGACGCTGCGTCGAAGCCGCTGGAGCGCGTGTCGAGGATCTCCCCCACCCGCCAGCACCGAGCCCAACGCCGGCGTTAGGCGGAAACGGTTTCCTGCCGCGAGGACCAGCATCAGCGCGAACAACACGAGTTTGGCGATCAGGAGCTGGCCATAGAGGCTGGTTCCCAGACCAGCTACGCGCGCGGGTCCGATCATGAACCAGCTATTCCCCAAGCCACTCAGGACCAGGAGCACGACGGCCAGGGTCCCCAAGCCCGCAAAGCCGCGAAGGGCGCGATGGATGGCCGGGTCATCCGGGGCTGTTCGACGCAGCAAGAGCATCGTCAAGGCCGCGAGAGCGCCCAGCCACAGCGCGGCGGAGACTGCGTGGATGATGGCGGCGGTCAGATGCCACAGCCCACCCGGCCCCTCCGTCGCGGCCCCATGACCGGTCCAGGCGAAACTGGCCGATACGATGACACCAAGCGTCGCCAGCACGGTCCAAAGCACCCGGCCCGGCTGGAGGGCGACGATCGCGACAAGTGCAAGCCCGGCGACGATGGCCCGGGCTACCAAGGCCATGCCGAGGGCCATGCCCGTGACCATGAAGGATAGCGACGAGGGCTTGAGAGCTTCGCTCAGCGACCCCGCCATCACCGCCGTCTGGGCCACCAGGGCGGCGAGGGAGCCCAGCGCGACGACGATCGCGGCGACGATCAATGTGGGGCGAGCCCAGACGAGGTTCGGGCCGTCGCCTCCCTTGAAGCTGTAGAGCAGGAACAACGGCACGCCGAGAAGGACGACGGCGCCGCTGTATTGAAGCCAGCGAAGCGCGATGACCGCGACTTCGAGCATGCGGTCAGCGCACCGTGAAGGTGTATGTGCCCGTCATACGGTGGCCGTCGCTTGATGCGATGCGCCAGTCCACGCGGTAAGCGCCGGCGGCCAGCGCGCGGGCCAAAGTCCCCGTCAGGGTCTTGCCATCTTCCGTGACCGAAGTCTCGATCGCGACCTTCTCGCCCGCCGCATTGATGACGTCGAAGCCCGAAAAGGCGGGAACCGTGCGGTCGCTAAAGGTGAGGCTGAGCGTCCGGGTTGAAGCCACAGTCGCGTTGGGCGCCGGTGTCGCGCTGACCAGCCGAGCGTGGGCAGCCGCGGGTCCAGCGGCGAACGCAACGACTGCCGCGACGGCGATGAAGGGCGCGGGGTTGAAGTGACGCATACTGGGTCTCCAGACGTTTGGCCGATCCCGGCCTTCTGCTTCTTTACGCGCGGCGCGGGCGCTTCCCTCACGAAGGGTGCGCGCGACCGACGGCATCATGAGCCAAAAGGTGGCTTCTCACCACGAAGACCAACCTCTGGCAGGCTACACCGATCTACCCCGACTTCGCCGGTGACGTGCTGATTCCCCGTCAGGCGGAGGGCGCCGGAGAAGCTTCGCTTTGAGCGAGCCAAGCGCAGCCGTGTTGTGGGTCTGAGCGATCGGAGCGGCTCAATTCGGTAGCGAGCCTCAGGCTTTCGACATCGCGGCCCAGAGTGGCGGCTGCAACGAGACCACCATCGATTTCGAACCGAACCGTAGCGTCAGCATCCGCCACGGACCCGTCGATGTGAAGCGCGTCCCAGCGCTCGGCATGGCCTACATAGCGGATCGACTGGCCGTATTGTTGGGTCCAGAAGAACGGCGGCTCCGACAGTTCGGCAGCATCCCCCAGCATGGACAGGGCCGCGACCTGGCCTTGACGCTGGGCGGCGACCCAGTGCTCGATCCTCGTCAGAGCGCCGGATATGGGGTCCGGATAGCAGGCGATGTCGCCGGCCGCCCAGATTCCCGGTGTGCTGGTGCGCAGGGCGCGATCGACAATCACGCCACCATCAACCGCCAGGCCGGCGTCCAGAGCCAGTTGCAGCCGCGGCCGGACGCCCACGCCAAGGACGACCAGATCAGCGGCGATCCGCTGACCATCGGCCAGAATCACCGCTCCGTCCTCGAAGGCCTCTGCTGTCTGCCCGAGATGAAAACGGACGCCGTTGGCCTCATGCAGATTGCGCAGGAAAACGCCGATCTCGGGCCCCATGACTTTCTCCAGAGGCACCGCCTCCGGGCCGATCACCGCCACCGGGATTCCACGCCCGCGCAGGCTGGCGGCGACCTCGAGGCCGATGAAACTCGCTCCGATGACAGCCACCCCGCGAACGCCAGAGAGCGCGGCGATCAAGGCGCGGGCGTCAGCCAAGGAGCGCAGCACATGGACCTGCGGCCCATCGAAACCCTTGCCCTTGAGCCGGATCGGCTCGGCCCCCGTCGCCAGCAGAAGGGCGTCATAGCCGAACCGTTCCCCCGTGCTCGAAACCACCGTCCGCCCGGCCACATCGAGCTTCGTCACCTCCACGCCAAGCCTCAGGTCGATGGCGTGGTGGGCGTAGAAGGCGTCGGGCTTCAGCGGAATCCACTCCTCCGGCGCGGTTCCGGCCAGATAGTCCTTTGACAGATTGGGCCGGTCGCAGGGCGCTGCGGCATCGGCGCTGAGCATGGTCAGGCTCCCCGCGAAGCCTCGCCGGCGCAGCATCTCCGCGGCGGCGAACCCGGCCGCGCCGCCGCCGACGATGACGATGCTCCCGGGATGGGACGGCGCATCCGCATGGCGGGTCGGCGCCGGGGCCATGCGTTCGCGGACGAAGACGCGGTCGCCATCGATCTCCACCCGCCACCGGTCGAGGGCGGCGAAGGCGGGAGCGGCGAGCGCGTCGCCGCTGCGCAGATCGAAACAGGCATGGTGCCAAGGGCAGAGCACCGTGTCGCCCACGACAAGACCTTCGCCGAGCGGCCCGCCATAATGCGTGCAGGCGCCGGAGACTGCGAACACACCGTCGGCGCGACGCATCAGCAGAACCGGTTCGCCGCCGACATGGCCAGACCGGGCGCCCGTCGCGGGCAGGTCGGCCAGCGGCAGTCCTGAAGCGAAGTCGGGCCCCGATTGCTGGGTTTGTGTGCCGCCCATGGCGTCATCCTCCTGTTGCCGGCGATCCTTGTCGTCTTCTGGTTGGATGAGGGAAGCGCCCGAACGTTCCCGGCCACAAGCCCCGGGAACCCTGCGCGTCCCATCGCATCAAAGGAGCGACGCAGACACCAGGATGACCCCGCATGCTCGCACTCAGCCCGACCGCCGCCGAAACGTCCGAAGCTCCGGCCGAACCGACCTGCTCGCCGTACCTGCGGCCCACCCGGTCCGAGGCTGAGGCGGCGGTTCGGACCCTGATCGGCTGGGCCGGGGACGACCCGCGCCGCGAGGGGCTTCGCGCCACGCCGGACCGGGTTGTACGCGCCTATGAGGAATGGTTCGCGGGTTACGACCAGGACCCGACCGGCATCCTTGAGCGGACCTTCGGCGAAGTGGCCGGCTACAACGAAATGGTGCTGTTGCGGGACATCCCGGTCGAGTCGGTGTGCGAGCATCATATGGCGGCGATCCGGGGGGTGGCTCATGTGGCCTACCTGCCGCGCGAACGGGTCGTGGGGATCTCCAAACTGGCCCGGCTGGTCGACGCCTATGCACGACGGCTGCAGATCCAGGAGCGGCTGACCGCGGAGATCGCCGACGAACTGGAGCGGACGCTGCGGCCTCGCGGCGTGGCGGTGGTCATCGAGGCGACGCATGAATGCATGTCGTCGCGCGGGGTGCGAAAGCATGGCGCCATGCTGATGACCCGGCGCTTCACCGGAGTATTTGAGTCCGGCCAGGGACGCCGCGAGGTCCTCGCCGCGCTCGCCGGCTGACAGCGGGAACCTTGCCTCGGCCGCCGCATCCAACCACAATTGAACCAGCCGGAGGACGCCATGCGGATCCTGAAACGCGCCGATCACGACGGCATGGACGAGGCCGAGCTGGTGCGCCTGGCCCAGGCGGGCGACGGCGACGCCTTCCGGGTCATCATGCAGCGCGCCAACCAGCGTCTGTTCCGCGTGGCGCGCGGCGTGGTCCGCGACGACGGCGAGGCCGAGGATGTCCTGCAAGAGTCCTACGCCCGGGCGTTTGCGGCTATCGGGGGCTTTCGGAGCGAAGCCGGCGTCATGACCTGGCTGACGCGCATCGTGCTCAACGAAGCACGCGGACGGCTTCGGCGGCGGCGTCCAATGGTCCCGCTGGACCACATCGAAAAGGCGCAGACGGAAGGCGCTCAGGTGATTCCATTTCCTCACGCAATGAGCAGCTCCAGTCCCGAGGCGGACGCGGCGCGGACCCAGATTCGCGGCCTGATCGAGCACGCCGTCGATGACTTGCCGGAAGCCTTCCGGATCGTGTTCATCATGCGCGACATCGAGGAATGCAGCATCGAAGAGACGGCGGCCAACCTCCATCTGAAGCCCGAGACGGTGAAGACCCGGCTTCATCGGGCCCGGCGGATGCTGCGCACGGCGCTGGACGCCAAGCTGGCCACCACCATGGTCGAGGCCTTTCCCTTCATGGGCACCCGCTGCAACCGGATCACCAACGCCGTCCTGGCCCGGCTGGCGGCCGAAGGCCGTCTGGTCGAGTGGTCGGGAACCTCTACGCCGGTGTGACATCCAATCGGAAGCGGCCGGATCCCCGGCCGGCTTTCAAGGAATCACGCCATGTTCAGAACCCTCATCGCCGCCGGAGCCCTGGCTTTGGCCCCGATCGCAGCCGCGGCCCATGACGCAGGCCCCAGCGATGCGCAGATCGCCCACATCGCCTATACCGCCGGTCAGCTGGATGTCGCCGCGGCGCAGCAGGCGCTCAAGAAGTCGACCAATCCGGAGGTCCGCGCCTTCGCCGAACTGATGGCGCGCGACCACGCGGCGGTGAACGACCAGGCCGTCGCGCTGGTCACCCGCCTGGGGGTGTCGCCGGAGGCCAATCCGACCAGCACAGCCTTGACCGAAGCCGCCGCGGCGACGCACGCCCGGCTGGAGACGCTGGAGGGAGCGGCGTTCGATGCCGCCTACGTCGCCAACGAGGTCGCCTTCCACCGCACCGTCAACACGGCGCTGGCCGGAACCCTGATCCCGCACGCCGACAACGCCGAGCTGAAAGCGCTTCTGGAGACCGGCCTGAGCCTGTTCCAGTCGCATCAGGCTCATGCCGAACACCTCGCGTCTTCGGTCCGGTAGGCCCGTCGTGGAAACCGCCGAGTTCACCCGCCGCGCTGCTTTACTGACTGTTGCGGCCTCGGCCGCCGCCTGCGCCCTCCCCGCAGCGGCCCGGGCGAGAACCCACACCATCGTCATGGAGAAGATGAGGTTCGGGCCCTCCCCGACCGGTCTGCGGGTCGGCGACACGATCGTCTGGGTCAACCGCGATCTGTTCCGGCACACGGCCACGGCGCGCAACCGGTCCTTCGATGTGGATCTGGCCCCCCGCGCCAGCGGGCGAACTATCCTGCGGACCCCGGGGACGGTCGACTACATCTGCCGGTTTCATCCCGGCATGACCGGCCGCCTTATCGTCGCCACCTGACAGCCGGGCCTCTTCGGGAACTTTCACCAATCCAACGGATGGACCGCTGGTCAACAGAACCGAAATGGCTTGATCGAAATTCCCGGTGACGCGCGACGGCAAACGAACCGATTTTTTCGCACAGCCAAGGAGGGCATTCTGGCCGCTCCAGGGGGCCCTTCAGGCGGGTTGCCCTGGAGCGGGCGTCCGGGAACAGAATACAGGATAGACCGCGTCAAGGACCCTCGACGAACACCGGGATCGGGTCACCTCCCTGAGGCCCAATCGGGCTTGACGGCCGGGCTCACAGCTCAGTGAAAATAAACCTTCAATTCCAGATGCCGGACGGCAGACATCTTGCGCGCCTTGTTCGGCTGTACGTCGGACTTGTTCTCTTCGGCGTTTCGACGGCGCTCATGGTCCGATCCCGGCTCGGCCTTACGGCGTGGACGGTTCTTCATGAAGGCCTGGCCCGCCGGACGGGCTTGAGCATCGGGTTGGTTACCGGCCTGCTCGGCGCCCTGGTGCTTTTGGTCTGGATCCCGCTCAGACAAAGGCCGGGGCTGGGGACGATCAGCAACGTCATCGTAATCGGCGCCGCGACGGACTGCGCGCTGGCGCTCGTTCCCGAGACCAACGCCCTGCCAGGGCGCACCGCACTACTGTTCAGCGGTATCGCGTTGAGCGGGTTCGCGACCTCCGCCTACCTCTCGGCCGGCTACGGCCCGGGGCCTCGGGACGGCCTGACTACCGGACTGGTCAAGGTTACAGGTCTCTCGATCCGGCGCGCCAGGCTCGCGGTGGAACTGGTCGTCCTTGGAAGCGGCTGGATCCTGGGGGGGACGGTCGGCGTTGGAACTGTCCTGCACGCCCTCGCAATCGGCCCCCTGATGCAGGCAGGCCTCGCGACCTTCGCGCGAAAGGACTGCAACGACGCCAACCGACCCAACCCTGACTGTGGGGCGTGACGCCCGGCAGCAATTGTCCGGAAGGCCCTCGCTAACGAGGTCCAAGGCTTGCGGTCTGCTTCCGGCGCTCGAAGGGTCGACGCGTTTGTACATCTGGTGGCGCTCATCGTTCAGAGGGGATGGCTTGCTATCGCCCGACTGTCGTGCCGGAGGGCTGACTACCAGTCGCTGTCGGATCAGCAGGCGCCCCGGCAGCACTGCAAAGATTGTTCGGCGACTTCGCGCCCGAACCGCTCGGCTGAGCGCCCTGCCCGAGGGCGGACGTCCCCAACCGCCGCTTTGAGTCAGACCGGGGCATTCGGCGGCTGATCGGCGCGCTGCCCGAGACCGGACGTCGCCAACCGCCGCCTTGAGTCATCAGCGGACCTCCGTGAGTGGCCGTTACGAGCCCGCCGCTCGCCAGAAGCGGCTCCTCGCCTCACCTGTTCTCGTGTCGTTCGCGAAGGCTTGAGCGCGGTACCTCGAGGCAGAGCGCATCCGTCCGGTGGCGATGGGCCCATGGCCTTCAACCCGGCCGCGTCCGGTTCTGCAAACGCTGCCGCACCGCGACCAGGCCGTCGAGGAGCAACCGCGACTCGTCCGTGTCCCGGCATTCGCTGTTCAGAATCCGCCGGATCGCGCGCACATGCACTTCGATGGACGGCCAGTCCCAGACGCCGGCGCCCGGATCGCTGATCTCGCAGAGGCTGAAGATCGCCGGGTGAAGGGGCCCGGTCTCGAAGAAGCCCGAGAGATCCAGCAGGGCCGCGGCCTGTTCGTAGATATCCGGCCGCCGTTGCGCCGCGCAGGCCGCCTCCAGCCGGGTCAGGATCACGGCGAGCGCCTGCATCGCCGCGTCCCGGTGGCTGGACAGGGCGCGGTCCGCCGCCGCAAGGGCCTCGTCGGCCGAACGGCCGCCCGGCGCCGACATCTTGCGCGCAAGGTTGGTCTTGTACCGGAAGGTCTTGGCCTCGGTCATAGGGCGACTCTGCGGGGCTTGATGAGGGTGTCGATCGAGGCCTGGTCCATGTTGGCCTCGACCGCTGCGCCGACGTGGGCCGAGAGGTCGCCGGCCCGGCGGCCCGGAACTCCCAGCGGGGGACCGAAATTCCGCACGCGTCGATCCGGGCCGACATAGGACTCCGACTTGACGAACTCGCGTTCGTCGCTGGCGAGCCAGAGGATGCGCTGCAGCAGGACGCCCGGCGTGATCGGCTTGGCGACGACGAAGCTGGCGCCGCAGTCGCGGCTCTTGTGCACATTGGACGGCGCGGCGTGGCCGGTGAGCATGATCACCGGGGTCAGGCAGGTCGGCTGGGAGGTCTCGCGGCGCAGCCAGCGGATGAAGTCATAGCCGTCCATCTGGGGCATGGCGCAATCGACCAGGATCAGATCGACCATCCGGCGCTTGAGGATCCCGCTGGCCTCCAGCGCGGACCCGCAGCGGATCTGCTCGCGCACGCCGAAGCCCTGCACCACCGAACTGAGGATATCCAGCGCCTGCGGGTTGTCGTCGATCAGGAGGACAGACGCGTGCTCCAGATTGACGCGGGTGGAGGAACGGGGCGAACGGCTCATCGGATCAGTCGAACAGCGTGAGGTCGCCCGCGGCGACCCGGGGCGCGGCCTCTCCCGCGTCCCGGGCCAGAATCGCGCGCCGCAGCAGGCCGGCGACGTCAGCGAGCGGGATCGCATCCACGACGGCCTCGACCGGGCGACCTTCGGCGAGGGATTCCGTGAGCTGGCGCAGGGCGTGCATCCGCTGGCCAAGAGAGTCGACGTCCTGGGCGCGTGTAAGGACGGCCGCGCGATCCGCCGGGGCGACCAGCCGGGCGTGAGCCATCACCAAATCCTCAAGACCCTGCACGGTCCGGGTCATGCCCGCCAGTTCCCGGGACAGGGCCGACAGCAGGGCGGCGGTCTGCGAAGGCGTCATCAGAACAGCTCCAGTGCGCCGGCGTCCACGACGGGCGGGGGCTGGCGGAAGGCCGGCGTCGCAGCCATCGCGTCCGCGACCGGTCGCTGCATCGCGCGCCCGGAGACCGGCCAGTACTGGATGCGCCGTCCGCCGAGGCCTCTCAGGCTTCCCCCGACATGGGCGATGCCCTCGTCGCGCAGAAAGCGCTCGGCGAAGGCAGCGTTGGCCTGGCCCACGTCCCGGAGGGCGTCGAACATCCGCCCTCCTCCGAACAGCTTGGCCTCAAGTCGTTCCCGCCGCCCGCCCGCCTTCAGACAATCATTGACGAGAACCTCCATGGCGTAGGCGCCGTAGCGGCGGGCGGCGCCGGCGCCGTCCCCCTCGCCCTCCGGCAGGAGGAAGTGGTTCATTCCACCAATGCCGGCGACCGGATCGCGCAGGCACATGGCGACGCAACTGCCCAGGATGGTGGTCAGCAGCACCGACGGGTCGTCGGTGACCAGATGCTCGCCCTGGCCGACATTGATCCTGCGGTGAGGCGCTGCAGCGACAGCCATTCGCGTCACGCGAGGGGGCCGAAGACGCCTTCAAGCTTGTCCTTGAGCTGGGCGACGGTGAAGGGCTTCACGAGGTAGTTGTTGACACCGAACTGCACCGCGCGCTGCACCAGCTCGCGGTCGGCCCGGCCCGTCAGCATGATGAAGGCGGAGCCCGCCGTCGGCGGATGCGCGCGCACGGCCCGGAGCAGTCCGAGACCATCCAGCTTCGGCATGTTGAAGTCGGAGATCACCAGATGCGCCGGCCGGACAATCATTTCGCGCAGGCCGGCCTCGCCGTCCGCGGCCTCACGGAACTCGCGGAAGCCGATCTGCTGGAGGCTGGTGCGGATCAGGGAGCGCATCGACTGCTGGTCGTCGACGATCAGGGTGTGGATGGCGGACGCGGCGGGCATGACTGGAACCTCAGGCGGGATCGGCGCACAGATCGAGAATGGCGGCGGGAAGTCTGGAAAGCGGCAGCTGGCGCTCCACCGCTCCCAGTTCGAAGGCGGCGCGGGGCATGCCGTAGACGACACAGCTCCCTTCATCCTGGCCGAGGGTGGACGCCCCGGCCTGACGCATCTCGAGCAGGCCCTGGGCTCCGTCGCGGCCCATGCCGGTGAGGATCACGCCGGTCATCGGCCGACGCAGCGCCGCCACCGAGCGGAACAGGACGTCCACGGACGGGCGGTGGCCGCTGACCGTGTCGGATCGCACCAGGCGACACCGGGGCGTCAGGCCGCCGACTTCGAGATGGGTCTCGCCGCCGGGGGCTATGTAGATGCAGCCCCGCTCAAGCGGCGCGCCGTCGGTGGCCTCGCTCACGCGGGCGGCCGAGGCGCGGTCCAGTCGGGCCGCAAAGTTGGCGGTGAAGGTGGCGGGCATGTGCTGGGTGACGACGGTGGCGGGGCAATTCGCCGGAAAGGTCGAGAGAATGGTCAGCAAGGCCTCGACGCCGCCGGTGGAGGCGCCGATGGCGAGCACATGGTCCGTGGCGGCGCGATAGGTGGAAGACGCGGCGGCCGGGGCCGGGGCGACGCCTCCGCCCACCCGGACGCGGGACCGGGCGGCGACCTTCACCTTGGCGGCCAAATCGGCGAAGGCCTCCATCGCCGTGACGCCGGCTCCCGGCTTGCCCACCGCGTCGACGGCGCCCAGCTCCAGCGCGGCGAGGGTCACCTCGGCCCCGGCCTGGGTCAGGGTCGAGACCATGACCACCGGCATCGGCCGCAGCCGCATGATCTTCTCGAGGAACTCCAGGCCGTTCATGTTCGGCATCTCGACGTCCAGGGTGATGACGTCGGGGTTCAGGCGTTTGATGGCGTCTCGCGCCTCCAGCGGATCGCAGGCCGATCCGACCACCTCGATCTCGGGATCGCGCCGCAGGGCGGCCGTGATCAGGCCGCGCATGGTGGGGCTGTCGTCGACGACAAGCACGGAGACGGTCATGCGGCCAACCTGTAGGTCGTCAGACCGTTGGGAATGAGCCGGGCGGCGGCGGGACCGCTGACCCGTTCCGAGTGGCCGATGTAGAGGGTGGCGTCCGCCGCCATGGCGGGGACGAACCGGCTCCACACACGCTCCTGGGTCGCGTCGTCGAAATAGATCACGACGTTGCGGCAGAAGACGACGTCGAACCGTCCGCGCATCGGCCAGTCTCCGATCAGGTTCAGCTCACGGAAGCTGACGAGACGGCGCAGGGTGTCGCTGGCCTTCAGCCGGTCCGGGCCATGGGCCGGAGCCTTGTCGAACCAACGATGGCGCAGCAGCGCGGGCGCGGCGGCCAGGGTCTCTTCGGAATAGACCCCGGCGACCCCTTCGGCGACCATGTTCGGGTCGATGTCGGTGGCCAGAATGCGGACATCCAGATCGGCGGCTTCCGGCAGGACAGACAGCACCGTCATGGCCATCGAATAGGGTTCCTGACCGTTCGAACAGGCGGCGGACCACAGCCGGACGCGCCCGCCCGCCCGCGCGCGCGCGGCCAGCGTCGGCATCACCACGTCGCGCAGGTGGTCGAAATGGTGCGGTTCGCGGAAGAACCGGGTGACGTTGGTGGTCAGGGCCGCCGTCATCGCCTGGCGCTCGTCGACGCCGTCGACGCCCTGGATCAGGGTGCAATAGTCGCGGAAGGTACGCAGGCCGAGGGCGCGCAGCCGCTTGGCCAGCCGGGAGTAGACCAGCGCGGCCTTGCCCTCGTTCAGCGCGATGCCGGCGTGAGCGTGCAGGATATGGGCGATGTGGCGGAAATCCTCGGCCGTGAAGACGAACTCGCCCTCGACCAGCGCTTCCCGCCCGGCGGCGTCGGTCATGCTGCCTCGGCCTCGGATTCCGGCAGGATCCACCCCAGCTCGAGCAGGCTGATCATCCGGCCGTCGACAGCGAAGATGCCCTTGACGAAGGTCCGCACCTGGTCGCTGGCGACATCCGGCGTGGGCTGAACGGCCTCGTCGGTCAGCTGGATGATGTCGGAGACAGCGTCGACCAGAAGGCCGACCGTGCGCCCCCCGATGTGGGCCACCATGATGACGTGCCGGGCGGTCGGCTCCGAGGTGTTGAGCCCCAGGCGGGCGCCGAGATCGACGATCGGAAGGACCGCGCCGCGGAGGTTGATGACGCCTTTCATGTACCCCGGCGCGCGCGGCAGCGGGGTGGCCGGAGTCCAGCCGCGGATTTCACGCACCGACATGATGTCGACGCAGAATTCCTGCCGGCCGATCCGGAAGGCGATCAGTTCACGGGCGGGGACGGGCGCCGTCGGGACGATGTCGGACATGATTCAACTCGCGATCTTGAGTTCGGGACGCGCCGAGCGCCGACGCGCATTGGCCACGATGGCGTCGACGTCGAGGATCAGGGCGACCCGCCCGTCTCCGAGAATGGTCGCGGCGGCGACGCCCTCGACCTGGCGGTAGTTGGTTTCGAGGCTCTTGATCACCACCTGGCGCTGGCCCTGGATGGCGTCAAACAGCAGGGCGGCGCGCGCGCCGGATTCGGTTTCGACGACCACCGCGACTCCGTCCGAAGGCACGAGGGAGACATCCCGGAATCCCATCACCAGTCCGACATCGACGAGCGGCGTGAACTGCTCCCTGAACAGGATCACCGCATCGTGGCCGCCGACGTAGTGCACGTCCTCCGGCCTCGGCGTCAGGCTTTCGACAATGGCCGTCAGCGGCGCCACGAGCGTCTGGTCGGCCGCTGACACCACCATGCCGTCCAGCACCGCGAGCGTCAGCGGCAGGCTGAGGGTGAAGGTGGAGCCCTTGCCGGGCGCCGAAGCGATCGAAATGCGCCCGCCCAGGGCCTGGATCGACCGGCGCACCACGTCCATCCCGACGCCGCGGCCCGAGATGTCGGAAACCGCGTCGGCGGTTGAGAAGCCGGGCAGGAAGATCAGGTTGTCGATCTCGTCGTCCGTCAGCACCGCATCCTCGGGGATCAGGCCCCGTGAGACGGCGATGCCGCGCACCCGTTCCCGGTTGATGCCGCGGCCGTCGTCGCTGATCTCGATGACGATGCGACCGGACCGGTGAAGGGCGGCGAGGCGGACGGTCCCCTCCCCGCTCTTGCCTGCGGCGAGGCGGTCCTCGGGGGTTTCAAGGCCGTGGTCGATGGCGTTGCGGATCATGTGGGTGATGGGTTCGGCCAGACGCTCCACCACCGTCTTGTCGACCTCGGTGGCCTCGCCTTCGGTGACCAGACGGACGCGCTTGCCCGTCATCTCGCCGACTTCCCGCACCAGTCGCGGCATGCGCTGGAACACGGACTTCACCGGCTGGGCCCGGATGGCCATGACGCTGTCCTGGATCTCACGGGTCAGCAGCTCGAGATCCTCAAGCCCGACCGAGATGCCCGATGAGCGGGCGAGGCCGCTCTCGATCACCCGCTGGGCGAGCATCGCCTGCTGGATGACCAGTTCGCCGACAACGTTGATCAGGCGATCGACGCGGTCGAGGTCGACCCGGATGGTGACGGCGGCGGGAGCGGCCGGGCTGACGGGGCCGGCCGGCGCCGCAGCGACGGACGACGGGAGCGGCTCGGTGGGCGCGGCCTCAATCGCTGGCGCGAGCGCCTGCGGTTCAGGCGCCTCGGCCGCGGCCCGGGCCAGCAGGGCGGCGATATCCAGATCCGGCGCGGATTCTGGCGGCTGTTCGTCGGGAGTCGCCGCGGGCAGAGGGTCGACGGTCAGGTCGCAGTCGGTCTCGACGAAGTCGAACACCTCCCGCACCGCGGCCTCGTCGACAGCGCCGACCAGGTCGAGCGTCCAGCAGAGGTAGGCCTCCTCGGGCACAAGGGCGGCCAGATCCGGAAGGGCCGAGGCGTCGAGCGCCACATCCAGCGAACCGAGCCGCGACAACTCGCGCAACAGCAGTCCCGTCTCGTTGGCCTTGGCGTACATGCGGGCGTGGGGACGGAAGACCACTCGCCACCCGGCCGGACTGGCCGCCGGGCCGCCCAGCGCGGAGACGTCGAAGGCGACGGGCCGGAATCCGAACTCATCCGCCTCGGGCTGCGCCGGTTCCGAGACCACGGCCGCAGACGGGACGACGCCGCCATGAATCAGCATCTCCAGCTCGGCGACCAGGGCGCTCGATCGCGCCTCGTCCACCGGCGCGGCCTGACCGCGAGCGGCCGAGACATGGTCCGCCAGTACGTCCGACGCCCGCAGCAGGGCCTTGACCGTCGGCGGATCGCAGGGCTTGCGGCCCGAGCGCAGCTCGTCCAGCAGCGTTTCGAAGACGTGGGCGAAACGAACCAGTTCATCCAGTCCGAAGGCGCCGGCGCCGCCCTTCACCGAGTGAACAGCGCGGAAGACAGCGTTGATCGTCTCGTCATCGGCCGAGCCCGCCTCGATGGCGAGCAGACCGGTTTCGAGGTCGCCCAGCAGCTCGTCGCACTCCTGGAAGAAGGTGACCTTGATCGCTTCGAAAGGATCAGCGGCGTCGGTCATCTCAGGCGGCCACCCGGCGCACGGCGTCGACCAGCTTGACCGGGTCGAACGGCTTGACGATCCAGCCCGTCGCGCCAGCGTCGCGGGCGCGCTGCTTCTTGGCGGCATCGCTCTCGGTGGTCAGAACCAGAACCGGGATCGCCCGGTGACGGGGGTCTGCACGCACGCCTTCGATGAAGCCGAAGCCGTCCATCCGGGGCATGTTGATGTCGGTGATCACGACATCAGCGCCCTCCGCGCTCAGCGTCTCCAGCCCGTCGACGCCGTCGACGGCCTGGATCACCCGATAGCCCGCCTCGACGAGGGCAAGCATCAGCATGTCACGCATGGTCCGGGAGTCGTCGACAGTGAGTACAGTCTTGGTCACGCGGCTTCTCCCCGGGCGGACGCGGCGTCCGGCGCTCCAAAGGCGTTCCACTGGCTGGCGAAGGCTTCGGAGACCTGGTCGATGATCAGGCTCAGCCCGTCCCGCGCCCAGGTCTGCTGGGCCGAGATCAGCACCTGCAGGCAGAGGGCGCCGAGACGATCTACGGCCGAACCATCGACCACCACCGCCTGCCCACGGAGGGCGAGCAGTTCTTCCCGCAAGGGGGCCGCCTGCTGGATGTCCAGCACGGCAGGCAGGACGACGACGGCGGTCATCAGAATTCTTCCCAGCCGTCTTCAACCGCTTGGGGCTTCAGCGCCGCACCGCCCCGGCCCAGGGTCTTGAGAGCCGTCACCGATCGGGCGGCGGGCCGTGCGGCGGTACGCGCCGCGGGAGGCGTCGCGCCGATCCGGAACCGGGACACCGAGCCGGCGAGGCTTTCCGCCTCCTGCGAAAGCGAGTGGCTGGCGGCGGTGGACTGTTCCACCATGGCGGCGTTCTGCTGGGTCACCTGGTCCATCTGGTTGACGGCGGTGTTGACCTGCTGGAGGCCGGTCGCCTGCTCCTGAGCAGAGGCGGCGATCTCGGAGACAAGACCGTCGATTTCGGCGACGCGGCCGACGATACGCTGCAGCGCCTCTCCGGTCTGCCCGACCAGGCTGACCCCGGAGTTGACTTGGTTGGTCGAGGCGGAGATCAGCACCTTGATCTCCTTGGCCGCCTCGGCCGAGCGCTGGGCCAGGGCCCGCACCTCGGAGGCCACCACCGCGAAGCCGCGGCCGGCGTCGCCCGCCCGGGCCGCCTCGACCCCTGCGTTGAGCGCCAGCAGATTGGTCTGGAAGGCGATCTCGTCGATGACGCCGATGATCTGGCTGATCTCCTGGGCCGACTTCTCGATCGCGCCCATGGCCCCGACGGCGTCGCGCACCACTACCCCGGAGGTCTCGGCGTCCCCCTTGGCGGCCTTGACGGTCTCGGAGGCCTGACGGGCGCCCGAGGCGGTGCGGTTGACCGTGGCGGTGATCTCGTCCAGCGCCGCGGCGGTCTCCTCCAGCGAGGCGGCCTGTTGTTCGGTGCGGCGCGACAGGTCGTCGGCGGCCTGGCTGATCTCTCCGGCTCCCGAGCGGATGGCCGAGACATTGGTCACCACCACAGCCATGGCTTCCTCAAGCTGGACCACCGCGCGGTTGAAGTCTTCCTTCAGCCGGGCGGCCTTGGGAGCCACTTCGGCGGTGAAGCGGTGCGTCAGGTCGCCGTCGGCCATGGCCGCCAGACCCTCGGCCAGGGCGGTTATGGCGATCCGGTCGTACTCGGCCTCGCGCGCCTTCTCTTCCTCGTTCCGGGCCCGCTCCGCCTCGACCGCCGCACGCTCCGCCGCGGTCTCGGCCTCGAGGCGCAGTTTCTCGACGGCGGCGTCGCGGAAGGCGAGGACGGCCTGTCCGAACTGGCCGAACTCGTCCTTGCGGCGCGACATGGGCGCCTCAATGGAGGTGTCGCCCTGCATAAGCCGCCTCATGTCAGAGATCAGGCTGTTGATAGGGCCCACCAGGGCGCGGGTGATCACAATGCCGGCGCCGATCGCCATGATCACCGCGGCGACCAGACCGACCAACAGGGCGATGAGGGCCGTTCGTGCGGCGTTGATCTGGGCGTTCTCCGCCTCCTCGAGGTGCGCCACGTTGGCGGCGTCAATCGCCTCCATCGCTTCTTCGGCCTTGCCGATATAGGTGTCGGCGGATCCCTGGCGCCCCACCATGGCGATGGCCTGGGCGCGGGTCGACGGGTCGGCGGCCAGCCGGCGCGCAACGGTCACGACGTTCTCGAACCATTCGTCCGCCGCGCCCTCAAGGGCTTCCGTCTCCGCCTGTACGCCGAGACCGGGAATCTCCCGGATCTCCTTCACCGCCTGCTTGAAATCGGCCCGGTGGGCGTCGAGGCGCTGCAGGTAATAGGGGTCGTTGGAAATCAGGAACCCGCGGAGGCTGTTCTCCTGACGGGCCAGCTTCAGCTCCGCCAAGGCGGTATCGCGCACCGCCTCATTGGCCTCGCTGCGGGTCACGCCCGCACGCTCCATGGCCTGGAGGTTGAAGAGGATGACCCCGCCCATGGCGAGGATGGCGAGCAGCACCGCCGAGAAGGCGATGAGCAGCTTGCGGCTGACGGGCAGGTTGGTGAACACGGGCGATTTCCTCGAAGGCCGTTGGAGGACGATGCGGAAAGGGATCAGAATGAGAGGGACAGGGAGCCGACGAGGCGGCCCTCATAGGCTTCGCCGCGGCTGTGTCCGTCGGTGTCGTACCAGCGGACATCCAGGGCCAGCCGATCGGTGAGCTTGCGCTTCACCCCGGCGTTCCAGGCGACGTATTCCGCGCCGCCTTCGGCGGTGCGCTCGCCCAAGGCCGCGGAGGCCTTGGTACGGCGGTCGATCGCCATCGACGCCTGCCCTTCGACCCACCATGCCTCGCGCGTTCCGGCGAAACCGTCCGGCGTATAGTTCACCCGCAGCCGGGCGCCGATGGGCCCGAGCGACCGTGAGATGTCAGCCTGGTACTCCATGAAGTTGGCGTCGACGCCGGAGCGGGTGCCGGGAAGATCCTTGTTCATCGCCGACAGGTCGAACTCGAAACCGGCGAACTCCGGGCGGTAACCTACCGTTGTAACGATTTCCGAGTCCGAGCCCTGGCTCAGCTCCGCGGTCGAGGCGAACACGCTGCCGTAGAACTGACCGGCGCTGACCTCGACGGACCCAAAGACGCTCGGGTCTTCAGCGCTCTTGCCGATGCCCTTGCCGACATACTGGGTCGCGACGCCGATCTGGCCGCTGAAGTCCTGGGCATGGGCGGCGGCCGGAGCGGAGGCGGCGCCGACGGCGAGCAGGAGGAAGGAAGTGGAAAAACGCGTTCTGCGGGACATGAAACTCTCTCGGACGTTGTTCCCGCAAACTCCGCCGCACGCTGATATTTTCTATGAACCGTCACATACGTAGGAATACCTACGCGACTTCCAGGGCGGCCGGCATGCGGCTGGCCCGGAACACTTCGGCTGGCGGGACGAAGCTGACGGCGACGGCGTCTACTGCGGCCAGCAATGTCTCAACGCACAGGGGCTTGGATATCCAGCCATTGGCGCCGGCGCTGGCCATGCGGTTGCGCGTCTCCGGGGCCTGCTCGCTGGATACGACGAACACCGGCGTATGCGCGAAGGCGTCCCGTGACCGGATTTCACGAACGAGGTCTGCGCCATTCCCCCCGGGCATGGAGTAGTCGGTCAGAATCAGATCGGGCTGGCGCCTATCAAGGATCTCAAGCGCCCGGGCCACATCCTCGGCCAGCAGAACAATATGGCCCCCTGCGACGAGAATGGTTCCCACCAGGGTCCGCATCGCAGCGCAATCGTCGACAACCAGCACAGTCAGGGTCCGCTTCATGATCTCTCCTCACCCTGCGGACGGTGAGCGCAGATCGAAAATAAGCGGTAATCCCGGCGGTACGTAGAACACCTTAGACGCCTTCCATACACTTCTGAGGTGAAATGCGATTCGGTTGGGGCCCCGCGGCCGAAGCCGTCCAGTGAATACCGCCGTAAAAAGTACAGTAGCTTTTGCTTAAAAGACCCGACATTTCCGGCTCCAGGCCCTCGCTGACGACGGCCCAAAGCTATCTCGTCCCGGTCGTTGCGGTCGCCGCCTGTCTTTTGGTCAGGCAGATTCTCGAGGTGGTCGGCCAATTTTACTACCTGCCGTTCGTGCCCGCCGTGATGGCTACGGCCATGCTTTCGGGTCGGGGGCAGACGGCCGTCGCCGTCAGCTTGTCGATCATCGCCAACGTTGCGCTCGTGGCTCGGCTGGGCTGGGTGGATACGGCGACCAACGCCCTGCTTTTTGTCGCCGTTTCATGGTTCATCGCGGTCATGTGCTGGCGCCTGCGGGCCATGCAGGAACGCGCGCACGAGCTGTCCCTGCGTCTCACCCACCGCAACCGAATGCTGGACGCCATCCTCGCCTCCACCCCGGTCGTAGCGATCGACAGGGAGCGGCGTGTGAGCTTCCTCACCCGGAGGGCCTGCACCGTGCTGGGCGTCACTTCGGAAGAGGCGATGGGCCGGGACTTCGGCGACTATGTGCAGGCCCTTCAGGGAGACTGGATGGACAGCGGCGAGGACGCAGTCTGGACAGGGCGGCGCCCGGACGGCGAGACCTTTCCCCTGAGCATCCAGGTCGGCCTGATGCCCGACAATCCGGATGGCGTGCTCGCCACCCTGTGCCTGACGGACCTGACCCTGGCCCATGCCGCCGACGCCAGGGCGCGAGAGCTTCACACCCAGCTCAACCGGGTCTGGCGGCTGAACTCCCTGGGCGAGATGGCGGCGTCGCTCGCGCACGAACTGAACCAGCCCCTCACAGCCGCGACCACCTACCTTCACGCCAGCCAGGACTCGCTGGAGAAGGTCGGCCTGATGGGCCAGAGCGCTGGTCGGACGATCGAACTGGCCAAGGCGCAACTGTTGCGGGCCGGAGGGATCATCCGACGGATGCGGGAACTGCTGGCCCATGAAACCCGCAGTCTGGAAGTGGAGCGGGTCGCCGCGATGGTCGCGGACCTGCATGGCGTTCTGCTGATGATCCAGGCCGACGGCCGGGTGAAAATTGAAATGGACATAGACGACCTGAACGATCACGTCCGGGCCGAGCGGATCCAGTTCCAGCAAGCCATCATCAACCTCGTGCGCAACGCCGCTGAAGCGCTGGAAGACCATCCTGACGGCCGCATACGGGTGATCGGCCGGGCGAGGTCGGACTCGGTCTTCGAGGTCCGGGTCGAGGACAACGGCGGCGGAGTGGCCCCCAGGCAGCTTGAGAAGATCTTCCGGCCCCTGACGACCACAAAGCGATCGGGCATGGGGCTCGGCCTGTCCGTAACCCGGACCATCGTCGAGAGCCATGGCGGGACGCTGTCGGTCGAAAGGAGCGAACTCGGCGGAGCAGCGTTCGTTTTTGGTCTCATGCGGGAGCGGGAACTGGAGGACGCATGAAGGGCCATTCAGTCTTCATCATCGACGACGACGAAGCGGTACGGGACTCGCTCGTGACGCTGTTGCGGGGACAGGGCGTTACGGCGCGTAGCTTTGTCAGCGGCGACGACTTCTTCGCGCGTCTGCCCGAGACGGAGACGGCCTGCGTCGTCACGGACATCCGGATGCCTGGCATGGACGGCGCTGAAGTCGTCCGTCGGCTGAACGAACTGCGGCCCGGCGCCTGGCCCGTGATCGTCATCACCGGACATGCCGACGTTCCGATGGCCGTTCAGCTGATGAAGTCGGGCGTGGTTGATTTCATCGAGAAACCATTCGACCCGAACCGTCTGTTCGAATCCCTTATGGGATGCCTGGGCGTGCTCACGGACAGGGTCACCCGGCAGAAGACCGCCCGACAGGCGGAACTGCGGCTCGCTGAGCTGACCCCCCGGGAGCGGCAGGTGTTCGAGGCGCTTGTCGAGGGCAGGTCGAACAAGGAGATCGGCCTTGCCCTGAACATCAGCCCGCGCACGGTCGAGATCTTTCGCGCAAAGGTCATGACGAAGATGCAGGCCGACAGTCTGTCGGCGCTGGTCCGGATCGCACTGAGTATCCGCGGGTGATCTTTCGAGCGGAGAGTTTGACCTGGATTACCCGCTCCGCCACGCCCCCTCCGGAACAGTCTCTGATCTGACCCGTGGCCCGACAGGGCCCCGACCTCGGGTTCATTCGCCGCCGGCTCCCGTACTCCCCGCTGTTCCGCACCTTCGGAGCCGCCATCCGGCCGCTGTTGGCCGGTCAGTCCCTGCGCGAACCGCCTCTGGGTGAGTTTCCCGGTTATGGGGCGGAACTGGATCAGATGTTTTCGAGAGGCCGAGTTCGCGGTTGGGAACCACCGCGCCTCGTAAAGCCGGTCACTCCTCGATCGAGAGACGCAGGCGGCTCTCCGAATAGGTGATCGCGTTCCCGCTGAGCATCACCCGATCGCCTTGCACGCGCCCCCGGAACTCTGCGCCGCGGCCCGGGTATGCTTGAGCGAAGCGGACGGAAGGCGTCGCGAACCGCGGCGACATAATCGGGGTAAGAAGGCCGTGAAACGAGCCCGTCGCCGGATCCTCGGGAATCCCGTATCCGGGTGCGAAGAAGCGGTCGACGACCTGGTGTGATGATCCCGGCGCGTCCAGGGCGGCAACTCCCACGTTCCCCTGCCCGCCCAAGGACAGCGAGATATCGCGAAGTGCTTCCAGGTCCGGCCGCAGCGTCCTGACCTCATCGGCGGTTGTCAGTAAGGCGATGAGATAGGCGCCAGCCCAGACCTCCAGCGGCTTCACGCCAAGAGCGCCAGCCAGTCCTGGCGGCGTTGGAATGCGGGTGGCGTGTTGCAGGGGCAGGGAGAGCTCGTAGCCGCCCGCAATCGGCTCAACAGACAAGGGGCCTGAGTGGGTCTCAAAGTTTGCGCTGGAGGAAATTGATCGCAACTCTGTGAACAGAACATGGGCGGCAGCCAAGGTCGCGTGTCCACACAGAGGCACCTCGACGCTGGGAGTGAACCACCGCAAGCCGAATGAACGGCCGTCCGGGTCAGCGACGAGAAATGCCGTCGCACCAACATTGTTTTCCTGGGCGATGGACTGCATCAGCGCATCAGCAGGCCACCGCGCCAAGGGTTCAACGACGCAGGCGGGATTTCCCCCAAACAGCGTTGGCGTAAATGAATCGACGGTCCACTGGCGCACGGAAAACGCTCCACCTTTGAGGCATGACCGACCGCCCAAGCGGACCTGATCGAGCCAGATGATCGGCGTTTCAGCCTGCTCTCGCAGGAGGCGCGGCGGACAAATTCCGGGCGGCGTTCGCCGAACAGCAAGGCCGCTGGCAATGTGGCCCCGATGCTGGTCATGACGAGGGAGCACCCGACGCTCGCCCGCTGTCTTACGCGGTTGGTCTCCCTGCAGGACCGGGTGAGTCCCGATCGTACTGGTGATGCGCCCGGCAAAGCCCACCCCGCCAAGTCGGCGTGGACTTCGCTGAACTCTGCGGGCCCTGGACCGATGCACCCGGCTTCGTTCCTGGCAAAATCGGCTCGGCCAATGTCGAATTTGACACTGGGGCGCGCGGTTCGCGCGCCGCACGATCATCCCGGTGATGGAGGGCCCGATGACTCACGGTGAGAACGCAGCTATGGCGCGAGATCGTCCTGCCGCTCCTCTCCCGGAAGGGATCGATCGCGTCGGCTGCCTCCGGTCGTGCCCGGCGCCTGGTGAAAGATCGTCGGGAGTTCATTCTCCCAAGGGCGAGCGGCGTTGACCTCGCCGGCTTCCATCGGGCGCTGGATGCGGGATCCCCTCATCCGCAGCATTGTCGTCGGCAGCATCATCGTAAGCGCCGCGGCTGGAGCCCGGCAGACTTTCGGCCTGTTTGTCGAACCCTTTTCGAGCGTCCGCGGACTTCCGGTGACGGAGGTGGCGTTCGCGATCGCCCTTCACAATCTCGTCTGGGGCTTCGCCCAGCCCGTGGCCGGCGCTGCGAGCGACCGGTTCGGCCCTGGCCCCGTCATCGCCTTTGGCGCAATCACCTATGGATTGGGCCTGACCCTGTCCGCCCTGATGCCGAGTGGGCCGATGCTGGTGGTGGGTATGGGCGTCCTGGTCGGCATTGGCATCAGCTGCTCCTCGTTTGGAGTCGTAACGGCGGCGGTGGGGAGCGCTGCGCCTCCGGAGAAGCGCAGCATGGCGCTGGGCCTGGCAAGCGCGGGGGGATCCGTCGGCCAGGTCGCCCTGGTACCCTTGGTCCAGCGCATCATGGAAGCGGGCGGAATCGGCGGCGCCCTCCTGTTTCTCGCGGCCTGCATTTTCGCGGCCGCTCCCTTGGGCTTCTTCCTGTTCAGGAGCCCCACCGAACCGGTGTCCCGGAATTCTCGGGAAGCAGGGGACCTGAAGAAGGTCTCAAGACAGGCGCTCGGCAACCGAGGCTTCGTTCAACTGACCCTCAGCTTTTTCACCTGCGGCTTCCAGCTGGCCTTCATCGCCACGCACCTGCCTGCCTACCTGGCACTCTGCCACATCCCACAGGCTTCTGCCGGTGCGGCCCTGGCGCTGATCGGCTTGTTCAACATAGCGGGGAGCTGGGCATGCGGGTGGCTGGGATCCCGGTTTCCGCAGCAGCAGATCCTGGGCTGGCTCTATCTGATGCGGAGCGTGGCGATCCTGTCGTTCTTCATGCTTCCGAAGTCCGAGATCTCTGTGCTCGCATTCGCCTCTGTCATGGGTCTGACCTGGCTAGGAACGGTCCCTCTCACAAGCGGACTGGTGGCCAGGATGTTCGGCGTCCGCCATTTGGGCGCGCTGTTCGGCGTCTGTTTTCTCGCCCATCAGATTGGATCGTTTCTGGGGGCCTGGTCAGGCGGCTACATCTTCGATCTTACAGGTTCGTATGTGACCATCTGGACCGCCACCTTCTTGCTCGGTCTGACTGCAGCAGCGCTGTGTTTCGGGATAGCGGACGGGCGCCCGGCGCCGACGCGAGCTATGGCTTAAAGGGCGACGCCGATCCGCTCCAGGCGCGACAGCGATCCCTTTTGCCGCGGCGGCGCGTTCGTCCCCCAGGCCGACCAATCGACAGTATTGGATTGGCGAGATAGCCTCGAAACAGTGCATTTTCGCCTCTTGGCTCGCTCCCGGTTCTGACGCGACCATGGTTGGCGCCGCGCGGTCCTGTTGCGGACAGGACGACAAGGCGGCTGTGGCTGGGTCGTAGAGGACGAAGAGGCTCGCAGATGACAGAGAAGAACTGGCCGATCACGCTTATCGCCAGCGAAGCGCCCACGCAGCTTGGCACCGGTTATCCGCCTGAGTTCGCCGAGAGGGTCGCCGGCCGCCGCAAACAGCGCCTCGGCGATCTGTTTGGCCTGGAAAACTTTGGGGTGAACCTCATCACGCTGCCGCCGGCGACCCAGTCCGCCACACGCCACAGGCATATGGTGCAAGACGAGTTCGTCTATGTGCTCTCGGGCGAACTGGTCCTGGTCCACGACGAAGGAGAGACGCTCCTTCGCGCCGGAGCCTGCGCCGGTTTCAGGCACGGGGGAACGGCTCACCACCTGATCAACCGGTCTAACGCAGACGCGAGTTACATTGAGATTGGAGATCGCCTGCCTGGCGACACGGCGGAATGCCCCGATGACGATCTCGTACCGGTCCGCACAGAGACGGGGTGGCGCTACACCCGCAAGAACGGCGAGCCCTACGCTTGAGCGACCCTGCGATCGATCATGAGGGTTTGGGTCGCCTGCGCGAACGGGCCGAGGCAATCACTGAGCGCGGTCACGCACACAGTGCGCCCGCCGACATGAGGCAGGCAGTGCGATTCCAGCCGTATCCATCCGCCTTCAGGCGGTCGGACGAAGCCCACGGACAAGTCGAGCGACGGATATGTCCAGTCCAGAAAGGACAGATCGGCCGCGATGCCGCTCCAGTGGCTCACCGTCCAGGGGCCGCGCGCGGCGGGCGGGGCGATGAACCGGCCGGGCTGATCACAGGCAACAAAGATCGGGCCGCTCATGCACACCGCGTTTTCGGGCCGTTTGGGAACAGCCATCCTGAAGGCTCCAGTCGCGTCGCCGCCAGTGGCGGATTGGACACCCAGCGAGGACGATGAGACATGCCATCGACCACCATCTTCACCTTGAGCGCGCCGCTGGCCTCAAGCGTAGCCATCACCATTGACGTTCTGGCGATGGCCAATCGGGTGTCCCACTCTCTCGGACGCCCCTCTCCTTTTCATGTGAAGATCCAGGGCGCAGGAGCGGCGCTGTTCCGCCCGTTTCTGGCCTTTCCTGAAGCGACCCATGACGAACCGGACCTCTTCATCCTGCCGGCGCAAGGCCTGTCCAAGGCTGAGAATTACTCCGATCGACTGGCTGAGCCGGACGCGACGGAAGGACGACAAGCGATCCAATCCGCTTTTCACGCTGGCGCGCATATCGCCAGCTCCTGCACCGGAACCCTGCTGCTGGCGAGCTCAGGTCTTCTCGACGGCCAGCGGGCGACGACCGCCTGGTGGCTGGCGCCTGTCTTCAAAGAGTTGTTCCCCAAGGTCTCTCTCGACACCACCGAACTTGTGGTGACCGACGGCCGTCTCACGACAGCGGGCGCCGCCATGGCGCAGATGGACCTGATGGTGGGACTCGTGGCCCGCTATGCCGGCGCCGAGATCGCTGAAGGGTGTGCGCGCCGGATGGTTCTGGACGAGCGCCGCTCCCAGGTTCCCTACATGGCCTTGAGCCTGTTGGCCGCTTCCAACGAAGGGGTGGCGCGCGCCGCCGCCTGGGCCCGCTCTCGACTGGCGGACCGGATCGGGGTGAACGATCTGGCGGCAAGCGTAAGGCAGTCGCCACGGACCTTCGCCCGTCGGGTGACAGCGGCGACGGGCCTTTCCCCCATTCAGTTCCTGCAACAGCTTCGAATGGAACGTGCGATCGAGCTGATCGAAACCACGATGCTGCCGTTCGAAGAGATTGCCTTTCGCGTCGGCTATTCGGACCCTTCGACCCTGCGCGCGCTCATCCGCCGGTGTTCGGGGATGGGTCCGAGGGACCTGCGAACCCGCGCGCGAGGTGCGCTCAACGGCGCCGGCGCCCCGACCTAGCCTTCTCGCGGGCCTGACCAAGTTACGCAGCGGCGGCCCACGAGTAGGGCCCCGCCGCGCGGGTCATCACAGCACCTGGCGAAAAGCCCACAACGCCTGTCAGATCGTCATCTGGCGACCCTGTGCAGCCACGCTCACCATCTGGCGGATGTCCACCTCGCATTCGTCCTCAACCCCATTGCGCATCCTTCGGCGGCGCGCTTGACCCCGCGGCTCCCTGCTCATCATCTGGCGTTAGCGGGTCTCGTAGTCCTGATCTGGGGCTCGAATTTCATAGCGGTGAAGTGGGGCCTTGATCGCATGGAGCCGCTGGCGCTGTGTGCATGGCGCTTTTTGTTTTCCTTTGCGCCCGCCTGTCTGATCTTGCGCCCTCCCCGCGGCCACATGCGCCTGGTGGCGGCCTTTGGGATCCTGACCGGGCTTGGACAGTTCGGGCTGCTTTTCATAGCTATGGAGCATTTCATTAGCCCGGCGATGGCCTCGGTGGTGGTGCAGGCCCAGGCCTTCTTCAACGTCGCACTGGCGGGGGTGGTGTTGAGGGAGGGGATCAGACCGTCCCAGATCCTGGGCTGCTTGGTGGCAGCCGCGGGGCTGGTCGTGATCGGCTTTTACGGCGGCGCATCCGCCACCCTGATTGGCGTTCTGCTCACGCTTACTGCGGCTCTCTCATGGGCGGTTTCCAATGTGATCGTGCGCAAATGCGACTACCGGGGCGACCTGCTGAACTTCATGGTCTGGAGCAGCTTGTTCGCCACGCTGCCGCTCGCGGCCCTATCGCTCACTCTGGAGGGGCCAGAAGCCCTGACGCTCCCCATGACCCGCTTCGACTGGAGTCTGGTCGCTCTGATCGCCTGGCAGGCCTACGCCAATACGGTATTCAGCTATGCGGTGTGGAACGCGCTCGTCAGACGATATTCTTTAAGCAGGATCGCTCCGCTTACCCTGCTGATCCCGGTGATCACCATCGCCCTTGCCGTGGTGCTGCTCGATGAAAAGCTGGCCGGTTGGAAGATCCTGTCCGCGGCGCTGATCATCACCGGCATCGGACTGCCCCACATGCTTCGCCCCCGGATGGGGCCCACAAGGGATACCCCGGCCTAATGCGCTTCCCTTCCTGTCGGGCGGTCGAGCCGCAAGATTGCCGAGACCCCAAGGGTGACGAAACTGGCGTTCTACTCGCGCATATTGGCGAAGCCGCCGCTGTTCCACGCGCTGCCAGCAAGGCCAACTACCCCGGCTCCGAAGCTGTACCGTGGCGTAGATATGCATCTTCAACTTGAGCAACCCGCCGGCGGGCATCTTGTACGTCTTGTTCGCTTGTACGTGGGGCTCGCCCTCTTCGGCGTCTCGACGGCGCTTATGGTCCGGTCCGGGCTCGGCCTCATGGCGTGGTCCGTACTTCATGAAGGTCTGTCTCGCCAAACGGGCCTGAGCATTGGGCTTGTGACGAACCTGCTGGGCGCGCTGGTGCTGCTGGTCTGGATCCCGCTTGGACAGCGGCCAGGCTTGGGGACGATCAGCAATGTGCTGGTTATCGGCACTGCGACAGACCTTACCCTGATGCTTCTTCCAGAGATCGCCGCCCTGCCGACTCGCACCGCATTTCTCCTGAGCGGCATCGCGTTGAACGGGTTCGCGACCGCCGCCTACATCTCCGCGGGCTACGGTCCTGGACCGCGGGACGGTCTCACCATGGGACTGGTGAAGGTCACGGGGCTCTCGATCCAGCGGGCAAGGCTAGGGGTTGAGCTGGTCGTGCTGGCAGGCGGCTGGATGCTGGGAGGGACGGTGGGCGTTGGAACTGTTCTACACGCCCTCGCGATTGGTCCCCTGATGCAGGCAGGCCTCGCGATCTTTGCGCGCAAGGATCGCAAGAACGCCAGTCGGCGCCCCCCTGAGTGCGAGGCAGAGTCAGGCGGCGATTGTCCGGAGAGTCCTCGCTAGCCAAACCTACCGGCTGCAGCTTACCGCCAGCTCCAGGCTTCGCCCGGCGCGCATTCAGGGTGGCGAAAGCCGATGGCGAGTTCGCCGCGATCAATGTCTAATTCGCCGCTGGGCCGCCGTTCCAGGCCGCCGCATTTTCCTCTCCCCGATTGGAGAGACCATGCCGACGAACCTGCTCCTGCCCGACAATCTTGCCGACTTCGAGCGTCGGCCGACGACCATCCTGGGCGAGACCAAGCTGGTCTACCGCGCCGGGGCGGGTCCGGCCGTCATCGTCCTGGCGGAGATGCCCGGGATCAGTCCTCATGTCGCAAGGTTCGCCCGGTGGGTCCGTGACGCGGGCTTCACGGTCTATATGCCCTCGCTGTTCGGGACAGACGGCGGAGTGCCGACCGCTGATGAGGGGGCGGCCGTCTTTCGTCGCGCCTGCGTCAGTGCGGAGTTCCGGGCCCTGGCGGCGGGCGCGTCCAGCCCCGTCACCCTATGGCTTCGGGGCCTCGCCCGTGCTGCTCATGGAGAGTGCGGCGGACCGGGCGTTGGAGCCGTCGGCATGTGTTTCACCGGGAATTTCGCGCTCACGATAATGCTGGAGCCGTCGATGCTGGCGCCGGTCGTCTGCCAACCGTCCCTCCCGCTTAACGACCCCGCGGGCCTCGAGATCTCCGATCAGGAGCTGGGCAAGATCGCCGAGCGGCTGGAACGGGAAGACCTCAGTGTTCTGGCCTACCGATTTTCCGGAGACGCCTTCTGCCGGGCCGAACGGTTCGCCGCCTATTCCAAGGCGCTGGGCCCGCGCTTCGACGGACGGGTGCTCCCTGATCCTGAGCCGGCTGATGAGCCGAGGCCGCCCTTCTTCCAGCAGCATGTGCCGGCGCCGCACAGCGTGGTGACGGTCGACCTGGTCGATCGGGAGGGAGAGCCAACGCTGCGGGCTCGAGACGAGATCATCGCCTTCTTTCACCAACGGCTCAGCACCCCTTGATCCTGGCTGTTCGCTTGCCGCCCCTGAACCTCCTCCCCGCCCCGACGCGCCCCTCGGCAAAGGACTGAAACCTTGCTCATCGCCGTAATCGCCTACGACGGCTTCACCGATGTCGACCTCTTCCTTCCTTTCGACTTTTTCCACCGCGTGAAGACACCCTACGGAGCAGGGTACGGAGGAGCCTGGACGGTCCGCATCCTGTCGGATCAACCGCGACTAACCTCCTATTCCGGTGTCAGCGTCGAGGCGCACGGCGAGCTTGCCGAAGCCGCAGCGGCAGACGCGGTATTTGTGGTCAGTGGCGACGGCAGCCGAGCAAAACTTGCTGATCCAGACTTCATGGCCGCCCTGCAGCTCGACCCCTCTCGCCAGGTGATTGGCGGGATCGGTTCAGGCGCGCTCATACTGGTGGGCCTGGGTTTGTTGGATGGGCTTTCGGCGACAACCTATCCTCCGGTGATGCCGGAACTCGAAGCGATGGGCGTTCGCCCTGAAATGCGGGCCCTGGTGGTCCACGGCAATGTCGCAACGGCCGGCGGTTGCCTCGCATCGCTGGACCTGTGCGCCTGGATGGTGACGCGTCTGTTGGACCCTGCTGCAGCGGCCCGGGTACGATCATCATTTGATCCGAACAGCTAAGGCGGCCGCCCGTATCGCCTTGGTCGAAATGGCCTGCCGCTTGGTGGACAGACGCGGTCGCAAGAACACGACACTGCAAGGCCGTTACAAATCGAAGCCATTCATGAGTTGAGCGGCAGCCCTTGGTCGAGACTGATTGAGGTGACCTGCGGAGCCTGGAATGAAACTGTTCGCTGGCCTTTCGGCCTTCCCGATCACACCGATGACAAGTGCGGGCGAGGTCATCGTCCCTGATCTGCAGGGTCTGATCCGTCGGATCGAGGCGGGCGGCGCCGACTCGATCGGTCTTCTGGGTAGCACCGGGACCTATATGTTTCTGACGCGGGAGGAGCGTCGGCGCGCCGTCGGCGCCGCGATCGCGACCACGACCGCGACTCCGGTGATCGTCAGCGTCGGCGCATTGAGAACGGATGAGGCCCAGGCGCATGCAAGAGACGCAGCGGAAGAAGGCGCATCAGGCCTCTTGATGGCGCCGGTGAGCTACACGCCGCTTTCCGAGGAAGAAGTGTTTCAGCATTTCGCGGCCGTTGCGTCGGTGACCTCGCTGCCGATCTGCATCTACAGCAATCCGCGGACGACCAACTTCACCTTCAGCCCCGCCTTCGTCGGCCGCCTGGCGGCTATCCCGGCCGTCGCGGCGATTAAACTACCTCTCCCAACCGGTGATATTGCCTCGGACCTGGGGGATTATCGCCGAGCAGCGCCTGGACTGTCGATCGGCTATAGCGGCGACTGGGGATGCAAGGACGCTCTACTGGCCGGCGCAGACTGCTGGTTCAGCGTAGTCGGCGGCCTCTTCCCCGAGCGCGCCGCCGCCCTCACATCCGCAGCGATGGCGAAGGACCGGGCGGAGGCTGACGCCCACAACGCAGCTTTCGAGCCGCTGTGGGAACTGTGCCGGGCGATCGGCAGCGTTCGGGTGATGTACGCGGCGGCGAACATCATAGGATTGACCCAGGCACAGCCCCCTCGCCCTCTGCTTGGGCTCAACCCGGCGGATCGGGACACGCTCGCGGCCATCCTGCCGGTCTGAACGGTTCGCCGCAGAGCGCGAGATTGGCCGCCGTCCACGATACGGCGTCAGGGCGGATCGCCCGCCTCAGGCGACGCCGCGCCCGGGATCATGTACCAGGGTGTGGGCCCTGGATCGTAGGGCGGAGCAGGGTAAAGCCAGCGGAGCGCCTCCTCTGCGGAGCTGTGATAGATCGTGGAGTGAGTGGCGACCGAGCTGCGATCGGCATAGAGCCACTCGATCGTCTCCGTTCGGGATTCGCCCAGGGCCGCGCGCAGCAGGTCGACGCCTTGCTGCATGGTCCCTCCCTCGTCCGCCATAGCCAGGTAGAGCCGGCGGCCTGTGCCGTTAGCGGCCCGCAGTCGGTTGGCGACGTCGTGCAGCGGCAATCGGTCGTCCCACCACAGGCTCGGGCTTATCGCCACGTAGTCATGGAAGAGCGACGGCTGGTCCAACAGCGTGTCGACCACGAAAAGGCCGCCCAGGGATTCGCCCATAAGCGCCCGACGGGGACCTGTCCGAAAGCGTCCCTCCACGAAAGGCAGGACCTCGGTCTCAAGAAACCGCCGAAAGCGCGCCGCACCCCCGCTCTGCGGAAAGGCCCGCAAATAGCGGGCATCCGAGGCCTGAGGGGTAAGTTCCGCCCGCCGGTCCACTGTTTGAACGCCCACCACGATGAGAGGGCCATATGTCCAGCTCAACGAGCCAAGCTGGGCCAGGCCGGCTATGTGGTGGAAGTCCTGATCCAGGGCCCCATCCAGCAGGTAAAGCACTGTGTAGTCAGCGTCAGATCGCGAATAATCAGGCGGGAGCCAGACATTGATTTGGCGGTCATCGCCAAGGACATTCGAGTGAAGGAGATAGGAGACCCCGGCGTGGATCGGTGTGCCGTTTGCGGCCGGAGCCTGGGTCGCGACCTGAGCGTAGCTCGGTGCTGACAGGCACAGTGGCCAGGCGAGCGCCACCATGAGCGCGCCGCAGGCCCGGCGCCGTCCGCGGCAGGTGGTGGTGGGGGTTCTGTGAGCTCGTTCAGCCACTCGTCGATCCTTCAATCCTGTAGTCATATTGCGGTCTCGGATGGCTTGAGGCTTTGAGACCAGCCCCGCCGAAGTGTCGATATTGCAGGCCTGTAAGGTCCCTTGGACAGCCGGAACTGACCACCGGCCGCTCAGGCGGCGTCGGGGGGTTTGGGCCCTGGCGACCGCTCGCCAGCGAGTTCGAGCGGATGGGTGATGCCCCGGCCCAGATGGCTGTTTCGGTAGCCATAGAGGAGGTAGACGACGAGGCCCAGGCCGCCCCAGATCGGCAGAACCATCTTGGCGTCGTGGGGCAGATTCCAGAACAGGAACACGCATCCCAGCGCCGAGATCGGAGCGATGACCCAGATGAACGGGGTGCGGAATGGCCGGTGACGGTTGGGGTCCTTCACACGCAGGACCATCACCGCAATCGAAACCATGAGGAAGGCGAACAGCGTGCCCGAATTCGAAATGTCCGCGAGCTGGCCGACCGGGAAGAAGGCGCCTGCAATGGCGACGCAGCTCCCGGTGAACAGCGTCACGATGTAGGGCGTTTTCCATTTGGAATGGATCCTGGCGAAGCTCTTCGGCAGCAGACCGTCCCGCGCCATGACGAAGAAGATGCGTGTCTGCCCGTAGATCATCATCAGGATGACCGACGCAAAGACAACATGGCTGCCATGCCGACAGCGTTGCCCACCAGGGGGAAGTTTATCTGGCGCAAGACGTGAGCCAGGGCCTCGTTGGAGCAGACGAGGCGGTCGGCGTTTTCGGCCAGCCGACAAGCAGCGACATAGGCTGGCGAACCCGGTTGAACGGCTTCGCCAGCAGCGCCCAGAACAGGCTGCCCGCCGTGCGCCCCGATCGCTCCGGCCGCCACCAGCAGGTAAAAGATCGTGCAGACCCCCAAGGACCCGATCAGTCCGATCGGCACGTTTCGCTGCGGGTTCTTCGTTTCCTCCGCTGCCGTTGAGACGGCGTCAAAGCCGACGTAGGCAAAGAAGATCGAGGCAGCGGCGCCGACGACGCCCATGCCAGTAGATCCCTCTGGTCCAAACCAACCGTTCGGCGTGAAGGGCGAGAAGTTGCCGGCCTGCATGGCGGGGATGGTGAAGGCGACAAAGATGGTCAGCGCGGCGACCTTGATCGCGACGAGGAAGGCGTTTACCCGCGCGCTCTCAGTGGTGCCCACCATCAGCAACATCGTCACGGACAGAGCAACAATGATGGCGGGGATGTTCACGATGCCGACGCCGAAGTCGGCGACCGGCATCCAGCCGTTCATGGACCAGGCTGGCCCGTTCTTGAACAAGGCAGGCCACTCAAAACCCAGGGCGTTTTCCAGCAGCCCGAGGAAATAGCCGGACCAGCCGGCGGACACCGCAGCGGCCGCCACAGCGTATTCCAGGATCAGGGCCCAGCCCACCATCCATGCGAGCAACTCACCCACTACGGCGTAGGAATAGGTGTAGGCCGAACCAGACACCGGAACCATCGAAGCCAGTTCCGAATAGCAGAGCGCCGCAAGGCCGCAGACAGCCCCGGCGATAACAAAGCTCCACATCATGCCCGGTCCAGCCTTCTGCGCCGCCGCGGCCGTCAGCACGAAAATCCCGGTGCCGATGATCGCACCCACACCGAGAAGCGTCAGTTGTATGGGCCCCAACGACCGCGTGAGCGACTTGCGCTCCGCGGTGGCCATGATCGCGTCCAGCGACTTAACACGCCACATGGGCTTCCTTTCAGTTTGGGCCAAATATCGAAGTGTCAGAGGGAAGGAGGCGTTCGGACAGGAGCCAGCGCCTATTGCCCGGCGCGGCCGTGATCAGCGGTCGCGATCGCTGCGGAGTTTCGGCGCCTGACTAGCGATCGGTAAGGGCCCGCATGTCAGCCATGAGCGTAGTCAGTCCGCCGACAAGGACGACGACGGTGGCCCCGGCGATGATGCCCGCCCAAGGTTGTTGGTCCACGTCAATGAGGTTCAAGATGTCGCCCGCGATGAGCGAGAGAGAGGCGGCGATTAATCCGATCGTCATTCGCCTGACCAACAGAATTCGCCCCTGGGGCAGGCGGCTGACCTGAAAGGAAGCCAGGCCCACCACCACCACGCAGGCGACCGCCGATAGCGGGTTGGACATGGCCAGTTCCCAAAGCGCAGGGAGGGTCTGCGGCCGGGCATTCGCGACAAGAGCGACATGACCTGCGGCGGCGAGCGCCAGGACGCCCGGCCCGTTGAGAGCTTCTGGACTGAAGAAGGCGGCCACCACGCCTCTCGCCCTTGGCGGTGCTTTGGGTGCGCTGTTTTCCATCGGAGACAAAACTCTCTCGCCAACCCGGGAAGTCCCCGCGGACAACCGGCACGACGCCTGCTGAACACGAGCGACCGAAGAGGATCCGGCGTCCGGTGCGACGCCGTTTCAGGTGAAGCATGCTCCCCCGCGGCCCGCTCTCGCACCAGCGGGGCTCTTGCCAAAACCCACGACATTCTCGCCAGGACGGAGCCGCACCCCGGATAGTTGGGGCCCGTGGTCTCGCGAAGCCGGACCGGGCCCGGGACAGCGCCGGCGCGTCCGCGGGCTGAGACGCAGTGGGGCTCCGGGCGCCCCCGACACCACCTCGCAATGCTTTACCGATGGGCCTGAAGGTGGGTGCATTGACAATAGTCGATCCAAATTCGCCAGATCGCTGCGTTGCACTTGTCACGCCTGCATTACAGTCGGAGGGACAAACCCACATGTCCTGAGGATCGCGTCCATGCTCCGACTTGCCGGAAGGCCGACGTCCATCAACGTGCGCAAGGTGGTCTGGACACTCGGCGAACTGGGCGAGCCCTTCGAGCTGTTCGATCCTTCCCTGGATCCGAATGGCGCTCAGGACCTAATGTCTCTCAACCCGATTGGCCTGAGCCCCGTGCTACAGGATGGCGAGCGCCTGCTGTGGGAATCAAACACGATCTGTCGCTATCTGGCCGGAAAGTTCGATCGTACGGATCTGCTTCCCGCGAATCCCGGCGACCGATCTGAAGTTGAGAAGTGGATGGATTGGCAGGCGACCAATCTCAACTCCGCCTGGGTCGCTTGTTTCATGGCGCTCGTCCGGCGTGATCCGGCGTTCGTCGCAGATCCCGGCGCGGTTCAGCACAGTCAGAAGCGCTGGAACGCTCTGAACCTCGTCCTCGATGCCCATCTCGCCAATACCCAATATCTGGCCCTGGACCGCTTTACACTCGCGGATATCGTCATCGGATTATCGATCCATCGATGGCGCGACACGCCAATGCTGAGGCCCCCTACTCCCCACCTTGATCGCTATTTCACCCGGCTCCGGGAACGAGCCCCAATGCTCGCTGCATTAGGGCGCGGCGAGCCCTGACCGGAAGTCTCTCGTCGCGGTTCTCGCCGGCCCAGACTTGCAAGCCCACGCCTGGACCTTGGGTCCGGGTCGACAGACGACCCCATCGCTCCGGGATATGGTGACGACAGGCCTCGGTTCGTTGACTTGCCTGGCGCCGGCCTCGACAACATCCCCATGCACATCCGAATCCTGTTTCTGGGCGAGTTCGGCGTCCGTTTCGGGCGCGAGCACACGCTGGACTGCACCGGCCCCCTGCCCGTCGCGGAACTTCGTCGGCGGATCAGCGAACAAATCGACGGCGCCGCCGCCGTCATGACGCGGCCGGACACGCGGCTGGCGATCGATCTGACCGTTGTCCCGGACACGGCGTTCGCCGGGCCGGGCCAGGAGGTCGCCATCCTGCCGATCTACTCGGGCGGCTGACATGGCGATCACAGCGCGCCTCTCGGAAGACCTGCTGGTCGCGGAGACCGAGCTTCAGGCCGTTCTTGCGGGCCGCACCGGGGACGGGGCGGTGGTCGCCTTTGTCGGCCTCGCCCGCGACAGCTCCCGGGCCGGCGTCGTCACCGGGCTTCACCTCGACCACTACGCCGGTTTCACCGAACGGTCGCTGGAGGTCATCGCGGCGGACGCCGGCGCGCATTTCGCCGTCAGCGACATCCATGTGATCCATCGCTGCGGCGACGTGGCGCCCGGGGAGGCGATCGTCTTCGTGGCCGTCGCGGCGCCCCACCGCCGGGCCGCCTTCGAGGCCGCCGACTATCTGATGGATCGACTGAAGACCGAGGCGGCGTTCTGGAAGCGGGAGGACGGCCCCGACGGCTCGCGTTGGATCGAACCGACCGACCAGGACCGCGCCGACCGGCGAAGATGGAGCGACTGATGCCCGGCATCGACGAGACCTTTGAATTTCATCCGCTGGGCATCGCGGTGCTGACGGTGTCGGACACTCGTACGATGGAGACCGACACGTCCGGCGGCCTGCTGGTCGAGCGCCTCACCGCGGCCGGACATCGACTGGCCGCCCGGGCCCTCGTCCGCGACGACGTCGAAGCGATCCGGGGTCAGGTCCAAGCCTGGGTCGACGATCCTGACGTGGACGTGGTCCTGACCACCGGCGGCACCGGCTTCGCCCCGCGCGACGTCACGCCGGAGGCGCTCAAGCCGCTGTTCCGGCGCGAGATGGACGGGTTCGCCGTGGTCTTCCATCAGGCCAGCCTTGGCACCGTCGGGGTGTCAACGCTGCAGTCTCGCGCCTTCGCCGGTCAGGCCGGGGACAGCTTCGTCTTCTGCCTGCCGGGATCGACCGGCGCCTGCCGCGACGCCTGGGACCTGGTGCTGGGGCTGGAGCTGGACAGCCGCTACCGACCCTGCTCGCTGGCGGGGCAGATTCCGCGCCTGCGGGAGGTCTGCGCGTGAGCGGGCTGAGCCACCTCGACGCCGACGGCCGCGCTCGCATGGTGGATGTCACCGACAAGGCGGTCACCGACCGGACGGCCGTGGCCGAGGGGAGGCTGACCTGCGCTGCTGAAACGGTCGAACGGGCCATCGCCGGGGAGACGCCGAAGGGCGCCGTCGTCTCGACCGCCGAGCTGGCCGGGGTCATGGCCGCCAAGCGCACCGCCGAGCTGATCCCGCTGTGCCATCCCCTGCCCCTGACCCGGGTCGCGGTGACGGTGACGCCCGCCCCTGACCTGCCCGGCTTCCGGATCCGCGCCGAGGTTCGCACGCGGGGACAGACCGGGGTCGAGATGGAGGCCCTGACCGCAGTCAGCGTGGCCGGGCTGACCCTGTTCGACATGCTCAAGGTGATCGACCGCACCATGGTCATCGGCGCCATCCAGGTGACGGCCAAGAGCGGCGGCCGAAGCGGCGACTGGGGGGAAGGCGCCGCGACATGATCGGCTTCGACAAGGCCTTCGCCCTGATCGAGGCGGCGGCGTCGCCGCTGGGCGCCGAATCCGTCGCCCTCGCCGACGCCCATGGGCGGGTGCTGGCGGCGCCGGTTGTCGCCGGGCTGGACGCCCCGGCCTCTGACACCTCGGCCATGGATGGCTATGCGGTGCGGGAGGCCGAGGTGGTCGCCCTGCCCGCCCGGCTGCGAGTCGTCGGCGAGTCCTTCGCCGGCCGGGGTTTCGACGGGCGAATAGGGCCCGGCGAATGCGTACGCATCTTCACCGGCGCGCCCGTGCCGGAGGGTGCGGACCGGGTGATTATCCAGGAGATCGTGCGCCGGGACGGCGATATGGCCCTGTTCGGCCGGGCGTCGGCCGGCGAGCGGTTCGTCCGGGCCATCGGATCCGACTTCCGGGCCGGCGACGTCCTGCTGCAGCCAGGCCGCCGGCTGGACGCCCGGGCCATGGTCGCCGCGGCCGCGGCGGACCGGGCGACGGTCGAGGTCTGGCGGCGCCCCCGGGTAATCGTGCTTGGCACCGGCGACGAACTGGCGGAGCCGGGAACGGCGGCCCACACCCCGGGCTCGATCCCGGACAGCGTCTCGCTCGGCGTCGCCGCCCTGATCGTGCAGTACGGCGGCGAGGTGATCGGACGGCGACGCCTGACGGACGATCCCGCGAGCCTGGAGGCGGCGGCCGGCGCCGCGCTGGACGAGGCCGATCTGGTGGTCGTCACCGGCGGGGCCTCGGTAGGCGAGAGGGACCACGCCCGGGCCATGTTCAGGCCTGCGGGTCTGGCGCTGATCATCGACAGGGTGGCGATCAAGCCGGGCAAGCCGGTGTGGCTGGGCCGGGCCGGTGGAAAGCTGGTGCTGGGCCTGCCCGGCAATCCGACCTCGGCCATGGTCACGGGGCGGTTGTTCCTCGCGCCGCTGGTCGCCGGTCTTTCGGGAGAGGCTGTTGGCGCCGCGCTCGACTGGCGACCGGCGCGGCTGGGCGCGGCGCTGGGCCCATGCGGCGATCGCGAGACCTTTCACCGGGCGGCGTGGCGCGAGGGCCGGGCCCATCCGCTCGCCGACCAGAATTCCGGCGCCCAGATGGCGCTGGCGGCGGCGGACCTGCTGATCCGGCGTCGTCCGGGCGAGCCGGAGGCGGCGACCGGCGACGAGGTCGAGACCCTCGCCTTCTGATCAACCCGGCCGGGCCCCGGCTTCAGCCAGATCCGCTGTAAGGTTGTCGAGGGAACGTCATGTGAAGATCAGCTTCGCGCCGGCCAGCAGCAGGACCACTCCCAGCACGACAAGCAGCCAGGGTCGCGGCAGGCGGTGCAGGCCCAGCCATGTCCCCGCTACCGCGCCGACCGCGACGGCGGCGACGAAGACCGGCAGCGCCGGCGGCAAGGCCGGCAGGACGCTGAGATTGCCCGCCAGGCCGGCGACGGAATTGACCACGATGAAGACCGCGGCGACCCCCGCGGTCCGTCGCGGCTCCTCCCACCGGAACAGCAGGATCAGGGGACTGAGGAAGATGCCGCCGCCTGTACCGGTGAGGCCGGCCAGGAACCCGAGCCCGGCCCCGGCCGGCAAGGCGATCAGCGCCGGTGGCGGGCGCACGGGCCGGGCGGCGCTCCATACGGGGCGCCACAGCATCCGCGCCGCCGCGAACCACAGCACCACCCCGAGCAGGGGCCGATACAGCTCGGGCGGCAGATGAACGCGCCCGCCGAGCCAGGCCATAGGCATGGCTGTGACGGCGAAGACCAGGAACAGGCGTGGGTTGAACTGGCCGGCGCGCAGGTACGACAAGGCCGCATAGCCGGCCACTACGAGATTCAGCGCCAGAGCGGTGGGGCGCATCACCTCAAGGGGGACGGCGAACAGGGCCATCAAGCCGAGATAGGCCGAAGCGCCGCCATGGCCGACGGAGGCGTAGAGCGCCGCCGCGGCCGCCATCAGCAGGGCGAGCAGAGTCACCGTCGAGGGGTCCACGCTCGCTCCGTCAGCCGCCGACGTCGGCCATGCGGCGAAGATCTCCGGATTGGGCCAGCATCAGGCTGTGGCCCCGGGCCTTCGTCGGAAGGGCTTCAAGGATACGCGCCTCCAGTCGGCCCGGCTCGATCGCCTCATCCAGCAGGTCGCGCAGCTGCACCCCGCCCTCGCCGAACAGGCACAGCCGCAGCTTGCCCCGCGCGGTCACCCGCAGGCGATTGCAGCCGTCGCAGAAATGGGCGGCGTAGGGGGCGATCAGGCCGAAGCGCCCCAGGTAGTCGGGGTGGCTGTACTCCACGGCGGGACCGTCCTCGGGGCGACGCGGCAGCGGGGCCCAGCCCCGTTCGGTGAGCCAGCGCTCGACGGCGGCGCCGCCGAGGTGCTGGCGCTCGAAGACGTCGACGTTATCGAGGGTCCGCATCAGCTCGATGAAGCGGACGGTCGTCGGCCGATCCCGCAGCCAGGCGGCGAAGTCCTCGATGCCCGCCTCGAAGGCGTCGCGGAGCAGCACTGCATTCACCTTCACCCCGAGCTCCAGCGCGGTCGCCTGGTCGATTCCCGAAAGGATGTCAGGAAGCCGATTGTGACCGGTCAGCCGGCCGAAGGTGTTCTGATCCAGCGAATCCACGCTGACATTCAGATGCGTCAGGCCGGCGTCACGCCAGGCCCCGACCCGTTCCGCCAGCTTCCAGCCGTTGGTGGTCATGGCCACCCGGGCGATCCCTGGCGTGTCGGCCACACCGGCGATCACAGCGGGCAGGTCGGCCCGCACCGAGGGCTCGCCCCCCGTCAGGCGCACCTTGGTCACCCCGAGGGCGGCGAAGCCTGCAGCCAGCCTGCGAATCTCGGACACCGACAGAAATTGCGCGTCCGGGTCCCGGGCGTAACCGTTAGGCAGGCAATAGACGCAGCGGAAATTGCACGCTTCCGTGATCGACAGGCGGAGATAACGAAAGCGCCGGCCGAAACTGTCGGTCAGACCCATCGGCCCTCTCTCGGCCCCGTCCGGGGTCACCGTTCACGCCTCGCCATGATGGATCCCGTGCCCGGCGGTCGCCCTGCTCTACATGGCACCCTACCGCCGCCTCCGGGGTCGGCGGCAAGCATATTGCGCCCGCGCCAGGCTTGTCCCCAACAAAGGCCATGATCCGGATCGACAGAGGCTTCGGACGTTTCGCAGCGAGGACTCTGCCTGGTCAGGACCTGGATGGATCACGCCCGCTCAGCGAACCGACCGGATCCAGTCAGACAGCTGCCGTGACGCGCGTTCCGTCGGACGTTCGGCCGCCACACGTTTGCGGAACTCGCTGATCGGCTCGCCGAAGCTCTCCCGGAATCTTCTCGACAGATGGCTTTCGTCGCTGAAACCGTATTCAGCGGCCAAAGGCCCCAAGGCGTCGACTGAGCCCTCCTCGATCGCCTTGCGGACCGCCTCGAGCCGGCATTCCATGATGACTTTGGTGATCCCGCCCTTGCGTTCGAACAGCCGGTACAGGGTTCGACGCGACAGGCCTACGGCGTCCGCAATGTCAGCGGCGTTGAGCCTGCGGTCGGACAGTCGCTCCTTCATGACCCGGACGGCCGCCTCCCGCTGCAGCATCTCCGTCCGACGACGGTCGACGGCGACCGCCGTGGCGGGATCGCGCCCCAAAGTGGCCGCGAGGACTTCTACGAGCGCAGCGATCAGCGCTGGCCGCCGATCGAGCGGGATCGTCTCGGCGTGCGTCAGGCAGGTGAGCATGAACTCGCCCAGGATATGAGTCTCGGGCGCCTTGGCGACGAGGCCGTGAAGCCGGTCGGAGCCTCCCGACGCCGCGATGATGGCGCTGCGGGGCATGCTGGCGGTGACCATGCGCAGGCCGACCGCCTCGGTGCGGGAGGGACGCGCGGTGTCGGCGATCACCAGATCTCCCTTTCGCGCGACTTCGAAGCCGCTTTCGCTTCCTCCCTTCAACTCGCCGTCCAGCACCAGGTGCAGGGCGAAGTGGCGATACTGGTCGCGCCCGGCCCGCTTGAGACGCGAGTGGGCGACACCGTCGAGCTTTCGTTCGAAGAGAACGACTCCCTCCAGGCTGAACGACCGGACCCGCGCGCGGAAATCGCCGACCCGCTCCACGTCAGATCCCTCGGCGTAGAGGGCGCGGTAGGCGTCGAACCCCTCCCCCACGGGGAGGGTCGCGCTGTCGAACTCAAAAGGCGGGCTCACGGGGCGCCCGCAACGCCGGGCGCCCCACGCGGAGCGAGGGCGGAAGACCAGTCTGGACCAAACATGACTCCCAGAACGCTCACGCTCGCCGCCGCGATCCCTACGACGATGGCCAGGGCCAAGGACAGGCCGTGCTCCGGCCCGAGGCGGTCGCTGAGCGCGCCGGTGATCCACGGGCCCACCCCCAGGCCGATGGTTGACGTCGTCGCCAGAAAGAGCGCCCCGACCGAACCCCGATAGGGCGTGTCGATCTGCCCCTGGAACAGGATCATGCTCATCGCGGCGGCCATTCCCCCCGTCAGCGTCAGGCCGATCAGGGCGATGACCGCGGCGACAAGGCCGCCCGCCAAAGCCAGTGCGACGGCGAAGCCCGCGGCGATCAGAAGGGCGATCACCAGAACCCACCCAAGGTTCACCGGCCTCCGGCCGCCAGCCAGCCAGCCGCTCAGGAGGTGGCCGGTCGGGGCGAACAGCAGGACAACGCCCCCAAACACCAGCGCGCTTTCGGGGACGCCGAGGCCGTGGTCGCGGTGCAGGATCGATGGGGCCCAGGCGCCCGCGGTCTGGACCACCATCACCGTTCCCGCCCCGGCGAAGGCCAGGCTCACCAGCCGGCGGGGGGCGGCCAGCACGGCGCGGATCGCCTCGGGCAGGCCGGTCCCACGGCGCGGCGCGACCTGCCCGGACGGGAAGCCGCGGAGCAGAAGCAACGAAAGGATCAGGTTCGGCGCGATCATGACGACGCACATGGCCCGCCATGACTCCAGTCCCATCGCCAGTTGGGGTCCAAGGAGGGACAGGATCGCCCCGCCGAGCAGCAGAGCCACACTCCGGCCCGCGGCGGACCCGGCGGTGAACAGGGACAGGCCCCGGGCGCGCCGGGCGTCCCGGGTTTCCTGTCCGATGAGCAGCAGGGCGGCCGGAACGAAGGCCGCCTGGCCCGCGCCAAGCAGCGCCCGGCCGCAGACCATCCCCGCATAGGTCTCCGACAAGGCGAACAGCAGGCCGCCCGCTGTCCAGACGACGACGGCGCAGGCTGCGAAACGGCGGGCGTCAAGCACCCGGAGCCAGTGCCCCGCCCCGAGCAGGCTCACGGCATACAGGGCGACAAAAGCAGGACCTTGCAGGGCGCCGATGGCCTGGTCGCTCAGCCCCATGTCCTGGCGAAGGAGTGACGCCACCACTGACGGCAGGGCCCGGTCGAGGGCGCCGGCGAGGTGGGTGAGCGCCAGCAAAACGAGTATCGCTCCCGACACTCCGACAACTGGCGCCCCGGCGCGAGCCTCCCCGCCCGACCGAAAATCCTGAGACATTTTTCATGCTTAGCAGTAGCGAGCCCGGCATCCAACGTATTCGGAAAAAACATTGTATGGTTGTGCACCGTATTGGCACTGGCATGCATGGTCGGGGCGGTCCCGCTGGGGTCACATGATGGAGGGCTTCCCTCCGTGACCGGGGGGCCGCGGGGCAGGCGTTTTGACGAGCGATCAGGTAGAGCTTCAGTGGGGGCGGCAGCCGACTGCGTCGGCGACCGATTCCCCCCGGATCGAGGCACTCACGCTCGCCTATCTGTACGGGATGGCCTACCCGGTCCTGCTGATCGACACGCCGGACGCGACGCTGCTCTGGGCCAATGAGGCGGCTGAAGACTTCCTCGTCGATGGCGGCGCGCTCGTGCGCTCCAGCAGCCGGATCGCCGCAGCGGACAGATCGCTGCAACCGGCCTTCAACGCATTCCTGAACCATGGCGCGCCCGATGGGTGCTGGCTTATGGCTTCGGCCGACGCTTCCTCCGCCGTGCTGGTGAGAAAAGCTGCCGTCGATGGCGACGAAGGCCGGGGAGCGGTCATGCTGGTCGTGTACGGGCCCGACCACCGGGCCCGGTTCATGGAGCCGGATGTATCGCCCCTTTACGGACTCACGCCCACAGAAGGCCGGATTCTGCAGCTGCTGTGTTCAGGACAGCCGGCCGAGCGCATCACGCGATCGGCAGGGACCTCGATCGAAACAACCCGCACCCATATTCGCCGCATCTACGCCAAGATGGGGGTGAGTTGCCGGGAAGAGCTGCTGTTCGCTGTCCAGCAGTTCCGGGTGCCCTGATGCGTACAGGCAGGCCCCTCTCCCGTGCGCCCGGCGCCCGTTCCCAAGGTTGGAGCGGATCAGGCCGGCCCTCGCACCCGCGGAGCCCCCATCCCGATGCGACGCAATCCGGGCCTGCCCATGGCGCATAGTCTGAGGATCGAACTCTCTGACGAAGGCGGCCCATGGGCTTGGCGCCTCCTGGATCATGAAGCCCGCCAGATCGGCGCGGGAGTCGAGGAGACAGCGGACGACGCCTTGCGTATGGCGCGGCAAGCCCTCAACCAGTTGCTGGATGGCGGCCTTGAGCAGACTCTCCGCGCTGCCGCGCATGCCCATAGCTCGCTCGTCGGCGCCCCGGCGATTCCCCGCTCGGGGCACGCGGCCGGACGCCGTCCCGGCGAGGGACTATTGACCCCTCGATCGCAAACCACGCGGAACGACCAGGAGGCGGATTCGTCATGAAGCGCACCCGCACCACGGTTCGCCGGACAGACAAGGGCGCCGCCCTGATCGTGACCCTGAGAACGCCGAGTGGGCAGCATGCCGGCGAGCGCCGCCTCGTGATCGAGCCAGTGAGCGCGGACACTCCGGCCCCGGCCAACGGACCGAAACCTCCCCTCCAGTGAGACTGTTGTCCCGAAGCCGGGCCTGTCCGTAGTCGGTCGTTTCAGTCGGCCGTTATGACGTCCTTGTCCCCGGGTCCCGCGGCGGGGTCGGGAGCAGCGGCGAGCTTGCCCGGCGGCGAACCGAGCGCGGCATGCAGCGCCTCGCGATCCAGTTCCCCCTCCCAACGGGCGACCACAAGGGTGGCCACGGCGTTGCCGACGAAATTGGTCAGGGCCCGGCACTCGCTCATGAAACGGTCGATGCCGAGGATCAGCGCCATCCCCGCGATCGGCACGGTCGGTACGACGGCGAGCGTCGCGGCCAGGGTGATGAAGCCGGCCCCGGTGATGCCGGCGGCGCCCTTGGAGCTGAGCATGGCGACCAGCAGCAGCAGGACCTGGTCCTGCAGGCTGAGGTCGATGTTCATGGCCTGGGCGATGAACAGCGCCGCCATGGTCATATAGATGTTGGTGCCGTCCAGATTGAACGAATAGCCGGTCGGCACGACCAGACCGACCACCGAGCGGGGCGCGCCGGCGCGCTCCAGCTTCTGCATCAGACTGGGCAGGGCCGCCTCCGACGAGGAGGTGCCGAGCACCAGCAGCAGCTCTTCCTTCAGGTAGCGGATCAGCCGGAAGATCGAGAAGCCGTTGGCCCAGCAGACCGCGCCCAGCACCCCCAGCACAAAGATCAGCGAGGTCAGGTAGAAGGTGGCGATCAGGGCGGCGAGATTGGCGATCGCGCCCAGCCCATAGGCCCCGATGGTGAAGGCGAAGGCCCCAAAAGCCCCCACCGGCGCCGCCTTCATCAGGATGGCCACCAGTTTGAACATGATCTGGCTGAGCGATTCGAGGGCCCGGTGCACGGGCGCGGCCGCGTCGCCGACGATGGCCATGGCGATGCCGAACAGGATGGCCACGAACAGGGTCTGCAGGATGTTGCCCTCGGCGAAGGCGCTGACGAGGGTTGTCGGAATGATGCCGGTCAGGAAGCCGACGATGGTCGTCTCGTGGGCGGCGGAGGCGTACTGCGCCACGGCTCCTGCGTTGAGCGTGGCCGGATCGATATTCAGCCCGCGCCCGGGCTGCACGACATTGGCGATGACGAGACCCACGATCAGGGCGAGGGTCGAGAAGAAGAAGAAATAGCCGAAGGCCTTGGCCGCGACCCGTCCGACCCTGGCGAGGTCGCGCATGCCGGCGATGCCGGTGGCGATGGTCAGGAAGATCACCGGGGCGATGATCATCTTCACCAACTTGATGAAGGCGTCTCCGAGCGGCTTGAGGTCCTTGCCGAGCTCGGGCCAGAAATGGCCGACGGCGCCGCCGGCCAGAATGGCCAGAAGAACCATGAAATACAGGCTGCGATAGAATGGACGGGCGGCGGACGCGCCCGTGGCCGGCACCGGTTGTAGCAAGCGACCTCCCATGAGCCCGGAGGCTCCGACTTTCGTTCGCTGTCCGACGCAGCGACCGCGGTCAGTATTGGAACGCGCCGACCGCGCTCACAAGCGCCTGCGGGAGTCGAAGCGCGCTATGGAAGGCCATCCGGCGCAGGCGCTGGAGCACGATCGGCCCGGCGCCCTGGACCAACCGGCCAACGTCGCCAGCGAGGTCGCGGCCTGTCGCGCGCCGTCGACCGGCTGACCGACGTCACTCCCGGAAGGGTTCCCGGTCAGCGGCCCCGGGCGTGCTCTCGTCGGGCGCGTCCTCCTCGGGCGCATCGTCATCGTCGATCAGGATGCGCGCCGCAGAACCCTCAATGTCGTCGTACTGGCCCGAGCGCAGGGTCCAGAGGAAAGCCCCGACAGCCATCAGGCCGAGGAGCACAGAGAAGGGCGCCAGCAGCAGGATGATGTTCATCCCCGCCCCCTCGCCCGAAGCGCGTTCAGCGTGACGACCAGGGAGGAGCCGGACATCGCCAGGGCGGCCACGAAGGGATTGACGAAGCCGAGCATTGCGGCCGGGGCCGCCACCAGGTTGTAGAGCGCCGCGAAGCCGAAATTCTCGAGCGCCCGCAGGCGGGCCGAGCGCGCCACGTCGATCGCGTCGACCACCGACATCAGGGTGTCGCGGGTGAACACCAGATCGGCGGCGTTCTGGCTGGCCCCCAGAGCCGATCCGGGGGCCATAGCGGCATGGGCCCGCGCCAGGGCCGCGGCGTCGTTGAGCCCGTCGCCGACCATCAGCACCTTGCGGCCTGCCGCCGCGAGGGTGTCGATGGCGTCCGACTTCTCCTGGGGCAGGAGCCCCGCGCGCCACCCTGAAACGCCGACGGCCCCGGCGACCGACCGAACCGCGGCGTCCTGGTCGCCGGACAGAATCTCGCAGGTGATCCCGCGCGCCTTCAGGGCCTCGATCGCGCGGCCGGCGTCGGCCCGCGGAACGTCGGAGAACTGGAGCCGCACCCCGGCCTCGCCGTCATAGGCGAACCACAGCTCCGTCTCGGCGGATCGGGAGCCCGCGACGCCCACGAACGTCGCCCGGCCGAGGCGGGCCAGTCGCCCGTCGACCCATCCCTCGACCCCGAGCCCGGCGTGTTCGACGACGTCGATCGCGACGGGCCCCTCCCCTGCCGCGCGTGCGACGGCGCGAGCCATCGGATGACCGGAGGCCCGGGCCAGCGGGGCCGCCATGGCGATGATCGCCGGCGAGGCGTCGACCAAGGCCGGCCGCCCCTCGGTCAGCACCCCGGTCTTGTCGAAGACGACGTGATCGACCTCGGCCAGCCGCTCCAGTGCGGCGCCCGACTTGACCAGAACGCCCTTGCGGAACAGCCGCGCCGAGGCGACCACCTGAACCGCCGGAACGGCCAGGCCGAGCGCGCAGGGACAGGTGACGATCAGGACCGCCACCGCCCGGATCAGGGCTTCCCGCGGCTCGAGGCCGAGCGCCCAGCCGCCGACGAAGGTCACGGCCGCCGCCGTGTGCACCACCGGGACATAGAGGGAGGCGGCGCGGTCGGCGAGCCGGACATAGCGCGAGCGCGACTGGGCCCCTGCGTCGACGAGACGGGCGATGGCGGCCAGGGCCGAGTCCTCGGACCGGGCGCTGGCGCGAAGGGTCAGCAGGCCGGCGGTGTTCAGGGCGCCGGCGCGGCATAGCTGTCCCGGACCGACCCGTTCCGGGATGCTCTCGCCGGTCAGCAGGCTGTTGTCGATCACCGCCTCGCCGGTCTCGAGGATCGCATCCACCGGGATGCGGTCGCCCGGCCGCACCCGCAGCACGTCGCCCGGCCGGATGTCGCCGAGCGGGATCGACCGCTCGCGACCCTGGCCATCAACCACGCACGCCGTCGGCGCCTGCAGCGCCAGCAGATCGCCCGCCGCACTGCGCGCCCGGGCCCGGAGCACATGGTCCAGCCACCGGCCGATCAGCAGCAGGAACAGCAGGGAGACGGCGGCGTCGAAATAGGCGTCGCGGCCGTGCAGGATGGTCTCGGAAAAACTGATCGCCAGGGTGAGAATGACGCCCAGCGAGATGGGCACATCCATGTTCGCCCGGCCCGCGCGCAGGGACCGCCAGGCCGACTCGAAGAAGGGCATGCCGGCGAAGACGGCGCAGGGCGCGCCCACCGCCGCCGACATCCACATCATCATGGTGCGGGTGGCCGGTCCCAGTTCCTGATCGAACAGCCCGGCCCAGATCGGCACCGAGAACATCATGGCGTTCATCGCGCCGAAGCCGGCCACGGCAAGGGCGAGGATCAGCCGCCGTCCCTCGCGATCCCGCTGGACCAAGGCCGCGCCCGGGTCGAACGGCGTCGCCGGATAGCCAAGGCGGTCGAGCGCCGAGATGATCCGGCCCGGATCAACGCCGCCGTTCGCGAGGCCGATCGACAGCCGCCCGGTCGACAGATTGAGCCGCGCGGTCTCGACCCCGGCAAGGCCGGCCACCTCGCGTTCGATCTTGGAGATGCAGCCGGCGCAGCGCGCCCCCGTCACCAGCAGGTCCAGGCTGGCCCGCCCGTCGTCCCGCTTGCGCAGGAAGGCGGACATGTCCGGCCGGCTCGCGGCGTCGAAGGTCACGGCCATGTCAGCCTCCGCTCGGCGACGAACTGCTCGCCCGCCGCGCCGGCGGCCTCGATACGGGCGTCCCAGGCCCCCGACAGGCCGTGGTCGGCGACGTAGACCCCCGGCGCCGTCTCCCTCAGGACCAGTTCGGTGCGCCCCTGTTCGGTCGCCGGCCGCTGCATCGTCGCCGACACCTTCAGGCCCGTCAGCGGCTGGGCGTCCCGGTCCTGGAACAGGACCTCCAGCTTCCCGGGACGCGCTTCTGCGCCCGCGCGCCAGCCCAGCGCCTCCTGGGCGCGAAGCCGCTCCAATTCGGCGTTGTAGATCAACCCGGCTTCATAGGGCCGCGCCGCGACCTGGCCCGGGTGCGAACGGTAGGCCATCACCAGGAAGCCCGCGTCCACGCCGATCACCAGCACGAAGAAAGCGACGACGGCGGCGCCGACATGCCAGCCCTTGATCGTGAAGGGCGGTCGGGCGGATGAAGCGGGCCGGGTCATCGGTCCTTGCTCCCATAGTCAAAGGCGGTGGGGACGGTCTGGGTCTCCTCGCCGGAGCGGATTTCGAAAGCCGCGTCCTGGCTGCCGGTCGCGACCTGATCGGCCGGGGCGGTGACGAACAGGCGCAGCGACGTCACCCGGTTGGGCTCGACCTCCACCCGCAGGGGATCCGACGGCGCCTGGCCGGGGATCCTCAGCACCGCGCCGGGCACGCCGGCGTACCGGATCTCGACGCTCGCGGTCTCGAAGCCATGGTTGGCGATCTTCAGGGTGTAGCCGTTGCGGACGGCCCCGTCGTGGAGCCGCACATAGGCCGGATTGCGGTCCCGCAGCGCGTGAACCCCCAGCTGCTGGCGGTTGCTGAAGCCCCAGATCATCAGCCCGCCAACCAGCGCCAGGGCGAGGCCGTAGTAGAGGGTGCGGGGCCGGATCAGCCGGTGCTGGGGCTTCTGGCCGACGTTGCGCGCCGCCACCGCCGCGTCCGTGTCATAGGCGATCAGGCCCCGCGGGCGGCCGACCTTGTCCATGACCTCGTTGCAGGCGTCGATGCAGAGACCGCAGTTGATGCACTCCAGCTGCGCCCCGTCGCGAATGTCGATTCCCATCGGACAGACCACGACGCACTGGTTGCAGTCGATGCAGTCGCCGCGCCCTTCCCAGGACTCCGTCTTCTTGTGCGGTCCACGCGGCTCGCCGCGGTCATAGCGATAGGTGACCTGGAACGACTGGTCGTCCAGCATCGCCCCCTGGATCCGCGGCCAGGGGCACATATAGGTGCAGACCTGCTCGCGCATGTGGCCGGCGAAGACATAGGTGGTGAAGGTCAGGATGGCGCACGAGACATAGGCCGTCATCGGCGCGGTTCCGACCCAGAAGGTCCGGATCAGCTGGGGCGCGTCATGGAAGTAGAAGATCCACGCCCCGCCGGTGCCGAAGGCGACGCCGATCCAGACCAGGTGCTTGCCGGTCTTGCGCCACAGCTTGTTGAACGACATCGGGGCCGCGTCCAGCCGCATGCGAGCGTTGCGGTCGCCCTCGAACATCCGCTCGATGTAGATGTAGAGGTCGGTCCAGACCGTCTGCGGACAGGCGTAGCCGCACCATAGCCGCCCGAACAGAGCGGTGACGAGGAACAGGGCCAGCGCCGAAATCACCAGCAGGCCGGTGATGAAATACACCTCCTGCGGCCACAGCTGGATCATGAAGAAGTAGAACCGGCCGCCGTCGAAATCGACCAGTACCGCCTGATCCGGCAGGGCGCCCGGGCGGTCCCACCGGATCCACGGCGTGATGTAGTAGATCGCCAGCATGACGATCAGCAGCGCCCATTTGATCCAGCGCCACTGGCCGTGGACCAGCTTCGGATAGATCGGCACGCGGGCCTTGTAGAGGCCCTTGGGCCGCGCCTTCTCCCGCTGGCGCTCGGCGACCGAGACCGGACCCGCCGTCGCCGGCCGCTCGCGGGTACGGTCGATGATGATGGTCATGGCGCGGCGGCTTCACTCGCGGCAGGGGCCGTCGGGGCGGGGGCCGTCGGGGCGGCGGCTGTGGTGGGGGTCTCGCCGCCGCCGGCGTTGACGTGGACATAGACGGCCAGGGCCTTGATCACGGCGGGCGAGAAGCGGCCCTCCCAGGTCGGCATGACCCCGTTGCGGCCGTTGTGGATCTGGGCGCGGATGGATTCGCGGTCCGACCCGTACAGCCACTCGCGGTCCGTCAGATTCGGCGCGCCGAGTGTCTGGTCGCCCTTGCCGGTGGAGGTGTGGCAAGCCACGCAGTTGTCGGCATAGAGTTGCCGGGCGCGCCCCACGGCCGCGGCGTCCGCCTGACGTCCGGACAGGGCCATGACGTATTCCGCGAGGTCGGAGACCTGCCCGTTGTTCAGCATGCCGTCGCGTCCGAATGCGGGCATTTGCGATATCCGCGTGTCCGGGTGGGCCGAACGGACGCCGACCCGGATCGTATGCTCGATCTCGGGCAGGGTGCCGCCCCACAGCCAGACATCGTCGCGCAGGTTCGGATAACCCTTGGCTCCGCCTCCGCCCGCCCCGTGGCAGGTGGCGCAGTTGTCGCCGAACACCGACTGACCGACCGCAAGGGCATGAGCCTGCAGGTCCGGGTCGGCCTCGATCTGCTCCAGGGTGGCGGTCATCAGCAGGGCTTCGCCCCGCCCCCGCTGGACTTGCAGCGCGTTCAGCTGTTCGACCACGTCGACGCGGTCGGACTGTTTCATCAGGCCGGGCGTGTAGCCCTTGAGCCCCGGCCACGCCGGCATCAGCACCCAGTAGACGATGGCCACCACGATCGAGCCGTAGAAGACCCACAGCCACCAGCGCGGCAGCGGATTGTCCAGCTCGCGGATCCCGTCCCATTCATGACCGGTCGTCTCGACGCCGGAGTGTTCGTCGCGCTCGCGTTCAGACATGGTCATCCTCGTCCTTTTCGAGCGGCAGGTGGGAGAGACGGCGGAAGGTCTCGCGATGCTTGGGCCACAGGGCGTAGATCAGCCCGGCGATGAAAATGGCGCCGAAATAGAGGGTGCCGCCCTGCTGGGCGAACCGCGCCACGGTTTCGTAATCGAGGCTGCTCATCGCATGTTGTCCGGGTCTTCGGCCTGGTAGGTGCGGAAATCCACCATCGTGCCGAGTTGCTGCAGATAGGCGATCAGGGCGTCCATCTTGGTCAGGCGCGCCGGGTCGCCATCGAAATCGCCCTGGACCACCTTCGGCCCGTAGCGGCTGCGCAGGGCCGAGGTCTCGCTGGCGAAGGGATCGACCTGGGCCCGGAGATCCGCCTCGGCGTTTTCGATCTGCTCGGCCGTATAGGGCACCCCGACCGCCACCATGGCCCGCAGCTTGGCGCGGATGGCATGCTGGTCCAGGTCCTGGTCGGCCAGGAAGGCGTAGGGAGGCATGTTGGACTCAGGCACCACGGCGCGCGGGTCGCCCAGGTGTTCGCGATGCCACTCGTTCGAATACTTGCCGCCGACCCGCGCCAGATCCGGACCGGTGCGCTTGGAGCCCCACTGGAACGGGTGGTCATACATGCTCTCCGCGGCGAGGCTGTAGTGGCCGTAGCGTTCGACCTCGTCGCGCAGGGGGCGGATCATCTGCGAGTGGCAGCTGTAGCAGCCTTCGCCGATGTAGATATCACGGCCGGCCAGCTCGAGCGGCGTGTAGGGGCGGACGCCGTCGACCTCCTCGATCGTGCTCTCGACCCAGAACAGCGGGGCGATCTCCACGATGCCCCCGATCGACACCACGATGGTGATTCCGATCACCAGCCAGAGCGAGTGACGCTCGAATTTTGCGTGCTTCTTCCACATGGGGCGATCCTCACTCGGCCGGCAGGAGTTGCGGCTCGATCGTCGTCGCCGGGACCGCCGCGCTGGCGGCTGCTGACGGCATGCGGATCGTTCGCCACAGGTTGTAGGACATGATGACCGTGCCAGCCAGGAACATCAGGCCGCCGACGGTGCGGATGACGTTCTCGATATGCTTGGCGGCGACAGTCTCGATGAAGCTGTTGGCCAGGAAACCGTCGGGCGTGTACTCGCGCCACATCAGGCCTTCCATGATGCCGGAGACCCACATCGCGGTGATGTAGAGAACGATGCCGGTCGTCGCGATCCAGAAGTGCCACTCGACCAGGGCGTTGGAGTACAGACGCTCCTTCTTCCACAGCCACGGCACCATGCAGTAGATCGCGCCGAAGCTGATGAAGCCGACCCAGCCCAGGGCGCCCGAGTGGACGTGGCCGATGGTCCAGTCGGTGTAGTGCGACAGGGCGTTGACCGTCCGGATCGACATCAGCGGACCCTCGAAGGTCGCCATGCCGTAGAAGGCGATGGCCACGACCATCATCCGGACCACCGGGTCGGTGCGCAGCTTGTCCCACGCCCCCGACAGGGTCATCAGGCCGTTGATCATGCCGCCCCAGGAGGGCATCCACAGCATGATCGAGAAGGTCATGCCCAGCGTTTGCGCCCACTGCGGCAGGGCCGTGTAGTGCAGGTGGTGCGGGCCGGCCCAGATGTAGATGAAGATCAGCGACCAGAAGTGGACGATCGACAGGCGGTAGGAATAGACCGGCCGCTCGACCCGCTTGGGCACGAAATAATACATCATCGCCAGGAAGCCGGCGGTCAGGAAGAAGCCGACGGCGTTGTGGCCGTACCACCACTGGACCAGGGCGTCCTGGACGCCGCCGAAGGCCGAATAGCTGCGCGCCTCGAGCAGGCCCACCGGCACGGCCGCGTTGTTGACCAGATGCAGCAGGGCGATGGTGACGATGAAGGCCAGGTAGAACCAGTTGGCCACATAGATATGCGGCTCCTTGCGCTTCCAGATCGTGCCCAGGAAGACCAGCAGATAGGCGACCCAGACGATGGTCAGCCACAGGTCGACGTACCACTCCGGCTCGGCGTATTCCCGCGACTGGGTGATGCCGGCGACGTAGCCGGTGGCCGCCAGGACGATGAACAGCTGGTAGCCCCAGAACACGAACCACGGCCAGATTCCGCCCGCCAGCCGCGCCTTGCAGGTGCGCTGCACGACCCAGAAGGAGGTCGCGATCAGGGCGTTGCCGCCGAAGGCGAAGATCACGCCCGAGGTATGCAACGGCCGCAGGCGTCCGAAATTCAGCCAGCCGTGTTCGGGGAAATAGAACAGGTTCGGCCAGGCCAGCTGGGAGGCGATGAACACCCCGACGGTCATGCCGACGACGCCCCAGAACATGGTGGCGATGACCCCGGCCCGGATGACCCCGTCCTCGTAACGATTCGGATCGGAGCGGAAGCGCCCGTGAGCGACGCCGATGGTCATGGCGGCCAGCGCCAGGACCGAAGCGGCCATCAGGAAATAGCCGTGGAAGCGGAAGGACGCGTCATCGGTGAAGGCGGTCGCAAGCAGCGCAACCACCGCCGCGACGCCCACGAACAGGTACAGGGCGACGACATCGCCTGGCGTATCGGTATCCCGTGAAACGATGGTCGGCATTCGGCTGGGCCCCTGTGACAGTGGTCCCTGCGTGCCCGGACTCGCCGTCCGCCGCTTTGCGCCAACGCAAAGCCTGCGATTGAAAAGTGGTGTCCAAAACCCATCAGGAGAGTTCTGATGCACGACAGCGACACCCGGCAAACCATGGCGCTCGGCACTGCCCTGATCACGGCTGGCGCCATGCTGGCGGCGGCGGCGATCGTCGGCGGCCTGGCCGCCATCAGCCACATGGAAGGCGCGGCTGCCCTGTGCGGGCCCGAAACCAGTCATTGCATTCTGTGCGTCGTTTCCGCCGCGAGCCTGCTGGCGTCCCTGGGCGTGGTCGGCGCCGGCGTGATGCTGCGCCGCAGCGTCCGACTGGACCCGTCCGTCGCCGCACGCGGCTGAATCCGGGCGGAAATGCCTCGCTGCTGGAGTCAGGCCTCGTTGGCGAGCGCGCTTCGCACTGCGGTCAGCAGGGCGTCCGTCAGCAAGGGTTTTTCGATGATCGGAACCCCGGCCGTCGCTGCGCGGGCCCTGAGAAGGGTGCGGGGATTGGTCGTGATCAGGACCGCCGGCATGCGCACGCCCCTCGCCCGCAACCGGTCGAGCAACTCCAGCCCGTCCGCACCGGGCAGGTTGTAGTCCAGAATCAGGCAGCCTTTCTGCGGCAGGTCGTCGGACGCCAGCAGGCTTTCGGCGTCGCTGTAGCTGCGCACATCCAGGCCCTCGAGATCGAAGGAGAACTGCACCGCGTGCGCGACTGCGGGGTCGTCATCCACAAGGAGAACGGCCGGACGCGATTCAGGTGAGGCAGACATCGGAGTCACGCGCAGATGGATTCCAGACGGCCGCGCTGCAGCAGGCGCACGTGCCGGGTTGAGCGGGCCTCGATCAGCCCGTCGGTCTGCAGTTGGGACAGGGTCCTGGAAACGGTGTGTATGGTGAGGCCGACATGGTCGGCGATGTCCTGCCGCGTCATCGGAAGATCGATGAACTCCGGGTGTCCCAGCCGTTCGGCGAAGTCCAGCAGAAAGGCGACGACGCGTTCGGTGGCGGCCTGACGGGCCAGGATCAGGGCGTGATCCTCGCTCCGCTGGACGGCCCGGACCGTGACCTGCCACAGGGCCCGCGCCAGACCGATGTCGGTGGCGGCGCGCTCCGCAAGCTCCGCGCGCTCTATCGCCGTGGCGTGGACCGTGCTCAGGGCCTCCGCCGTGTTCGAATGCTCGACGCCCGCTTCCAGTCCGACAAAATCCCCGGGCAGATGGAAGCCGGTGACCTGACGACGGCCGTCGCTGAGAAGCCGGTAGCTGACCACCGCCCCCTTCAGCACGCGATAGACCAGGCGAACCGCATCCCCCTGGCGAAACAGCTGCTCGCCCGGCGCGAAGGGCGACCGGGGGGCCGCCGACGCGTTGGCGAAGACGGCGCACAAATGGCAGTCCGCCGACTCCGCACGAGGGATGGCGATCGGCTGTTCCGTGATTTCGCAGATGCGGAGGGCGGGCATTGAAAAGGGGTCCGGTCAACTTGAGCCGGCACACTAGAGCCCGCCCCCTCCCCGCCGATATTCGGGAGTGCCCCCTAGGGGGTTTTCCGGAGTCGACGGCGGCGGCGCGGGCGTCTCTGCTTCGATGGCCGTCGCTGCCGTCGGCGCGAAGACACGCCCCATGCCCATCGCCTTTGACATCGAGATCCTGAGGCGTTCGGAGATGTTCGCCGGTCTGGCTCCCGACGCGCTTCAGGCCGTCGTCGCCGCCGGCTCGGTTCGGCGCCTGTCGGCGGGGACCCGCGTCTTCGCCCAGGGCGACCCCGGCGTCAGCGGCCACAGCCTGCTGGAGGGACGGGTCAAGATCGTCCAGACCAAGGCCGATGGCGCCCAGGCGGTTCTGCGCTTCATCGGGCCGGGCGAGATGTACGGCACCGTCGCCGCCCTGATGAACCAGGCCTTTCCCGCCGACGCGGTCGCCGTCGTCGACAGCGTGGAGATCTGGTGGACCATCCCCGCCCTGCGCCAGCTGATCCGGCAACACCCCGAGATCGGACTGCGCTCGACCGCGGCCGCCGGCGCGCGCCTGATGGATCTCCAGAGCCGGATGGGCGAACTGACGGGCGAGCGGGTGGAGCAGCGCATCGCGCGCACCCTGCTGCGGCTGATGGAGAAGGCCGGACGCCCCACCAGTGCAGGCGTCGAAATCGACTTCCCCATCACCCGTCAGGATCTCGCCGAGATGGCCGGGTCGACCCTGCATACGGTCAGCCGCACCCTGGCGGCGCTGGACCAGCGCGGCGTGACGGGAAGCGCCCGCCGCCGGATCGTCGTGCGGGACCCGCGCGCCCTCTCGCAACTGGCGGAAACCGGCGTCGGCTGATCGTCGGCGGCCTGTATCCATCGCATGAAGGCCGGCCCGTGACGGCCGGCCCCCATCCTCATCGGACCCGATCAGCGAATCCGCGTCAGCATCTCGGTGAAGCGCCGGCGGGCGACCGGCGGGGTCCGCGCGACAGCGGTGCGCACAGCGTCCACGTTCGATCCGGCGGGCCCGACCTGGATCAGTCCGACCATGCCCATGCTGTAGTGCGGCGCGCACTTCACGCCATAGACCCCCGGCTGGGTCACGCGCAGGACGAACTCACGGCCCATCGGGCCCCGCTGGACCGTCGCACCGGCGGGGATCATCCCGGCGATCGTTTCGGCGTTGTGGCCCGGGTCGGTGGGCACGAAGCGGATGGTGTCGCCGGGACGGGCCTGCACGACGGCGGGAGAGAAGACCATGGCCCCGCCGGGACCGCGGTTGAGCATCTGCACCGTATGTTCGGCCGCCGCGGCCTGACCTGCGGCGATCAGCGCCGCACTGGCGCAGACGATGGGGAGAAGTTTCCGGAACATGACCTGGACTTTCAAGGTTGATGCGCGAGAGGTTCGCGACATGGCCTCGTTCTAGTCTTCGCCTTCAGGCGAACGTTGCGGTCGAACAAACACAACCCTCCGTAGATTCCCGGATGCTGCGCGAAAAGAGCTCGCGTTCTTCCAGCCTCGTCTGCTCCCGGATATCGACGTCGATCTTGCAGCACAGGACATACAGCACCCGCCAGCTGGCGCAGGCCTCGGGCGGAGCCTGAAAACCCTGGGTCAGGGCGAGCACGCGGTCGAGGTTCGCATGAATCCCGGCGTGCTCGGCTTCCATCATCCTCACAGCCTCCGCCGCCCCCGGCCCGCCGGCCAGCAGCATCGGAAAGACCACGGCGTCCTCGCGCTGCTGGTGGTGCTCGACCGCCTCCAGAATCTCGATCAGGTGATCGGACAGGCCGTGCGGCCAGAGGTCGTCGCCGCTGTGCGCCGTCTCGCAAGCCGTCGCCAGGGCGATCGCATCCCCGATCACGTCCACCAGGGCATGGTGATACCGGTCCCGGATATGGCGAACCAGCCGGGTGGCGTCGGAGGGCGGTGCGGCTTCGTCGTGCTGCAGGCGCGCGAGACTGTCGTACAGGGCGCGACGGTCGATCCGCTCGCAATCCGACACGCCCCAGCGCCGCAGGGCGCCCGGATCGGCGGCGGGAATCAGATCGAGGCGCTCGGGCTGCGGTCGCATGGACTCATCTCTCCGTGACGCGCACCGAATGAGCGGCCTCTTCCCTCCCGTCGTTGCGCCGGGACAATCCGCGCGCCGGCGGAATCGGCGACTCTCCGGCGGGAAGGAGACTGCTCATGGCGTTCGACAACCCGCTCGCGGCCGACATCTGGTCCAGCAAATATCGCTTCAGCCCGGCGGAGGGCGTCGGCGACGATACGGTCGAACAGACCTGGGCCCGGGTGGCGGCGGCCATCGCCGAGGCCGAGACGCCGAAGCTGAGGCGTCACTGGCGCGAGCGGTTCGCCGAAACCCTGTCCGACTTCCAGTTCCTGCCCGCCGGGCGGATCATGGCCGGGGCCGGCACCGGCCGCGCCGTGACCCTGTTCAACTGCTTTGTCATGGGCACGGTGCCCGACGACCTGAACGGCATCTTCGAGGCCGTGCGCGAGGCCGCCGTGACCATGCAGCAGGGCGGCGGCGTCGGCATGGACTTCTCGACCATCCGTCCGTCGGGCGCGCCGGTGAAAGGCGTCGGCGCCGACGCCTCCGGCCCGCTCAGCTTCATGGACGTGTGGGATTCCATGTGCCGCACCATCCTGTCGGCCGGCCAGCGTCGCGGCGCCATGATGGGCTGTCTGCGCATCGACCACCCGGACATCGAGGCCTTCATCGACGCGAAGCGCGACCCGGCCCGGCTGCGGAATTTCAATGTCTCGGTGCTGGTCCCCGACGCCTTCATGCGGGCCCTTGAAGCCGGGACTGACTGGCCGCTGACGTTTGCCGGCGAGACGTACCGGACCGTGCCGGCGCGCGACCTGTGGGCCCGGCTGATGCAGGCCACCTATGACGTCGCCGAACCGGGCGTGATCTTCATCGACCGGGTCAACGAGCGAAACAACCTCGCCGGCGTCGAGACCATTTCCGCCAGCAACCCGTGCGGCGAACAGATGCTGCCGCCCTACGGCGCCTGCCTGCTGGGGTCGATCAATCTGGCGCGGCTGGTCAACAATCCGTTCGAGCCCGGGGCGAGCCTCGACGAGGAGCGGCTGGGCGAGCTGACGCGCGTCGCCATCCGCTTCCTCGACAACGTCATCGACGTCTCGCGCTTCCCGCTGGAGGCCCAGGCCGGGGAGGCGCGGGCCAAGCGACGGCTGGGCCTCGGCGTCACCGGCCTCGCCGACGCCCTTGTGTTCTGCGGCGTCCCCTATGGCGAGGAGGAGGCGGCGGACCTGACCCGGCGCTGGCTGGGCGTCATCAAGCGCGAGGCCTATCGCGCCTCGGCCGAACTGGCGGGCGAGAAGGGCCCCTACCCGCTCTACGATCCCTCGGTGCTGGACCGGCCCAACCTGCTGGAGCTCGACGAGGAGACCCGGGCCCTGATCGCCCGGCACGGCCTGCGCAACGGCTGCCTGACCTCGATCGCCCCGACCGGCACCACCTCGCTGATGGCCGGCAACGTCTCGTCGGGCGTCGAGCCGGTGTTCGCTTTCGCCTACACCCGCAAGGTGCTGCAGCCCGACGGCTCGAAGCGCGAGGAGGCGGTCGAGGACTACGCCCTGACCGTCTGGAAGCGGCTGCATGGCGACGCTCCGCCCCCCGCGGATTCCTTCGTCACCGCCCAGACCCTGACCCCGGCCCAGCACCTGCGCATGCAGGCCGCGGCGCAGCAGATGGTCGACAGCTCGATCTCCAAGACCGTCAACTGCCCCGAGGACATCGCTTTCGACGATTTCGCAGACGTCTACGTCGAGGGCTGGCGGCTGGGCTGCAAGGGTCTGACGACCTATCGGCCCAACGCGGTCACCGGCTCGGTGCTGTCGGCCACGCCGGCCGCCACGCCCGCCCCACCGCCTCCCACCGAAATCCGCCTGAGCCCGCGGCCCGAGGCCCTGACCGGCTCGACCTACAAGATCAAATGGCCGGACAGCCCGCACGCCGTCTACGTCACCCTCAATGACGTCGACGGTCCGGACGGCCCGCGCCCGTTCGAAATCTTCGTCAACTCCAAGAACATGGAGCACTACGCCTGGACCCTGGGCCTGACGCGGATGATCTCGGCCGTGTTCCGGCGCGGCGGCGACGTCTCCTTCGTCGCGGACGAGTTGAAAGCGGTATTCGACCCGCGCGGCGGCGGCTGGCTGAACGGCCGCTATGTGCCGTCCCTGCTGGCGGCGATCGGCGGGGTGATCGAGCGCCACCTGGCCCGGGACGCAGCCGCCTGCGCTGAGCATGAGCCCGAGGGCGCCGCTCCGCCCCCCGCGGCGACAGCCACGGCGGGGTCCAAAGCCTGCTGCCCGCGCTGCGGGACGCCCGGCCTGGTGCGCAAGGAAGGCTGCGACACCTGTTTCGAGTGCGGCTATTCGAAATGCGGCTAGGCTGAACCGGAGGGGACGGCCACGTCCCCTCCGTCAGTAGCGATATTCGAGGATCAGCCAGCCCTTGTCGGCGTCCCCGAACGCGGGATGGTCGCCGTCAAAATGCGCCGCCTTTAGTTCCACCGACCAATGGGCGTCGATGGGCAGGGCGGCCGACAGGTCCAGCTCCCGGCCCAGGTCGAAGGCGCCGTCGGCGTCGTGGAAGGCATGCGCCTCGGCGGTCAGGCGAAGCGTGCGACCCCACGCCGGGACCCCGACATGGCCGCGCAGGAACAGGTCGCGGACGCCGAACGCCGGCGTCGTCGTGATGACGTCTGACCAGCCGAGGAAGCCGTGACCCGTGCCCAGCGGCGTCTGGAAGCCCGAGACCCCGTCCCCGTCGAACCGCTCATAGCCCAGACCGGCGGACCAGCGCGGCGTCTGCACCCCGACGGCCATCGCCTGGAAATCCAGCGAATAATCTGCCGGGTTGGCGCCATTGTCGGACTGCACCGCATATTCGCCGGCCCAGGTCAGCGACAGGTCGCCGGCTATCGGACGCGACCCGGCCAGCCGCGCCCCGACCGTGGTCGAGGACCCGGCGGGCGCATTGTCCAGATCGATGGCGAGGCCGAAACCGCTCAGCCGGCCGACGGGCGTATCCGTCTCGACCTGCAGCAGGTGGATGTCGCCCCGCCAGACCCCCTGGACGTGTTCGTGGCCGAGCGGGCGCTGGACCCGGTCCGCGAAGACCCAGGTCAGGGTCACCGGTTTCAGCGCCGTGCTGACGACCCGAACGGCGTCGAAAGTCTGTTCGTTCTGGCGCCATGCGGAATTTCCGACGAACCGGCCGTTGCCTACGATCAGCCGCTGCCGCCCGACGGTGACCTCCGTGCCCGGCGCGCCGGTCCAGCGGACCTGCGCGCGATTCAGCTCCAGGGTCTCGCCGTCCGCCACAGCCGGACGGCCGGGAACCGGGTCGACCGGCGCGGAGTAGCGGTCATCCAGCACCGCCACGCCCTCCCCTTCGACCAGCAGCTGCAGCCCACGCGCCGTGGGCGAACGCCAGCCCAGTCGCGTCCTCAGGGTCAGGGCGTGAGCCCGCTCCATGAAGCCCGCCTGTTCGACCGTCTCGCTGCGCAGTCGGGTCTCGACCAGCACGCGGGCGTCGGCCTCGGCCGTCTGCGCGGCGGCGGCGGTCGGCGTCGCAACCAGCATCAGGGCCAGCGCCGCTGAGGGCTTGATGGGCATGGGATCTCTCCAGCTCAAAAAAAGGCGGCCGCCGGAGATCTCCCCGACGGCCGCAGTTCGCACACCAGACTGGCGGCTAGTGTTCCATGTGGTTGTGGGCTTCCGGAGCGCCGCGGAAGATGTCCGGGTTCTGCGGTCCGGTGACCTCGATGATGCCGGCGGCGCCGCGGTCGACCCGGCTCAGGGCGTGATCGACCATGATGTAGCTGCCGGGCACCTCGAACTTCAGGTCCACCACCGTCGCGCCGCCCGGAGGCACCAGCACCGTCTGCACATCGGTGATCGGAGGGCTGGTCAACGAAGCGTCGCGATACACCTTGTCGAAAATCTCGCCGATGACGTGGAAGCTGGAGATCTTGTTCGGGCCGCCGACGCCGAAGTAGATGCGGGCCGTATCGCCGACCTCGGCCTTGAGGGCGTTGTCCCCGGTCAGGGCCTTGAAGGCGCCGTTCATGACGTAATAGGTCGGCTGTTCATTGAGCAGCTTTTCGACGCTCTCGGTCAGCAGGCCCGGCGTGCCCTGCTCTTCCTCGGTGTAGAGTTCGCCCTGCATCACATAGAATTCGTGATCCACCGCCGGCAGTCCGCCCTCCGGCTCGACCAGGATCAGGCCGTACATGCCGTTGGCGATGTGCTGGGCCACCATCGGCGTGGCGCAGTGGTAGACGTACAGACCGGGTTGCAGCGCCCTGAAGGTGAAGGACTTGGATTCGCCAGGGTTGGCGTTGGTCGCCGCCGCCCCTCCGCCGGGGCCGGTCACGGCGTGGAAGTCGACGTTGTGCATCATCACGCTGCTGGCGGCGTTGGTCATGTTGACCTCGACCGTGTCGCCGACACGGACCCGGACGAAGGGCCCGGGGACCTTATTGTTGTAGGTCCAGTAGGTGTAGCTGGTGCCGTCCTCCAGCTGGCCGATCACCTCGGTGGTCTCCAGACCGACCACATGGTGGCGCGGGCTGTTGGCGGTCAGCGGGGCAGGCAGGTCGGTGGCGCTGCGGATGATGTTGACGGCCGCGGCCGGCGCGGCGGCTTCGGCCTCTTGGGCGAAAACGACTCCTGGAGCCGTAGCGGCCATAGCCAGGACGGCGGCGCTGGTGAGAAGAGCGATCAGTTTCATGTTCAGTCCCCGTGGGCGCTTGCTCGGCCCCGATGGGAAGGGTCTAGGAGCCCGCCTGGCGCGAGACATTGCGCGGGCACAACCTTCCGGGACCCCGGGCCGACATGCCGCAGGCGGACCACCGAGCTGGGAAACAATCTTGTGCAATTTCAATTATATAAGTCGCCTCCATGGCTTCACCTCGCGGCCTCCGGGCATTCCCGCATAGGGTTCCTACGTAGGCCGAAAGACCGGCTCCGGCGGTCGTTTCGGTCTCGGAGGCCCGCGCCGCGCGGCCTCAGGCCGCCTCGAGGTCCCGGCCGAGACCTTCACGGACCAGGGCGATGAACGACGGGATCAGGGCGGCCCGGTACTCGGGCGCGGCCCAGTAGGGGTTCATGAAGACGCAGCGGACCAGCACCATGCCCGGGGCGTCGATGGCGCCCCCGAAGCCACTGACGTGGCGCGCGATGACCGAGGCGTAGTCCGCTCCCAGGGTGGTCTTGGAGACCGAGAACTCCGGCGACTGGTGGATGCGCTCGAACAGGGCCGCGGTGCGCCTGTTGGCGCTGGACAGGCTCTCGCCCGGCGCGGCGAGGGAGAAGCAGACGATGTTGGCGTCGGCAGGTTCGAGGAAGCGAACCTCCGGAACGGCCTCGCCGAGCGCGGCCTCGAACGCCTGGCGGGCCCGCACCGTCTCGGCCAGCAGCGCCCCCATGCCGTCCGGGCCAAAACCGATGGTCCGTCCGCTCAGCCAGACCGCCGCCGCCCCGGCCGCCGATCGCGACCCTTCCAGCGTCGACGACCATTTGCCGTCGCCCAGCTCGGGCCGGTCCAGATAGGGGGCGTCGAAAGCCGAAACCGCATAGCGGGCCGTGTCCCGCGTCAGGAAGGCCCCGCAAGCGTACGGCACATAGCCCAGCTTGTGCGGGTCGATGGTCACCGAGTCCGCCCGGCCGATCGCCCGCAGCGCCGCGGCGCTGGCGGGTGTCAGCACAGCCTCGTCCGGCCCGCCGAGAATCGCGCACAGGAAGCCGCCATAGGCCGCGTCGACGTGCCGCCAGACATGCAGGCCCCGTTCGCTTTCCCAACGTTCCAGACGGTCATGCAGGACGTCGATCGGGTCGATCTCGCCCGTCTCGGTGGTGCCGGCCACGCCGACCGCCATCAGCACCGGCCGCCCCTCGGCCTCGGCCCGCTGCATCAGTCGCTCAAGATCGTCGACGTCGAGACGCCCGTCGGCGTCCAGCCCCACGGCCCACAGCGACTCCTCGCCCAGCCCGAACAGGTTGGCTGCCTTGGACCAGGAATAATGCTTGTTGCCGGGAACCAGCATCACCGGCCCCATATAGTCCCGTCCGGCGGCGCGGCTGATCCGGCGCCAGACATCGGCGGGCACGCCGACCGCGGCGCTGCAGCGGCGCAGGACCGCGTCGGTCAGACCGTGTTCGGCCCACAGCGCACGGAACCGGTCCCAGCCCATATGGGCCGAGGCGAAGACGTCGAGGGGTTCGCCGGTCGTCTCGGCGATGTGCAGGCCGAGGCTGAGCCAGTGGTCGAGCCGATAGCGGGCGCGCCACACCGCCTCGAAATTGGCCACCGTGCCGCCGGAAGTGAAATGCCCCTCGGCCTTCGCCGGGTCGTAGCCGACCATGGTCGCCAGCATGGCGATGGCCTCGGCCTCGATCACCGTGCCGACCTTGCTGGCTTCACGCGAGGTGTTGTTCGGATTGTGCAGCATCGCCGCCAGCCAGCCCAGCAGCGCCGGCAGCGACACCTCCGCCTTCATATGGCCGATGTAGCGGGGCGTATAGGTCGGGGTCTCGGCGGTCAGGGCCTCGCATAGCTCGGCCAGTTCGCGGGACAGGATCTCCCTCCGCTCCAGCCGTCCGGGCGACAGCCGATCGGCGGGCCCGACCAGGCAGGGGTCGTCGGCGAACAGGTGTTTGCGCCAGTCGAACCACTGATCCAGCACCGCCTGGAACTCGCCCCGAACCCAGGTCTCGTTCTCCGAGCGGGGACCGGGAAAATAGGCGCCGGCGACCACGGCGGCGGGGGACAGGCTCATGGAATCTCCTGGGGAGTATCGACGGGGCGCGCTCAGGACGGGCGGGTCAGGATCCAGCCGCCCACACAGGCCAGCGCCAGTCCGGCGGCGGCGGTGACGGCCAGACCGGCCCCGGCGGCGTGGATCATCAGGCCGCTGAGCGGCAGGGAGCCGAGGGCGACCGCCTTGGCCCCGCGCGGGATGGCGCGACGCTCCTCCCAAGCCCTCAGAGGCGGCCCGAGCCGGGGATGGGCGCGCAGCCAGGTCTCAAGCCGCGGCGAAGACCGGGCGAAGGCCCAGACCGCGATCAGCAGGAAGGGAGTGGCCGGCACGATGGGCAAAACCACGCCCGCCATGCCCAGCGCCGTCGCGGCGAGGCCCAGCGCCCGAAGCGCCCCCCGCCGGTCGCCCGGCTGCGAGGGCGAGCATTGGCACTCCCCGTAGCAGCAGAGGTCCGTCGGACACGGCCGGTCGTCGCAGCCATGGAGCGCTGGATGGATCATGCCGGAGTCGTCCCATGAACCCGCGACGGCCGCCTTGCGCGCGCGCAAAGTCACAGCGACCGCCTCCACAGCATGGGCCCGTAGACAGTCACGAAGCCCGCGAAGGCCAGCGCCCAGAGCGTCGCCGACACCGTCAGCAGGGCGATAGTCCATTCCGTCAGGAACGGCGCCGACACCCGGACCACCGCCGCCGACAGGATCAGCAGATAGATGGCGGTCGTCGCACGGTCAGCGACACGTGGTCGCCCGGTATGCCCCCGGGTGGCCCGCGTCATCATGGCGAGGGTCTCGACCCCCATGGCTCCGGTGGTCAGGGCGTGGACGCCGGCCGTAAACGGTACGGCGTCGGGAGCCAGCGCGGCCAGTCCGAGCAGGACCACCCCCACGCCCAGCCAGGCGTAGCCGGCGTGGAGAATCCAGACCAGCGCCTCCCGCCGCGCCAGCCAGCCGCGCCAGCGCGCCAGCCGGAGCAGATTGGCCGCCCCGGCGAGGACCATGACCGCGCCGGTCAGCGACGCCCAGGGCGCCGCCACCCAGGCGACCAGCGCCACGGCGGTGAGCGCGAGCACCCCGGCGTCGAAACGATTGAAGGCGGTCGGTCCCCTGGCGATCCCGTGGGCCTGGGTCCAGTTCTGGGTGAAGCTGGGCGTCACCCGCCCGCCGATCAGGGCGATCAGGCCGGTGATGACCGCCACCGCGGCCCGCTCGGCGCCCGGGCCGAACAGCGGGATCTGGTTCCGCAGATGGAAGGCGATGTTGGCCGCCGCCAGCACCGACACCATCAGGCAGACCGGCAGGTTGCGCCGGTTCTTCGCCGCCAGCACCTCGCGCCAGACCAGGGCGGCGAACACCACCAGAAAGGCGCTGTCGATCACCGCGGCGGGAACGGCCATCGACGCCGGCAGGAAGCCCGCCGCCCGGCCCGCGAGCCAAAGGGCGAACAGGCCGACCAGCTTGCCGCCCGTCACCGGCAGGCGGCCGGTCCAGTTGGGCACGGCCGTCAGCAGGAAGCCGGCGATAACCCCCGCCAGGTAGCCGAACAGCATCTCGTGGATGTGCCACAACCGGCCGTCCATGCTCCCGACGGTCCCGTCGCCCAGCGTCATGGACGCCACCCAGACCGGCACGGCGACGGCGGCCCACACGGCCGAGAACAGGAAGAAAGGCCTGAAGCCGAAGCTGAACAGGGGCGGACCGGCGTACTGCCGGATGGACTGGGCGGTCGTGGCCACGGAAGAACTATCCTCTGGAAAAAAGAAAGGGCGGGGAGAGGCGAACCCCTCCCCGCCCCCGACGCTGGCGGCCGGCTACTCCGCCGGCAGCACCGCCGGCTCGGCCGCAGGTTCCCCGACGGGCCTCGGCTTGAGCCCCCCGATCACCAGCCGCGCAGCGAAGATCGCCAAGGTGACGGCCCCCGCCCCGAACACCACGTCGCCCGGGACACGCATCCACACCAGGGTCTGGACCAGCGGCGAGTGCAGCACCGCCGGAGACCGCGCGAACCACATGCCGTGCTCGATGCTGGCGAAGGCCTGCACCACGCCGATCGGCAGCAGCGACAGGAACAGCATCATCGCCAGGCCGATGTTCAGCAGCCAGAACGTCCAGGCCAGCAGCTTGTCGCTCCAGGCCTCACGGCGGGCCAGGCTGCGGAAGCAGAACAGCAGCAGGCCGATCCCCAGCATCCCGTAGACCCCGAACAGGGCCGCGTGGGCGTGGGTCGCCGTCGTGTTCAGGCCCTGGATGTAATAGAGGGCCAGCGGCGGGTTGATCATGAAGCCGAAGACGCCGGCGCCGAGCAGGTTCCAGAAGCCGACCGAGACGAAGAACAGGATCGGCCACTTGTAGGCCTTGACCCACGGGGCGGCCTTCGTATGCCGCCAGTTCTCGAAGGCCTCGAAGCCGACCAGGGCCAGCGGCACGACCTCAAGGGCCGAGAACACCGAGCCGATGGCCATCACCGAGGTGGGCGTGCCGGCGAAATACCAGTGGTGCGCCGTGCCCAGCACCCCGCCGGTCATGAAGACGATGGTGCCGAACACGACCGCGACGTTGGCGATCTGGGCCCGGACCAGTCCGAGGCGGACGAACAGCAGGCTGATCACCGCGGTGGCGAACACTTCGAAGAAGCCCTCGACCCACAGATGGACCACCCACCAGCGCCAGTACTCGACCATGCTGATGTGGGTGTGTTTGCCCCACATGAAGCCGGCCGCATAGAACAGGGCGATAGCGACGGTGGACAGGAACAGGATCACCAGCACCGGCTTGGCCTGGGACTTCTCCCTCAGGGCCGGCCACAGGGCGCGGGTCACCAGCACCAGCCACAGGATCAGGCCCACGAACAGCAGGCTCTGCCAGAAGCGGCCGAGGTCGATGTATTCCCAGCCCTGATGACCAAACCACCAGTTGGTGTCGAGGTCGAAGATCTGCTGCACGCCGAACCATTCGCCGGCCATCGAGCCCAGCACGACGACGACGAGAGCGACCCACAGGACGTTGACGCCGAGGGCCTGGAACCGCGGTTCCTTCCCGGAGACGATCGGGGCGATGTAGAGGCCCGTGCCCAGCCAGGCCGTGGCGATCCAGAACACCGCCAGCTGGGTGTGCCAGGTGCGGGTCACGGCGTAGGGAATCCATTCCGAGATCGGAATGCCGTAGAAGTCATGGCCCTCCACCGAATAGTGGGCGGTGACGGCGCCGAGCCCGACCTGCAGCAGGAACAGGGCGATCACGGTCAGGAAATACTTGCCGGCGGCCTTCATCGAAGGCGTCGGCTTCATGCCGAACAGGGGATCGCCCGAGGGCGGCTCCAGGTGCTCTTCCTTCGGCTGGCGCGCGTGCCAGAAGACCAGGGCGGCGACGCCGAAGATCAGCAGCAGAACGCTGGCCACCGACCAGACGATATTGGCCGGGGTCGGGACGTTGTCGATCAGCGGCTCGTGCGGCCAGTTCGAGGTGTAGGTGATGACGTCGTTCGGACGTTCGGTCCCCGCGCCCCAGCTGGCCCACCAGTAGAAGGCCGAGATCTGGTTGCGGCGGCTGATGTCCGGCACGGCGTTGTTGGCGATGGCGTACTGCTCGCGCAGCGATTCCAGCGCGGGATCGTCGCTCAGCAGGGCGACATAGTGCGCCTTCACCTCGCGCATGGCGGCCGCCCGGTCGGTCGAGACCGTGATGGTGTCGGTCGCCGGGTCATAGGTGTTGGTGCGCATCTCGCGCTTGACCCGGGCCTTCAGCGCCGCCTGACGTTCGACGTCGAGGCTGGCCCAGGACTGGCCGAAGTCGCGCTGCGACCACAGTTCCAGCAGGGCCATGGTTTCGCGGTGCAGCTGGTCGGCGGACCAGTCCGGGGCGACGTAGCCGCCGTGGCCCCAGATCGAGCCGACCTGCTGGCCGCCCATCGACTGCCAGGCCAGCTGTCCGGTCTGGATGTCTTCCCGGGTCAGCAGCACCGCCCCGGTGGTGTCCACGACCTGCGCCGGTATGGGCGGCGCCTGCCGGTTTATCTCCCGTCCCATCATCCCCAACACGGCGAACGACGTCGCCATGATCAGGGCGAGGACGATCCAAAGTCTCTTGGTTGTCATCTCGCGTCATCCTTGCGGCCGCGCGGGGTGTCCCCGGTCAGGCCAATTGAAGCTTCCATCCGTGGTTCAGGGTGACCGGACGTTGTGCGCCGACAAACTCGGGGATTCCCCCAGTGCGGGATGTCCCGGGGGTCACACAGCCCGGGCGTGCCGGCTCGCGGCCACGGGAAGGCGGGCGTCGAAACAGGCCGCGACCACGCGCATGACGCGGTGGGCCTCGGCCGGAATGGTCACGCGGCGGGCCTCGACGCGGCACAGCCCGTCCGCCTGCAGTCGCCCGGCGGCCACAATCGAGGCGTCCAGCGTCGCATCGGCGAAGCCGTGGGCCCGGCAGACCTCGGCCACATCGACCGTGAGGTCGCACATCAGCCGCTCGATCACCGCCGCGCGCAGCTCGTCCTCTGCGTCGACCGCCAGCCGGCGTGCGACCGGCAACCGGCCCGCCTCGACCTCGCGGCCCCAGACATCGGTCGCGCCCGCATTCTGAACGAAACCCTCGGCGAATCGCCCGATCGACGACGGGCCGATCGGGACCAGCACCGGCGCCGGATCGTCGGTGTATCCCTGGAAGTTGCGGCGCAGCGTCCCGGACGCCGCGGCGACCGCCAATGGATCATCCGGCAGGGCGTAGTGATCCAGGCCGATACGGACGTAGCCCGCCGCGCGGAGGGCTTCGTCGGCCGCCTCGGCCTGGGCCCAGCGGCCGTCCCCGTCCGCGAGGTCGGCCTCCTTGATCATCACCTGGTGTTTCTTCATCCACGGCACGTGGGCGTAGCCGAAGACCGCCACCCGGTCCGGTCGCAGGGTGACGGCCGCCTCCGTCGACGCCGCCACATTCTCCGGAGTCTGGCCCGGCAGGCCGTACATCAGGTCGAAATTGATCGCCGACACGCCGGTCTTCCGCAGCCGCTCGTTGGCGGCGGCGACCATGTCGAAGGGCTGGATGCGGTTGACCTTCGCCTGGACCTCCGGGTCGAAGGTCTGGACGCCGAGGCTGACGCGGGTCACCCCGGCCTCGCCGCAGGCGTCGATGAAGGCCTCGGTCAGCATGCCGGGGTCAAGCTCGGCCGCGACCTCGGCGCCGGGTCGCAGGGCGAACCGGTCGGCCATGTGCCGCACCAGGACCCGAAAGTCGTCGGGCGACAGGGCGTTCGGACTGCCGCCCCCGAAATGCAGATGGGCGGCGCCGGCGTGCGGGCCGATCGCGTCGGCCCACAGATCGACCTCAAGCATCAGGGTCTGGAAGAAGGCCCGGACCCGGTCGTACTCGTGGAAGACGCTGGTGTGGCAGCCGCAATACCAGCACAGGCGCTTGCAGAACGGCACATGGACATAGGCCGAGATGGTCTGGTCCGCGCGGGTGGCCCCCAGCCACGCCCGCGCCTCCGCCTCGCCCCCGGCGGTCTCGAAGGCGACCGCCGTCGGATAGCTGGTGTAGCGAGGCAGGTTGCGCTCGGCGTGGGTCCGCCAGGCGGCAGGGAGGGCGCGGGACGACATTCGGGTATCCGGTCTGGTGTTCGTCGTTACGCCGCCGCCTTCCAGTTGGGCTGCAGTTCGACGTGTTCCGGGCACGGCGCGATGGCGATCGGCGCGGCGCCGCACAGTTCGTTGGCGAAGCCGTGGTTGACGTCGCGGTGGTGGGCCTCGTCCGCTCGCACCACCAGCACCACGTCACGCAGCGTCGCGTCGGCCGGCAGGTTCCAGTAGCGTTTGGCGATCTCGGGGGCGGCGACGTTCGGGCTGCGGCCCTCGTCGATCTCGGCCAGATAGTGGGTGTAGCTGACGACCGCCTCTTCTTCGAAATAGCCGACCACCCGGTGCGCCGTCTTCGGCGAGATCAGGTAGAGGCCGAAGAAGAACAGGTAGAAGACCCACTGCACCGCGATCACGACGAAGCGTTCGAACAGGGTCGGATGGCTGATCTCGATGAAGGTCATCAGGTGCATCCGCTCGTTCTCGGCCTCGTCCATCAGGGTGCGGATCCAGCCGTTGTCGTCCTTCATGCGGCGCAGCGCCTTTAGGTGGTTGAGCGTCGCGCCGACCATGCCGGGCACCGCCGCGACCGTTTCCAGCACGATGGCGCGGTGGCCGTAGCGTTTCGCGAAAAACGTGTCGGCGAAGAAACGCAGCGCCTTGACGAAGCCCCAGGCGGTCCGGTCGGACAGGCCCTTCGGGGCGTGGTGGACGGACAGATCAACGAGCGGGGTGGTCATGGCGGGGTCCTTGAAACACTGAACTGGGGGGCCAGCGGCCCGATGGCGACGAAGTAGCGACCTCTCGCCACTGGCGAAATTCGGGGGTTTCACCTACGGGGTGTTGCGGAGGCGCGATGACGATCATTCCCAGGACGACTCTCGAGACCCGGACGCCGTGGGACTGGCTGCTGGCCACGCGCCATACCGGCTACGGTCTTGCGGTCGCGGTGCTGGGCGCGGCGGCGGGGCTGGCCGCGCGGCTGGCGATGACGCCCTTGCTGGAAGACCGGCTGGCCCTGCTGTTCTTCGTGCCGGGCGTCGTCGCCGCCGCAGCCCTGGGGGGCGCAGCGCCCGGCGCCCTGGCGACGGTTCTGGGCCTCGCCTGCGGACTTTATGTCACCTGGTGGACCGGCGTTCTTGCGGTCGGCGATCTGGTCGGCGCGGGAGTTTTCCTTCTGCTGGGCGGGGTGATCACGGCGGGGGGCGAAGCCTTCCAGAACATGCGGTCCCGTTCGGTGGCGGTGCACCGCGACCTGCTGGCCCGCGAAGCGCACCTGCAGTCCATCCTCGCCACCGTGCCCGACGCCATGGTCGTCATCGCCGAGCGGGGAACCATCCAGTCCTTCAGCCCCACCGCCGAACGCCTGTTCGGCTGGGCCGCAGAAGAGGTGATCGGCCAGAACGTGCGGGTCCTGATGCCCGAACCCTACCGTGAGCAGCATGACGGCTACCTCGACCGTTATCTGACCACCGGCGAGCGGCGCATCATCGGCGTCGGCCGGGTCGTGGTCGGCGAGCGCAAGGACGGGTCGACCTTCCCGATGGAGCTGGCGGTGGGCGAGATGATCTCCGGCGACCAGCGCTTCTTCACCGGCTTCGTCCGTGACCTCAGCGAGCGGCAGCAGACCGAACAGCGGCTCCAGGAGCTGCAGTCGGAACTGGTCCATATCTCGCGCCTGACGGCCATGGGGGAGATGGCCTCCGCCCTGGCGCACGAGCTGAACCAGCCGCTGTCGGCCATGGCCAACTACCTGAAGGGCTCGCTGCGTCTGCTGGACGCCGAGACCATCGCCCGGGATCGTCTGAAGGATGCGATTCAGAAGGCCGGCGACCAGGCCCTGCGGGCTGGCGACATCATCCGCCGCCTGCGCGATTTCGTCGCCCGCGGCGAGGCGGAGCGGCGGGTCGAAAGCCTGCCCAAGCTGATCGAGGAAGCGAGCGCCCTCGCGCTCGTCGGGGCCAAGGAACACGGCGTTCGGGTGCTGTTCCGGTTCTCGCCCGAGGTGGACCTGGTGCTGGCCGACAAGGTCCAGATCCAGCAGGTCGTGCTGAACCTGATCCGCAACGCGATCGAGGCGATGGAGGAATCCAAACGCAAGATTCTCGAGGTCCGCCTCGACCCGGTCGCCGACGACCATGCCCAGATCACCGTCGCGGACACCGGCTCCGGCATCAGCCCGGACATCGCCGACCAGTTGTTCCAGCCGTTCGTCACCACCAAACGGACGGGCATGGGCGTCGGCCTGTCGATCTCGCGCACCATCATCGAGGCCCATGGCGGCCGCATCTGGGTCGAGCCGAATCCCGGCGGCGGCACCCGATTCTGTTTTACGCTGCGTTCTGTAGGCGAGGAGGAACTCTACGATGACGAATGAGCCGATCGTCCACGTGGTCGACGACGATCCCGCGATCCGGGATTCACTGGCCTTCCTTCTGGACACCGCGGATCTGGTCTCGAGGACCTATGAGTCCGCCGCGGCCTTGCTGGCCCATGCCGACAACCTGGCCCCGGGCTGTATCGTCACCGACGTGCGCATGCCCGACATGAACGGGCTGGAGATGGTCCGGCGGCTGGCCGAAATGGGCGTGCGCCATCCCGTCATCGTCATGACCGGCCACGCCGACGTGCCGCTGGCGATCGAGGCCGTCCGGGCCGGGGTCAAGGACTTCATCGAAAAGCCGTTCGACGACGAAGCCCTGCTCGCCTCGATCCGCTCGGCCCTCGCCGACCAGGCCGGCAGCGCCGCGCGGGAAGGGCCGGACGCCGAGGTGGTCGAGCGTCTCGCCTCCCTGTCGGCCCGCGAGCGGCAGGTGCTCGAGGGTCTGGTCGCCGGCCGCGCCAACAAGGTGATCGCCTACGATCTCGAAATCAGTCCCCGCACGGTCGAGGTCTACCGCGCCAACGTCATGACCAAGATGCAGGCTCGCAGCCTTTCGGAACTGGTCCGGATGACCATTCTGGCCCGGTAGACCAGCCCCCGGAAGAGTCAGGGCGCCTCCGGTCAGGGGTTTTCCGGAGGTGACGCGGGCGGACCGCAGTGGGAGGAGAAGGACCGATCACCCCGGGGTTCCTCCTGATGTACGACTACAAGGCCGCCTTCCAGACCGCCGTCGAGCAGGTCAAGAGCGAGGGGCGCTACCGCGTCTTCGCCGATCTGAAGCGCGTGTGCGGCCAGTTTCCGAAGGCGATCCGGCGCCGCG